>JBOHRW010000199.1:0-66255 GCA_050732935.1 Gemmatimonadota bacterium
GTATCGAGACCCGCCGGGATCTCGGGCGTACCGATCGTGAACGGGATCGTCGCGACGCGCGTGCCGTCCTCGAGGATCTCGACCCGGTAGCCGCCCGTTGGCAGGGGATCGGATCCGCCCCCCAGCAGGACGATGCGGCTGCCGGCTTCGGAGTCGAGCGGGGCGTCCTGTTCCAGCCCCAGCTCGCAGTTTAGGTACCAGTGGACGGTGGCGGGTGTTGTACCCGGGCCGGCGCCATCCCAGCGAAACCAGAGGAGGACCGAGCGCGTGTCGGCGGAGAACTCCGTGCCGATGCGCGCCGGGTCGAGGATGTAGCGGCCATCGGAGTGCTTCGGTGGCTCCGCGGCATAGCCGCTCAAGCTGACGTCGGTGATAACCGCGATTTCCTCAGGCGCAAAATCCGCAAGGATGATCTGGGGGACGGAAGCCTGGGCGCAATCGGGCGGGCTGAACTGCGCATTCAGCGGCAGCTTCTCAGTCATCCGACCGTCGCAGTCGGGATCGCGCAGGAAGTATCCACGGGCCATATCGCCTTGGGGAAAGATGCCGTATCCCCATAGAACGTCTCCTGTCGTTGCGCTCGCCACACCGGTTCCGTCCGAACCCTCGCGCACCTCGAAGACCGTCTCCTCCCCGGCGATGTACGCGTTGGTATCCTGTGTCCGCCGGTTCTCGGGCAGCTCGTGAAAGCCCTCCAGGGACGGCACGGGAAAGCCTTCCTCGTTGACCTCTACCTCGGCTCCGCTCGCCGCGGCACCCTGACCGTGGACCGGCGCAGCACTGAGAACCGTGAAACACAGAAATGCGACAAGAAAGCCGACATCGAACCGTAGGATCGTCATTCGGAAAGCCCCTCCTCCATGGGATTGGCCGTGACCGCGCACTCCGGCGCGCTGAAGGGCGCGGTCGGCGACCATTTCTCATCGAAATCCCCGTCGCAGTCCGAATCCCTGAGGATGTGACCCTCGGTGGCCTCGCCGCCCGGGAGCCAGCCGTAGCCCCAGGTGACGCCATGCAGGGAGATCCGATAGATCGTATCGCCGGGAGGGTTCAGGAAGATCTCGACCGCGGTCTCGGGACCCTCGATCGCGGGGGAGGCGTCCATCATGTGGGTTCCCCGGAGCTCGAACCCCTCTTGCGAGGGAGCCGCGAAGCCGGCCGGATCGACAGCCATGGGACCGGACGTCGCAAGGTCCGCGGAATCCGCCTGGGCGAAAAGGGGTGCGTGCAGGAGAACCGCGAACGGAAGGATCGACAGGCCGGGGAAAACGACCGCTCGGGTCAGGCCGGGTCCGTGACCTCGCGAATCCTTTTCTCGAAGGACCCGCGAGGCGCGAATGTTCGAGTCGATGAGCGCCCATCCCAGCATGCAGGTCACATAGAGGAGCCCGGCCACGACCAGAGCCACCACGAGAGGGCCGGAGTCCTGTAGCGCAGCCAGCAGGACCGTCGTCCCCAGACCGTACACCAGACCCACCATGCCGAGAAACGCGACCAGGAGAGGCAGGGCCGGACCGTTCCACCGTCCGCTCCGCATCGCCGCGATCCACGCGGGGATCGAGAACTCGGCGTGACCGCCGATCGTCCAGCGGCGTGCCCCACCATCGGCGACAATACGAGACTTCAGGCGACGCCTCCGTTGGAGTGTCCAGAAGATCCCTACCAACATGACGAAACCGGAGAGAACCGTCGTCACGATGACGAGTGTCACGGGGGCTCCGTCCCTGGTGGCGTCGACCACCGCCTCACGGCGTCTGCCCCGTGCCGGGAACCGCCCCGGTCCCGGCTGCCGGGCCGGTCGCCCCGACCGCCCGTCGCGCCCGGCGGCGCCTCACGAACGTGACGACGGCGATCGCAATCGCGAGTCCACCGGCGAGGAAGCCGATCCCGAGTGCACCGACGATCGTGAAGACGAGCTTGCGCCCGAATCCCTGCCCCACCGCCAACACGGTCTCCGGGCCTGAGCCCCCCTCGTACGAGCCCGTGATGCGGTAGGCTCCGGGCTGGTCGATCTCGAAGCCCAGGACCGACCGCCCCGAACGGCCGCCCAGCGAGTACGTCGTGTTGGCCCCCGCGGGCTCGAGAGGAACCGCCTCCCCGGTCTCCGCCGAGACGACCTCGACCGCGAGACCGGAAACATCCCCCGCCGCGTAGTAGCGGCCGTCGACGACGCTTTCGGCCTCGTGGAAGATCGTATAGGCACCAGGCTCCTCCAGTTGAAGCTCGGCCGACCCGGGGACGACGACCTGCGGCATCTCGTCCTCGAGTCCCCTCAGCCGGAGGAACCCAAAAGCGGCGGCCAGGATGCCGCCCAGAACGAACACGCCCGCAGCGATCAGATACCACTTACGACCAGGCACGATGTCCTCCGTGGGCTGGAGTTTGACCGGCAGGAGACTGCCACGACGCTGCCGCCGTCATCGCGGCTGCCCCCCACCGCCACTCGCCGCGTTCCCGCCAGAGGTGAAGGATTGCAGCACGATCTCCTGCCGGCTCAGCATCCGCCCCCGCATCCCCAGCACGATGACCTCTCGGACTATGCCAATGCCGGGGATGAAATGGCGCTCGACGGTCGTCACGGCGGGACCGTCGTGCTGGACCATGACCACGTAGCCCGGCGCTTCGCCGGCCGGCCCCTCGACCGGGATCGGCCCCCACATCCGGTACGTGAGCTGGAAGGAGCCGTCCGCCATCGCATACTCCCATTCGCGCGGCAGGTCGGACGGCATCGGAAAAAACGGCCGAGGCGGCTCCAGCGTCGTCAGCGTCCCCTCCTCCTTCGCCTGCGCCGAGACGATGCCCGCCTCGGTCGCGCGGAGCCATTCCTCGGATTGGAGATCCCCACCTCGTCGAAGCTCAAGGTGAGCGCCACGATCTTCGATGTCCGCAATCGAGAGGGTCACGGTCGTCCGGTAGACGCCATCGGCGCCCTGCAGGTCCGCCGGCAGATCGAGCCGCACCCCGGGGCCGGCCTCCTGGCTGAACGCGTACGTCCAGACCGTGCCCGGCGCGAGCGGCATGAGATCCGCGGGGTCCGTCACGGTCATCGATTCGAGCGGCGGGGCGACCCGGAAGTCGAGCGACTCCCACGGTGCGCCGTCGGCCATGACCTCCAGACGGTAGGCGCCCGGTGGGAAGGGCCTCGGCAGCGTGTAGTGGAGGGCGCCACGGTCCTCTCCCTGGAGCGCGATATCGACCGCGGCGACCTCGGTGCCCGGCGGTGCCTCGTCGCCCACGTCGACGGCGATCAGCTTGCCCGTGAGGCGTCCGTAACGCTCGCCTTCGGGGAACCGGAAGACGACGCTCAAGCGGTTCGTGGTCGGCAGGACATCCGTCGGATAGACGGGCGTGTAGTCCGCGGCCGCGGCGAGACCCAGCCGGAGAGTCGCGAACTCGCCGGCTGCCTCAGGGGTCGTTCCGGCGTCGGCCGGCATCGCGACCGACTCCGACGGGACGACGGCTGAATCGGAAACGAAGACGACCTCGTCGGTCGCCATGCCGATCCCCGGGACGTTCGCGGCGTCCAACCCGACCTGGAACGGAATCGTCGCGACGACCTCGCCGTCCTCCAGCAGCTCGACCTGATAACTCCCGCTCTGCAGCGCGCCCCCGGTCGCGCTCTTCAGGTACCAGGCCGCGCTCCCCGTCGGCTCGCTCACGTTCTCGCCCTGCTCGAGGACGACCTCACCGCCGGTCGACCACCGGTTGTCGATCCGGAGCCCCGACGCGGCGCCTTCCCAGCGGTACCAGACCGCCACCCGGTCCGTCCCCGCGGAAAACTCTGTCCCCGCTTGCGAGGGATCCCAGGTGTCGCTGTCATTCGTCCCGAGACTGACCGCCACGATCGCGGCATCTTCCGAGCGGGGGGCGTATTCCTCCATCGCCGCCTGATCGGAAGGCGACGTGCAGCCGGCCACCATCCCCGAAAGGGCGATCGAGCATAGACCAAGCGCCGTTCTACACGTCATGTCCAGATGTCCTCCTTCCGAGTTCTGTTTCGCGCCTTCAGTCAGCGCGGGAAAAGCCGATGTTCAACCCGCCTCTCGCTGGAGCCTCTCCAGCGCGCGCTCGGCCTCCGGGGTCAGCTCGACCTCCCGCTGCTCGCCGCCCATCTGGCGCGCGCTCCACTGGATGGAATAGTTCTCGCCGCGCTCCTCGTAGCGCGCCTCGTACGGGCCGCCGGGCCGCTTTTGGACCTCGGCTCCGGAATCGCCGAAGGGAGACCAGGGTGTCATCGGGATCTTCTGGACGATGACGCCGGCGCCCGGCGAGCCGCTGAAGCCATACGAGTCACCGAAACCGGAGCTGGCGCTCATGCCGGCCGAAACACCGGGGTCGGCGCGCAGCGTGAACTCGATCTTGGGCGACGTGGAATCCAGGACGGCCGTCATGACGAGCTTCTGATCTTCGACATCGTAGAAGCCGACGATCGGGAACCGCCGGCGCGGGTCGGGATCGGTGACCTTGCCGCCGACCTCGGGGTTGAAGGAGACGAACCCCGCCGAGACCTGGGGCAGGTTATCGACCCTGAGCTCGGCGTCGTAGATCACCTCGGCCTCGCCGACCGCCGACCCGTCGTCGCGGACGACGAACCAGAACTCCGCCTCCGAGTTGCGCGTCATCTGGCGGAAGTCGTCCTTCATCGGCGTGTCGCTGGCCGTCCCCTTGCCCTCCCAGTATCCGGTGACGGTGGGCTGGCTCTGGCAGGCCGCGGCGAGCCCGGAGAGGACAGCCAGGACGGTCGCGGCCAGCAGGACGCCGGGGCGAGGGGCTTCTCGAGGGGGCACGCCCTTAGACAACCGGGGGCCCGATCCGTTTCAGGAGGGACCTACGGGCCGCCACGGCTCAGGAAGGATTCGATAGGCGATGGAATCGATCACGACGACGACGGTCGGACCCACCTCGGCAAAACGGGCGATTTCGGGGTGCGCCGAGAGGGCGGCCGCGTAGGCTTCCGAACCGCGCGGAAGATCGATCGGCTCGCGTCCCCGCGAGGCTCGATGGGCGTCGTCGACCCAGGCGCCGTCCCGGAGGCGGAACACCTTGCCGTCGACGCGCCTGGTCGCGCCGCGAAGGGCGAAGAGCGAGGGATCGACGCCATTCTCCGGTGGGACCGCCTCGGGAGGGGCGACACGCGCGGCCTCCCGGCCGGGCTCCTCGGACGGCGGGGTCCGGCGATCCACGATCCCTTCCGCTTTGGCCGCGGCTTCGGAATCGGCCGCGAGCTCGCCGCCCGCGAAGGCTTCGGTTGCGGCCGGGGTCTCGATATCCCCGGTCGCCTCGTCCGGCGGCGCGGCTTCGCGTTCAGCGGTTGCCGGGGCACGATCCGATTCGAGGACACGGTAGAGCCCGAACCCCAAAAGGAGCGCCGCCAGGACCGCGGCCAGAAGGAGAATCGCGGGGAGCTTGCGGGAAGACCGCGCGAAGGCGTCCATCGTGGATCCGGCGCGTACCTGCGCGGCCAGACGCGCGCGGCATTCCGCGCATTCGGCGAGATGCGACTCCACGCGCGACCGGCTGCCCTGATCGAGACCTCCGTCGATCCAGGCCGCGAGGTCGTTCGAATCGAGATGACTCATCTCAACCTTTGACAATCCCTCATCCAAGCCGTTCCGCCTCCAGGGGGCTCAGAAGGGCAGGAAGGTCGAGATCGAGCTGCGAGAGATCGAGCTCGGGTCGGATCTCGCTCCAGGAGGTGCCCTCCGCTCCCAGCCTGCGCTCGATCCCCTGCTGGAGCCCCCGGCGAATCCTTTCCAGCCTTCGGCTCATGGTCGCCTTCGACAGCCCGACGAGGCCTCCGATCTGTTCCAGCGTCAGCCCCTGCTCGTAATAGAGCAGCACGAGCAGGCGGTCCTGAGGGTCCAGGCTGTGCAGAGCCGATGCTACTGCCCCCGAGAGGATCTCTCGCGCCGCGGGGTCATGGCCGCCGGTCCCGGAGATCACGAACCGATCGAGAGCGCCCGTCGGGATCGCATCCTCGCGGACGGTTGCCGAGGATGCGGTTCGGTCGGACCCGTTCATCGACGCCCGTCGGCGCTCGCGGGCCGCCGCGTTGAGCGCCGCGTGGGTGACCACGGCTCCGAGCCAGGTCCGAAGCGTGCTCCGGCCCTCGAAGCGAGCGATGGTCCCCCGCTGCCAGAGATCGGCGATCACGCCGTCGGCGACGTCCGCCGCCGCCTCCTCGGAGAGATCGAAGCGCCTGGAGAAGGCGCGGATGTAGCCGAAGTGGCGCGCCTCGAACTCCTTCCAGGCCCCCTCGTCACCGCCGGCGCACGCCGTGGCGAGGATGAAGTCCTCGTGATGGAGCGGCGCTCGATCGGAGCTTCGCTCCCCCGTCGGCACCGACCTCACCTTGCGCTGCCGATCAGCTCGAAGGCGGCCCAGAGGTACGGATGGGGATAGCGCTCGAGGAGCGTCCGCTGGGCCGCCCGCAGGGCGTGGGCGGCGCCCCGGGCCGACCCGGCCCGGTACACAGCGTAGAAGTGGTCCATCAGCTCGGCCGTCGCACGATCGCTCACGTCCCACTGACTGACGATCACGGCCGGCGTCCCGGCATAGAGAAAGGCGCGCGAAAGGCCGAGCACGCCGTCTCCCGTCAGCTTCCCGAGCCCGGTCGAACAGCCGGAGAGGACGACGAGGTCGGCGTCGAGATCGAGCGCGAAGATCTCCGGCGTCCGAAGGTATCCGTCCTGTCCGTCACCGGGTGCCAGAAGAAGCGCGCTCGCGAGGGGCTCGCGGTCGGAGATGATGCCGTGTCCCGCGAAGTGAATGACGTCCTGGGCCGGCGCCAGCTTCCGCAGGGCGGCCTCCGTCGCCGCGGCACCCATCAGGACGACCCGTTTCTCGGCGGCGAAGCGCTCGGCGACCTTCCGTACCTCGTACGCCGCCCACGGCAGGCGATCGAGTCCGGTCTCGGCGGCCACCGCGGGATCGCCTACACCGAGCCAATCCCCCTGCGGTGGAGCGCTATCGCCCTCCGCTGTGAGCTCGGCCGCAGCTTCATCCGCGGTCATCCGGCCCTCCGCCAGCCAGCCCAGCACGCTGATCGACGGCGCGTGGGAGATGGTGTGCCGCTCGACGAGGTAGCTCCCGTCGGTATCGCGCAACGCCGCGAAAGGCAGCAGATAGAGCGCGTTGTGCGGAAGCACGTACACGATGGCCTCGGGGTCATCGGGGAGCCACGGTTCGATGGGGGCGATCAGCCGGCCGTGGAGCGCGGCCAGCTGGTCGAGCGCCATCGTCTCCGGTCCGAGACCCGCGGCCAGCCCCTTCTCCCATGCCGTCCGAACTCGTCCCACCGCGGCCCGGATCGAGTCACGGCCGACGGGCTCGACCCGTGCCTGCACCGACCCATCCGGGGCCACGACCCAGATCGTCAGCCTATCCTCCGCGACGAGGTACTCGACCAGCGTCGCTTCCTGGGTGCGGGCCAGACCGAGGATCTCGGCTGCCGAGACCGATTGCGCCGACACGAGGCTCGCCAGCTCCTCGTCCTCCTCGACGAGCGCTCCCAGCTCCGCCTCGAGAGCTCCCGCGGCGCGTAGCGCAAGCAGGCTCTCGGGCCCCGTCCCGCCGGAGGAATCGGGCATGGTGATCGCGTCTCGGAGCTCCGCTTCGGCGGCGCGAACACGCGCCAGCCGGGTCGCGCCCTCCCCGGCGGACGGCGACACGCGCCCGGCCAGGAGGTCGACCAGCGCCCGGGCCCGGCCGCGCTCGGCGACGACCAGGGCGTCGAGAGGGCGGCCGAGCTCGATCAGGAGGTCGACCATCTCGTGGAAGGGTCGCTGGCGCTCCTCGAGGAAGCCGATCTTCGCGGGGTCGCTCGCAAGCGCGGCGCGCAGCGTCTCGATCCGGCGGGTGGCGGACACCAGCGCCGCCAGGGCTTCCTCCTGGCGGCCGAGCGCGCGGAGGGCCCGGGCCCGCCGGTAACCGGCCTGCCCCGCCAAATCGGGGTGGTGGATCTCGCGCGCCGACGCCAGTGCGGTATCGGCCTGGGCGAGCGCCGCCTCCCCCTCACCCAGCGCCAGGAAGGCGTCGCTGAGGCCCAGCCGCGAGAGCCCGGCCTGGCCCCTCTGGCCGGCCCGCAGGTCGATCGCAAGCGCCTCCCGGTAGGTGTCCCGCGCCTGCGCCAGGTCGCCGCGCAGCCGATGGACGTCGGCGATCAGCTTGAGCGTCGTTCCGGCGCCCGTGTCGTCGCCATCCTCCTCCTGGATCGCGCGCGCTTGCTCCAGATACGTCAGGGCGCCATCCAAATCGCCGGCTTTCTTGCGCAGGATTCCGAGATTCTCGAGATCCGCGCTCTCCCCCTGTCGGAGACCGATCGCTCGGGAGATCTCGAGCGCTCTCACGTTGGCCTCCCACGCCCGATCGTTCTGGCCCGTTCGATCGTAGAGGACCGCGAAGCGGTTCCAGATCAATCCGTCCAGGTGCGGATCGTCGAACCGCCTGGCGCGCTCGCGCGCCTCCTCGTACAGATCGTGAGCGGTCGCGTACTCACCGCGATACATGTGCGCCCGACCGATATTGGTCAGCACCCGGATATAGTCGGGGCTGTCCGCCGGGATGAGCGCCAGCGACCGCTCCAGCGCCTCGATGGCGCCCGCGTAGTCGCCCTGCCGGTAGAGGACGCTGCCCATGTTGTTCCATAAAACCCCTTCCGCGCGAGCGTCACCGAGCTCGCGAGCGAGGGCGAGGGCAGCGTCGTACGCCTCGAGCGCGATGGCATGGCGGCCGAGGTCATGGCGGCTGATCCCGAGCCCGCGCAGCGCGTCGAGCTCGTGTGTTCGGTCGCCGCTCCGGCGAGCCAGATCGCGGGCGCGTTCGAGGAGCACCAGGCTCTCGGCCACGCGGCCGGTCAGCCGATAGGTGGTCGCGAGCCCGATCAGGCCACGGTGCACGAGATCCGGCGACTCCGCGGTCTCGGCCGCGGAGAGGACCTTCGCGAAGACCTCGGCGGCCGCGGGGTAGGCGCGCTCCGCGTAGAGGCTGTCCGCCGTGGTCAACAGCGCGGCGGGGGACCTCTCCTGGGCCTCGGAGACAGCGGGACGAAACAGGAAAGCAACCGCGACGAGGATAAAGGCGGGACGCCCGAAACAACGCATTCCTGTAGTGAACCTCCTGAGCAGACCCCTTGAGTAGGGTAGGCCCTCCGGAAGGAAGCTGTCAAGAACGGATTCAATGCGCTCGCAACATCAGGCACTTGAGGTACTCCGTCTCCGGAACGGACAGCAGAATCGGGTGGTCCGGCGCCTGCGTCCGAACCTCCAGCACCTCGACGGTCCGGTGAGCGTCGGCGGCGGCCTCGGCCACGATCGCGCGGAACGCCTCGCGGTCGACGTGGTAGGAGCAGGAACAGGTGATGAGGACGCCGCCCGGCTCCAGACACTTCAGGGCCCGCAGGTTGATTTCCTTGTAGCCGCGCCGGGCCGCCGCAACCGATTTGCGGTTTTTGGCGAACGCGGGCGGATCGAGAACAATCGCCCCGAACCGGGCCTCCTCCCCCGCCAGCCCGTGAAGCCGGTCGAAAGCGTTGGCCACCGTCCATTCCACGTTCCCGATGCTGTTGGCGGCCGCGTTCTCTCGACCCCGCCCAGCGGCGGCTTTGGAGATCTCGACCGCCTCGACGCGTCCGACGACCGGCGCCAGGTGAAGCGAGAAGCCGCCCTCGCCGGCGAAGGCGTCCAGGGCCCCCTCCGCGCCCGCCGCGTAGCGGGCCGCGGCAGGGTAGTTCGCCTGCTGGTCCAGGTACGCCCCCGTCTTCTGCCCGCCCATCACGTCGATCATGAAGCTGCGCTCGCCGATCGTGACCGGGAACGGCTCGGGCGGCTCCCCGTGCCAGACCACAACCTCCGGCTCGAGGCCTTCCAGCCGGCGCACTTTGAGGTCGTTCCGGGCCACGATCGCGCGTGGCTCGAGCCGCTCGACCAGCAGGCGCGTCCACGACTCGGCCATGAGCTCCGCAGCCGGCGTCAGGGTCTGGACGACCAGACAGTCGCCATACTGGTCTACGACGAGCCCGGGCCATCCGTCGGCCTCACCGAATACGAGGCGCCGCGCCGGACCGATCATCCCCGATCTCTCGCGGCGAGCGATCGCGGCCTCGAGGCGAGCGGCCCAGAACGCCTCGTCCACCTCCTCGTCCTCCCAGCGCACGAACCGCAGCGCGATCTGGGATCGCGCCGACCAGCTGGCCCGGCCGAGGACGCGGTTCCGGTTGTCGATCACCCGCACGATCGCCCCGTTCGGCAGATCGATGGGGACGTCGACGACGTCGCTCCGGTAGATCCATGGATGACGGGATAGAGCCCGATGCGCCCCCCTGGGGGTCACGGAGACCGTCGAGCCGCTGTCGGAAGGGAGGGGGTCCGGCGCCGTCAGGCGAGGGCGCTCATGGCACGCAGCCGGTCGACCACCTCGACGACGCGGTCGATCGCGTAATCGATTTCCTCCACCGTCGTCCAGCGCCCCAGACCGAAGCGGATCGTGCTCTTGCCGAGCTCGTCGTCGTGACCGATCGCCTTCATGACGTGCGACGCTCCCGGCGCGGAGGAGCGGCAGGCCGAGCCGCTCGATATGCAGATGTCGTCCAGGGAGAGCAGAAGCGCCTCGCCATCCACGTGCAGGATCGAGACGCTCAGATTGTGGGGGAGTCGGTGCTCGAGATGGCCGTTGACGACGATCTCGTCGATCCTCTCCTCGAGACCGGCCTGGAGGCGATCGCGCAGGGCGGCTAGACGCACACACTCCTCCTCGCGGTCGGCCTCGCAGATCTCACAGGCGATCCCGAGCCCGACGATGCCGGGCACGTTGTGCGTCCCCGAGCGAAAGCCCCGCTCCTGTCCGCCGCCGAGGAGGATCGGATCGAGCTTGATGCGGCGCGGCTTCTGACGCACGTAGAGAGCCCCCACCCCCTTGGGCCCGTAGAATTTGTGGGCCGAGAGCGCGAGCAGGTCCACCCCCAGCTCGTCGACGTCCACCGGAATCTTGCCGATCGCCTGCACCGCGTCCGTGTGGACCCAGGCACCGGCCTCGTGGGCGATGGCCGCGATCTCGGCGATCGGCTCGATCGTGCCGATCTCGTTGTTGGCGAGCATCACGCTCACAAGGACGGTACCGTCTTCGACCGCCTCGGCCACGGCGGCCGGATCCACGAGACCCCGCCCGTCGACCGGCAGGAAGGTCACGCTGAAGCCTTCCTCCTCGAGCGCGTGCAGGGGCTCCAGGACCGACTTGTGCTCGGTCGCCACGCTCACCACGCGGTCCCCGTCGCCGGCGTCCCGACGCAGGCGCGCCGCGCCCATGAGGGCCAGGTTGTTGGCTTCCGTCGCCCCGCTGGCGAACACGATCTCGGTCGGCCTCGCGCCGATCGCGTCGGCCACCTTCTGGCGGGCGGTCTCGACCCGCTCTTCCGAGGCGCGTCCCACGGCGTGGCCGCGACTCGAGGGGTTGCCGAACTCCTCGTGGAAGAGGGGCAGCATCGCGTCGACCACCCGCGGATCGCAGGGCGATGTGGCGTGATAATCGAGATAGACGGGCTTTTTCATGGAGGTTCCGGTTGATGATAAGTGCAAGCTCAGGACGAACCTAGGTGGTCTCCCCCACCTCTGCCAGCGCCTCCCGCTTCGCCTCCAGGAGCCTCTGGAAGAGCCTCTCCTCGCAGGCGTGGAGGGCGGCTCTCCGCGCGTCGAAATCGAACGCGACGGCTTCGATCTCGGCCTCCGTCCCGGCCCGCTCGAGCCGGTAGGCCAGCTCCCGGTAGAGCGGACCCATGGCGTCCGCCTCCTCCCAGACGCGGGGAAAGGAGAGGCGGTGGAACGGACAAAGCCCGTGAGCGCGGAGAGCCTCCACGTGGGCCGGGGTCATGTAGCCCTTGTGACGCGCGAATCCGTATTCGGGCCAGCACCGGTCGGCCTCGACCAGCAGTCGGTCCCGCGCCACTTTGGCGACGATCGAGGCCGCCGCGATCGAGCGCACCCTGCCGTCTCCCCCGACCACCGCCCGATGCGGGACTGGGAAGGTCCGCGGCGGACGCCCGTCCAGGAGGGCCAGGTCGATGGCCACACCCAACCGGCGCAGCGCCAGGCGCATCGCATGGAGGCTCGCCTGGTAGATGTTCACGCGATCGATGATGCGCTCGCTGACGATGCCGACGCCGACCGCGGAGGCGGCCGCCCGGATCTCCCGGTCGAGGCGCTCCCTCGCCCCGCTGGCGAGTCGCTTCGAATCATCGAGTCCGGCCGGGATCCAGTCGGCGGGCAGAACCACGGCTGCGGCGACCACCGGACCGGCGATCGGCGCGACCCCGGCCTCGTCGACGCCGGCGGCGATCCGCGCCCCTTCGGTGAGCAGCTCGCGCTCCGTTTCGAGGAGCCGGACGAGCCGCGCTCGCTCGTGCTCCCGCGCCCGCACCCGGTCGAGATAGCGCCGACCGAGGTCGCGCACCCCGGCCCGATCGTCCTGGAGCAAATACCGGACTGTCCGACGCCCGACCGACTGGCGCCGAGCCAGGACCGTCGCGATCTCGGAGACGGAGAGGTGCCCGAGCCGCTCCTCGAAGCCGCTCAAGGCACGGCCGGGGGCAGGCTACGAGCGCTGACGCTCGCGGATCCGGGCAGCCTTTCCGGAGAGGTTACGCAGGTAGTAGAGCTTGGCACGGCGGACGCGTCCCTCGCGCACGACCTGGATTTCGGAGACCACAGGGGAATGGAGCGGGAAGATCCGCTCGACCCCGACGCCGTTGGAGACCTTTCGAACGGTGAACGTCTCGTTGATGCCTCCGCCCTTGCGGCGGATGACGACCCCCTCGAACGCCTGGAGGCGCTCCTTTTCGCCCTCCCGTACACGCACGTTGACGCGAACGGTGTCACCGGGGCGGAACTCGGGAACATCCTCGCGGAGTTGCTGGTTTTCGTATTCGGCGATCATGGGGAACCTCGATTTTCAGGATAGATTGGTAATATACGCCTCGGTCTCGCGTCCGTCACGCGCCACGGGCTTCCTCCTCGGCGCTCCGGCCGATCAGGTCGGGCCGCCGTTCCAAGGTCACCCGGAGCGATTCCTCCCGGCGCCACCGTGCGATCGCGGCGTGGTCGCCCGAGAGAAGCACCTCCGGGACCTCCATCCCGCGATAGACGGCGGGCCGGGTGTACGAGGGCGGGCCCAGGAGCCATTCGTCATGGAACGAGTCGCCCTGTGCGCTGTCGAAGTCTCCCAGCACTCCCGGCAGGAGCCGCGCGACCGCGTCGATCACGGCGAGGGCGGCGATCTCGCCACCCGACAGAACGAAGTCTCCGGCGGAGATCTCGTCGGTCACGATCGCTTGGCGAACGCGCTCGTCGACGTCCTTGTAGTGCCCGCAGAGCAGCGTCAGCTCGGGCTCCACGGCGAGCTCGACCGCCACCTCGTGCGTGAACGGCCGACCACGCGCCGAAAGCAGGATGAAGGGCCGCGGCTCCTCCAGGGCCTCCCAGGCGCGGAAGACGGGCTCCGGCTTCATCACCATGCCTCCACCGCCGCCGTACGGATAGTCATCGGCCTGCTCGCCTTCCTCCACGAAGTCGCGCAGGTCGATCACGTCCCAGGAGAAGAGGCCCCGCTTGCGGGCCCGACCCGTCATGGACTGGGCGAGCGGCTCCTTGAAGTAGCCGGGAAACAGGGTCACGACGTTGACGTGCACTACAGCTCCTCCCAGCCTTGCGGCGGATCGACGACGATCGTCTCCTCCCCCACCTCGCGCACGAACTCGCGCACGAACGGCAGGAGCCGGCGGCCACCGCCGGCCTCTCCGATCTCGAGCACGGCGGCCCCGCCCGGCTCCAGGACGTCGACGATCTCGCCCAGGAGTCGGCCGTCCGCCGTGCGCACCGCGCGTCCGACGAGGGCGTGCAGGAAGAACTCGCCCTCCTCCCGCGCCCTCTCGGCATCGACGCGGGAGATCACGAGGAACTGACCCACCGCCTGCTCGGCCACGCTGCGGTTCTCGATGCGGTCCAGCTTCAGCAGGTAGCGGCCCGCGTGGGCCCGGCTGGCCTCGATCAGGATGGGCACCCCATCCCGGCCCTCGGGGGTCGCGCTCAGGAACAGCTGCCGCCCCGCCGCGAAGCGCTCGGGGTGCCCGGTCAGGGGGAACACGGCCACCTCGCCATGGAGGCCGTGCGCCTTCACGAGGCGGCCGATCGCCACGAAGGCCGATCCGGGGTGCAGACTATGCCTCCTCGGCCGAAGCCTCCTCGGCCGGAGCCCCTTCGGCCGGAGCCCCTTCGGCCGGAGACTCGGTCCGTACCTCCTCCGCCGGTGGCTCGCTCGGGCCGATCTCGCCCTTCGCGCAGTCGCCCCTGGCCGCTCCGGGGGGCCACTCGCCCGTCCGGAAGCGCTGCCAGATCCCCACCTGCGAGAGCAGCGAGCGCGCGGTGTCCGTGGGCTCGGCGCCGCTCTCCAGCCAGGCCAGCGCCTTGTCACGGTCGATTCGGATCTCGGCCGGCTCCGTGCGCGGGTTGTAGGTGCCGATCGTGTCGAGGAAGCGTCCGTCCCGCGGACTCCGCGAGTCGGCCACCACGACCCGGTAGACGGGCTGCTTTCTGGCGCCCATGCGCCGCAGCCGGATGCGTACCGCCATGCCTTACCTCCTGAAGGGTTGTTGTCTTCCCAGCGTTCCCTTGAGTCGCTTCATCATCCGGTTCATCTCGTCGAACTGCTTGAGGAGTCGATTGACCTCCTGAACGGTGGTTCCGCTCCCGTTCGCGATCCGCTTCCGGCGGCTGCCGTTCAGGATCTTCGGCCGGCGCCTCTCGTCCGGCGTCATCGAGAGGACGATGGCCTCGATGCGCTTGATCCGATCGGGGTCGACCTCGACATCGCGGAGCGCCTTGCCGACGCCGGGGACTAGACCCAGCAGACCATCGAGAGGTCCCATTCGCTTGATCTGGCGCATCGCCACCAGGAAGTCCTCCAGATCGAACTTCCCGCGACCGCCCAGCTTCGCCTCCAGCCCTTCGGCATCCTCCAGATCGAATGCCTCTTCGGCCTTCTCGACGAGCGTCACGACATCGCCGCGATCCAGGATCCGACCCGCCATGCGATCGGGGTGGAAGGGCTCGAGGCCATCCAGCTTCTCACCCACCCCGATGAACTTGATCGGAAGACCGGTCACCGCGTGGATGGAGAGCGCCGCTCCTCCCCGCGCGTCTCCGTCCAGCTTGGTGAGCACGATCCCGGTCAGCGCGAGGCGCTCGCGAAACGACTCGGCGATCCTCACGGCCTCCTGCCCGGTCATACCGTCGGCCACCAGCAGGAGCTCGTGCGGCTCGGTCTCCTCCACCACCCGCTCCAGCTCCGTCATCATCTCGTCGTCCACGTGGAGGCGCCCGGCCGTGTCGACGATCACGACGTTGCGCCGCTCGGCCCGCGCGCGCTCGATCCCCTGCCGCGCGATCTCCTCGGCCCGCCCGCCGTCCCTATCCGCCACGACCGGAAGATCGAGCCTGCGCCCCAGGGTCTCGAGCTGCTCGATTGCCGCCGGCCGATGGATGTCCGCCGCGACGAGGAGTGGGCGACGGCCCTCGTGCTGGAGCCGGCGTGCGAGCTTGCCGGCGGTGGTCGTCTTCCCCGATCCCTGAAGCCCCGCCAGCACGATGACGGTGGGGGGCTGCTTCGACTCGCGCATCGGAGCGTGGGCGCCGCCCAGCAGGTCGACCAGCTCGTCGTGGACGATTTTGATGACCTGCTGGGCGGGCGTGATCGAGCGCGCCACCTCCTGTCCGCGGGCTTGCTCCTCGACCCGGGCGCAGAAGTCCCTGGCGACGCGGTAGTTCACGTCGGCCTCGAGGAGGGCCCGGCGGACCTCGCGCATCCCCTCGGCGATCATTTCGTCATCGAGGATGCCGCGGCTCCGAAAGCGCGCGAAGGCGCCGTCGAGCTTGGCGCTCAGCTCGTCGAACATGGACCTCTTGGGCTGCCGCGGAACCGATCGATTGCGCGGCTCGAAGACTCGGACACGCCCGCGACCACCGGGGCCGAAGGCGTCGCCCCCGCGGTCCGGGTCGTCCCGGAGGGCGGGAGAACGGGAATAGACGTGCAAGATAGGCGCGGACACGCGACGCGGCCAGACGCGCCGCGCTCGCGCGGCAGCAGGTTCAGCGGCTCAGGTCCGGGCCTCGAAGAGACGCCACGAAGCGTCCAGGCCTTTCAACGTCCGCTCCCCCCTGTCCTCGAACTCGATCCCCGCCCCCGCCACCAGATCCTTCACTGTCCTCGACACGAGTACCTCGCCGGGCCCGGCCTCGGCGAGGACGCGCGACGCGATGTGAACGGCGATACCGCCGATGTCACCGTCCAGCTTCTCGCACTCGCCGGTATGAAGACCGGCGCGGATCTGGAGACCGCCCTGCCGCGCCCGATCACGGATCGAGAGCGCACAGCGGATCGCCCGCGCCGGCCCGTCGAAGGTCGCCAGGAAGCCGTCTCCCGTGGTCTTCACCTCGCGACCACGGAACCGCTCGAGCTCCCGACGGACGGCTCCGTTGTGGGTCTCCAGGGTCTCGCGCCACCGCTGGTCACCCAGATCCGCCGCCCAGGCCGTCGAGTCCACGATATCGGTGAACAGCACGGTCGCCAGGACGCGGTCGGGATCGGGGCGGCGTATCGACCCCGTCAGAAACCTCTGCACCTCGTCCAGCGCCAGATCCATGTCGGGGGTCCACGGCAGATGGTCCTCGCCCGGCAGCTCGACCAGGCGCGCGTTCGGGATGTGACGCGCGATGAACCGCGCCTCCTCGATCCGGATGTCGCGATCTCCGATCCGATGCAGCACCAGGGTGGGGACGCGGACGCTGGGGAGGATCGCGGTGACGTCTATCTGCGTGTTCATCCGTCCCAGCGCGACCGCGGCCGAGGGGCTCGCGCTCATCCGCAGATAGGTGGACCACCAGCTTCGGAACTGGGGATCCCCGGCCAGGCTGGGAGCCAGGGCTTCCAAATCGACCACGCCGCCCCAATCGCCGGCCACGACCTCGAGCCACTTCTCCCGCTCCCCGGGCGTCGGAGCCCAGGGATAGTCCGGCGACCAGACGCGCTTCGCGTAGATCCCGTAGGTCACGAGGGCGATCGTCCGCTCGGGATAGGTCGCGGCGAACAGGACGCACATGTTCCCGCCCTCGGAGTGCCCGAACAGGGCCGCCCGCTCGGAGCCCACCGCGTCCATGACCGCCCGCACGTCGTCCATTCGCTGCTCGATCGTCGGCAGCCCGGAGATCGAGACCCGGTCCGACAGCCCGGTGCCTCGCTTGTCGAAGAGGATCAGCCTCGAGAACGACGCCAGACGCCGGTAGTACCGCTCGACCAGCGGGCTCTCCCAGCCGTACTCGAGATTCGAGACCCATCCCGTCACGTAGACCAGATCGAACGGACCGTCTCCAACCACCTGATAGGCGACGCTGACGTCGCCGCTGCGGGCATAGCGGGTTTCGGGGCGCATGGAGGGGAGAGTCTCTCGTCCGGACGGCAGGCCGTCAACGAGCGGCGTGAGAGGATCCTGCGGACCCTCCCCCGTGTGCCAAGCCGTCTTCCTGACGCCTCGCTACCTGAGCAGCATGTCGCGGTCCGGCCGGCGGCCGCTCAGCTTCCGGCTGGGGCGTCCCCTCCCGCCGGCTCCTCGGGGGCGCGGAGTTTGATCAGGCTCTGATCGAGCTGCTCGCGCTGATCCCACTTGGGGGCCACGTGGTCGTCGTCGGGATTGGCCAGCAGCTCGCTCTGGTCGACGAGCTCGAATCCGGCCGCCGTGACCTCGTCGATCACGACCTGATCGGCGATCCGGTGCGCCTCGGTGTCGCGGCCCTCGGCCGCGCGCGCGTCGATGACGACGAACAGGCCGTCGGGCGCGAGCGCGCGGCGCACCTCCGTCAGGAAGTCCGGAATCGCCTCCACGTCCACGTCGTGGTAGTTGCGCGAAGTGAAGAAGAGGTCGAGGCTGTCCGTCGGCAGCGCCTCGACATTCTCCACGTAGATCACGTTCCCGGCGCCGGCGAGGTCACCGGACTCGAGACGGGTCTTGATGTCCTCCGACATGCCCTCCGGCATCTCGGTGAAGACCACGCCTTCGGGGCCGACCCACTTCGACATGATCCAGGTGTTGTAGCCGGAGCCGGCATGGAAGTCCACCACGACATCGCCGGCCTCCAGGCCGATCCACTGGAAAACCTCGATGGGTTTGGAGTACGGATCGCGGGCCTGGTCCTCGGCCGAACGAGCGGGGTCGTTCAGGTCGACCGGCGCTCCCTGGCCGCCGGGAGTCTCCTGAGCCGTCACCGGGGACGCCAGGAGGGCGATCGCCGAGAGCAGGGTAGAGAAGGTTCGCATGCGCATCGTCGTCACTCCTTTTTTCAGAGTCCACTCATGGTACGGCAATCGCGCCTGGTACCACGACCTCAACCTAGCGGCTGGCCATCTCCGCGGCAGCGGCATGAAGCACGCGCGTCCTCGCGGCCGGATCGCCCCCCCCGAAGACCCCCGAGCCGCTGACCAGGACGTCCGCGCCGGCGGTGACCACGGCTCCCGCGTTCGCCGCCTCGATCCCACCGTCCACCTCCAGATGGGGGCGGCTGTCCGGCGCCAGCTCCTCGATCCGCGTGCGAGCTGCGCGCAGCTTCTCCAGGGCGGAGGGGAGGAACGTCTGCCCGGCCCAGCCCGGGTTGACGCTCATGACGAGGAGGATGTCGATCCCCTCCCACACTTCGTCCACCAACGTGAGAGGCGTCCCAGGATTGAGCGCGACGCCCGCCTTTCCCCCCAGCTCGCGGATCCGCTGGAGATGCCGGTGGAGGTGGCGCGTCGCCTCGACATGGAACGTCAAGTGGCTGGCGCCCGCCTCCACGTACTCCTCGAAAAACTGCTCGGGCTTCTCTACCATGAGGTGCACGTCGATCGGCCGGTCGGTCACCCGTCGGACGGTGCGAATCATCTCGGCCCCGAAGGTCAGGTTGGGGACGAAGTGACCGTCCATGACATCGACGTGGACCCAGTCGGCGCCGCCCTCGACCACGGCGGCGACCTCGTCCTCGAGCCTTCCGAAGTCGGCCGCCAGGACGGACGGGGCGACCAGCACCGGACGGCTCAAAACGGGGTGTCCTCGTCGGCGGCCGGCGGATCCCCTCGTTGCGGGCCCACCGGCGTTTCCCGAGGCGTCGGCGCCGGTTCCTCGGCCGGAGCCGGTCGGTCGGGGGCCGTACCCGGAGGCACTCCACCCGCGGGAGCCCCGGCGCGTCCGCGCGAGATCCGCTCGCCGAGCTGCAGACGGACGGCGCTGCCGCGCCGGACATGCAATCCCGGAGCCGGCTCCTGCCCGCTCACGACCACCCGCACCTGATCGTCGGTCGCGGGACCCCCCTGCACGTTGACCACCTCACCGATGGTGAGCGAGTGGAGCTCGAGCGTGTCGCGGGCGGCCGCGAGGCCGAGGCCCTGCACGTCGGGCATCGTCAGGAACGAGCCGCCGCCGCTCAGGATCAGGGTCACCGGGGTGCCGGGCTCGACGGGCGTGCCCGGGGGTGGCACCGTTCCCGCCACGGACCCTTGCGGATGCAGGTTGCTGAACTCCTGGCGTGGGGGCGTCTCCTCGAGCCCGAGGCCCCGCAGGATCGAGTTGGCATGCTCGGGCTGGAGCCCTTCGAGCCGAGGCACGCGGATGGGTGTCGGTCCGCGGCTCACGACCACGCGAACCGTATCGCCGCGCGGCAGGTAGAAATCCGGGGGCGGAATCTGGTAGATGACGCTCCCCTCCTCCACGTCTTCCCAGCTCAACCGACCGCTCTCCTCGAGGACGTAGCCTTCGGCCTCCGCCTGCGCCCGAGCGTCCTCGAGCTCGCGGCCGCTCAGGTCGGGCACCTGGCTCACGCGCTGCTCGGCCAGCGTCTCCGGCAGGAAGAAGAGCTGGACGACGAGATAGCCGACCGCCGCGGCCCCCAACGTCGCCGCGAGGATCGCCACGATGATCGACCAGGCGACGCCGCGGCGCGTCAATTCGCCTCCCGGACGAGCCGCGCGGCGAACATGCCGTCCACGTCCGCCTCCCAAGGCCGGGTCGCGAGATACGGGCCGTCGCGGTGGACGGCCGGGATCCGGTCCCCGGCCGGGTCCACGCGGAAGTCGGGGTGCCGCGCCAGGAACCCTTCCACGACCCCGGTGTTCTCCTCCGGCTCCAGCGAGCACGTGGCGTAGAGAAGGACGCCGTCCGGCGCGACGTTGTCCGCGACGCCATCGAGCAGCTCGCCCTGGAACGCGGCAAAGCGGCCGATGTCGCCCGGCTCGCGCCGCCAGCGCGCGTCCGGGCGGCGACCGAGGACCCCGGTTCCGGAACAGGGCGCGTCAACGAGGACGAGCGGGAACGAGCGCCGGGCGGGAATCGCCCGCGCGTCAGCCGCCACCAGCCACACGCCGTCCAGGCCCAGCCGGTCGAGGTTCTGCCGGACCCTGGCGAGCCGGCCCGGTTCGGAATCCAGGGCCAGCGCCCGGGTCATGGGGTCCCTCGCGAGCAACCCCAGGAGCTTGCCACCGGGAGCCGAGCAGGCATCCAGGAAAGGGCCGTCTCCAGGCAGGTCGGCCAGGGCCGACACCCACTGCGCCCCGGCGTCCTGCACCCAGAACCGACCCTCCCGCCAGCCGGGGAGCCGGTCCGGACGGACGCCTCCTTCGACGACGATGGCGTCGGGATGGGCCGGGTGGGGGCCGGCATCGATGCCGGCGGCGCGAAGCGATGTCAGGACCTCCTCGGCCCCACCCGCACGCGGGTGCAGAGCCAGGTGGACGCGGGGCGTCCGGTTGTCGCGGGCGAGGAGCGCTGCTGTCGCAGTCGGCCCCAGACGGGCCAGCCAGCGCTCGACGAGCCATCTCGGATGGCTGTGCTCGACCGCCAGCCGGCCGGCGATGTCGACGGGATCGGGCAGCGGGAGCGTTTCCCGACGGCGCGCCAGGTTCCGGAGCACACCGTTCACCAGCCCGGCCGCCCAGCCCGCCGTGGATTCGG
This sequence comes from Gemmatimonadota bacterium, assembly GCA_050732935.1. Taxonomy (GTDB): domain Bacteria; phylum Gemmatimonadota; class Gemmatimonadetes; order JACCXV01; family JAHWKZ01; genus DASRVA01. The sequence goes on from JBOHRW010000199.1 coordinate 21,014, forward strand.
GGAGGACCTCCCGCGCCAGCCGCACGCTCTCGTCCACCGCGGAGCGGTCGGGTACGCGGTCCATGAACAGGATCTGGTAGGCGCCGAGCTCGAGAACGGCGATCAGGTCGGGGGGAAGGCTCGCGAGACCGCGATCCAGGAGGTGGTCGAGATGATGATCGATCCGCCCCCGCCACCGGATGGTGCCGTAAGCGAGCTGCATGGCGAAGGCCCGCTCACGTCGATCCAGATCGCGGCTGCGCCGGTCGAGGCTCTCGTCCGCGCGCTGGCCGGCCCCCACGTCCCGCAGCACCTCGTAGACCAGCCTCCGCCCGCTCGCCGCCCGACGCCGCGGGGCCGCCACCGTAAGGCTAGCCGCCAACGCGGCCCTCGGCGGGGCTCGAGGCCCGGGCCCATTCGCGGCGCGGCATGCGGCCCGCCTCGAAGGCGAGCCGACCGGCCTCCACCGCGAGCCGCATCGCGCGGGCCATCCGAACCGGGTCCCGGGCCATGGCCACGGCCGTGTTCATGAGGATCCCTTCGACTCCCAGCTCCATCGCGACCGCCGCGTCGGACGCCGTGCCCACCCCAGCGTCGACGATCACCGGAATGGAGACCGCCTCCAGGATGAAACGCAGGTTGAGCGGATCGACGACGCCGAGGCCCGAGCCGATCGGCGAGGCGAGCGGCATGACCGCCGCCGCGCCCGCCTCTTCCAGCCGCCTCGCCACGACCACGTCGTCGTTGGTGTACGGCATCACGACGAAGCCTTCTTCGGCGAGCCGACGCGTCGCCTCGACGAGCTCGATCACGTCCGGATATAGGGTGCGCTCGTCGCCGATCACCTCGAGCTTGACGAACTCGCTGAGCCCCCCCGCCCGTGCCAGCCGGGCCACGCGCACCGCCTGCTCGGCCGTGTAGCAGCCCGCCGTGTTGGGCAGGATCATGGCCCCCGTGCCCTCCAGGTGACGGAAGAGCCCCTCTGGGTCGGCGCGGTCCAGGCTGACGCGACGGAGGGCTACGGTGACGATCTCCGCGCCCGAGGCCTCGATGCAGCGGACGAGCGTCTCGGGGGAGTCGTACTTGCCCGATCCCAGGATGAGACGCGAGCCGAAGGCCCGCCCGGCGATCGTCAGCCCTGCCGTGCCCGGCTGCGCCGCGATCCGATCGCCCGGCTCGGCCCGGATGGTTCCGGTACCGCTCATCGCTAGCCGCCTCCCACGATGTGGACGATCTCGAGCGCGTCGCCCGCCTCGAGGCGCACCTCGGCGAAGCGGGCGCGGGAGAGGATCCCGCCGTTCCGCTCCACGACCACGACTTCCGGTTCCAGTTCCAGCTCGATCAGGAGCTCCTGCACCGTGCGCCCGTCGGGAACCGCACGGACCCGGCCGTTGACCACGACCTCGATGCTCTCGGCGGTGGTTGAATGAAACGCCATGGGAGTCAATCTAGCAGGCCCTGCAGAAAGTCACAGGCGGGCTCGGTTTCCTCCATCGAGGTCGACCTTCTCGCCTCCAAGCGCATCCAGGAACCGCTCGACCGATCGTGCCGGGTCGTCGGCCTCCCAGAGGCCCCGGATCGCCACGACCCCGCTCGCTCCCGCTTGGATCGCCTCCCCGACCCGCTCCGGGGTGAGGCCGCCGATCGCCAGGAGCGGCGGCGCCGTCCCGCCCAGCGTGTCCCGGATCGACCGGAGGAGGGCCACGCCCGCTGGATGGCCTGCGGGATGGGTGGCACTCGGGAAGATCGTCCCCACCAGGAGGTGGTCGGCGCCCATCCGGGCCGCTAGAGCCGCCGCCTCGACCCGGTGGACAGAGCGGCCGACTCGAAAACCCGGGGCCACAGCACGCGCGCCCGCGATCGAGAGCCCCCTCTCGGAGAGCTGGACCGCGTCCGCCCCGGCGGCCAGGGCGAGGTCGACCCGGTCGCCGACCCAGAGCTCGGCGCCATGCTGATGGCAGCGCCCGCCCGCATCACCGAGCAGGTCGAGCAGCTTCCGATCGGTCAACGCCCGGCCGCTCCGGATCAACACGGCTGGGAGCCCTGCTCCGAGCAGCGCTTCCAGGCGCTCCGGGAAGTCCGGACGGAGCAGCCGCTCGTCATCGGTCGCCGCGACCAGGTGCGGGAGTCCCGACCGCCGGGTCATCGCTCGTCGTCGCCAGCCCCGCCCAGCCGTTCCCCGCGTCGGGGCTTCCGACCCCGAGCCCACTCCCTCCCGCTCATGCGTCGACCCCCGGCGGGCTGGACGAGGACCAGGCGGACCGCGCCGTCACCGGTCTTGACGACCGACTCGGCCTCGACCTCGAGAAGCGTCCCGGGCTCCACCGAGCCGTCCACGGGGGGTGGGACGATCCCCAGGCGAAAGACTTTGAGGCGCTCGCGGCGCCAGGTCGTCCACGCCCCGGGCCAGGGATCGTAGGCCCGCACGGCGCGCTCGAGCGCGGCACTTGGCAGGTCCCAGTCGAGTCGGGCGTCCTGCGGGTCGATCTTGCCCGCGTGGCTGGCCTGCGCGTGGTCCTGCGGGGTCTCGATCAGCGTGCCGGACTCGAGGCGATCCAGGGCCTCGACCGCGAGCCGCGCGCCCAGCTCCGCCAGCCGGCCGGTGAGGAGCCCGGCCGTGTCGTCGGGGCCGATCGGCTCCTCCGCCTGGAGGCAGATGGGACCCGTGTCGAGACCGGCTTCCATGCGCATGATCGTGATCCCGGTGTTCGTCCGGCCATCCAGCAGAGCCTGCGTTACGGGGGCCGCGCCCCGATAGGCGGGAAGGAGCGAGGCGTGGACGTTGAGGGCGCCGTGAGGCGGCATCCCGAGGATCTCGACCGGCAGGATCTCGCCATAGGCGGCGACCACGAAGACGTCGGCGTCGAGCCGGCGCAATTCGCCGAGGAAGGCCTCGCCGCGAGGCTTCGCGGGAGTCAGGACTGGAAGCCCGGCGGACTCGGCCCGGTGTGCCACGGGGGTGGGCTCCACCTCGCGGCCCCGCCCCTTCGGCCGCACCGGCTGGCTGACGACCCCGACCACCTCGTGACGGCTGTCCAGCAGGCCATCGAGGGTCGGGACGGCGAACTCGGGGCTCCCCCAGAAGACTATCCGCACGATCGCGCCTAGCCTACGGGCAGGCCCTTCTCCTCCATCGCCTTCCTGAACTCGCGCACGGCCAGCCGGCGCTTGAGGGCTCCCAGATGGTCGATGAAGAGGACCCCGTTCAGGTGGTCGATCTCGTGCTGGAGGGCGCGCGCCAGGAGGGCCGCGCCCTCGATCTTCCGCGGCTCGCCCGTCGGATCGCGGTACTCGACCACGACCTCCGCCGCGCGCTCGATCGTCTCCACGACCCCGGGAATCGAGAGGCACCCCTCTTCGCTCTCGACCATGCCACGCCTCTCCACGATCGTGGGGTTCACCAGCGTGATCGCCTCCGTCCCGTCCCGCCGCTCGCTCACGTCGATCACGGTGACCCGACGCTCGTCTCCTACCTGCGGGGCCGCCAGCCCGACACCGTCGGCGGCGTACATCGTCTCCATCAGATCGTCGACTAAACGCCCGAGCTCGTCATCGAAAAATTCAACGGGGCGCGTCATGCGCCGGAGAAGGGGGTCGCCCAGGTAATGGATCTCCAGGAGCGCCATCAGGACGCCTCGTCCGCTTCGCCCTCTGCCAGCACGCGCATCACCTTGCCCCGCTCGACCTCCACCTTGACGTTGTCGGCGATCCTGAGCGAGATCCGCTCCTCGTTCAGCGACATGATCTTTCCGTACAGCCCGCCGATGGTGACGACCTCGTCCCCCTTGCGCAGGCTCCGGATCATCTCCCTGTGTCGCTGCTGCTCCTTCTGCTGGGGGCGGAACAGCAGGAACCACAGGATCGCGATCATCGCGACGATGGGCAGCAGCGAGACGGCGTAGCCCGCCAGCCCACCGCCTTCCGGGGGCGCCGCGAACAGGAGCGCGGTCAGGATGTCCATGGGGCCTCCGTGGCTTCGGCCAGATAGCGCTCGGTCCAGACGTCCGCCCAGCTCTGGAAGCGAGCCTCGTGGATTGCCCGCCGGGCGGCGTCCACGAGCCGGGTCAGGAACGCGACGTTGTGGTACGACAGGAGGCGCGGGCCGAGCATCTCCCGGGCCTTGAACAGGTGCCGAATGTAGGCCCGGCTCCAGGTCGCGCACACCCGGCAGGCGCATTCGGGATCGAGCGGGCGATCGTCCTCGGCGAACCGGCGGTTCTCGATGTTGACGCGACCGTCGGCGGTGAACGCTGCGCCCGTGCGTCCATGACGGGTGGGAGCCACGCAGTCGAAGAGGTCTACGCCGCGGGCGATGGCGGCGAGGACGTCTTCGGGAAAGCCGACCCCCATCAGATAGCGCGGCCGGCTCGCCGCGATCTCCGGCACCGTGACTTCCAGCATCTCGTACATGAGGGGCTTCTCCTCCCCCACCGAGAGGCCCCCGATCGCGATGCCGTCCAGGTCGAGGTCGCCGATCTGCCGGGCGCTCGCGCGGCGAAGATCGGCGTAGGTCGAGCCCTGGACGATGCCGTACAGGCGTTGCCGGTGGCTCCCCGGGTCGACGGCGAGGAGCTGCCGGTGCTCGGCGAGGCACCGCTCGGCCCAGCGCGTGGTGCGCTCGACCGCCGCCCGGGCGTCCTCCTCCCCGCACGGGTAGGGCGCGCAGTCGTCGAACACCATCACGATGTCGGCCCCCAGGTCGCGCTGGAGCCGCATCACCCCCTCAGGGGTGAAGCGGTGCGTCGAGCCGTCGAGGTGGGATCGGAACGTGACCCCGTCGGCGTCGATCTCCCGTAGCTCGGCCAGGCTGAAGACCTGGTATCCCCCGCTGTCGGTCAGGATCGACCCGTCCCATGCCATGAATCCGTGCAGCCCCCCCAGGCGGCGGACCACGTCGGCCCCCGGCCGGAGGTGCAGGTGGTAGGCGTTGGCGAGGAGGATCTCGACGTCCAGCTCGTGCAGATCCTCCGGCGCCAGCGCCTTGACGGTGGCCTGGGTCCCCACGGGCATGAAAGCCGGCGTCCGGATCTCGCCGTGGTCGGTCGTCAGCACGCCCGCGCGGGCGGCTCCGTCCGTGGCCTTCGCTTCCCAGTGCATGGGCAGAAGATACGGTCGTCCCGGAGCTGCCCGCCCGAGGCCTCAGACAGTCGGGGTCCACCCACCCACAAAGATCCGCCAGCGGGCCGCTATAGCCCGCCACTCGTCCGGGTCCAGTTGAGATGGATCGGCCCCGGCAGAACGTGCAGAACCGGAACCGCCAGGATCACGAGCAGGCTCAGCCGCGGATCCAGGAAGGAGACGGCAATCGCAGCCAGATACAGCGCCGGCCCGACCAGCATCTTGCGGGTCGCCGACGCCACGAGCTTCGCGTCGACCTCCTCCCGCAGCAGTCCCTTCCAGGCCGCGTACCGCCAGTGGGCGAGCAACAACAGGCTGATTGCAATGAAGTTCGCGCTGTACAGCCACAGGCCGACCCCTTCGCTGCCATAGTGCCCGACCAGATGGGTCGTGAAGGGCACCAGGCACACGGCCATGAGGAAGAGGATGTTCAACCAGAGGAGCGCCCAGTCGACCCGGCGGAGAAACGGGAACTGGGTGTGATGCGCCATCCAGTAGATCCCAAGGACGAGGAAGCTCACCGAGAAGGCCGCGATACGGGGCCAGAGGAGGAGCACCTCCCGCAGGAGCGTATCGTCCAGCTCCTCGCGCGCCACGCGCGGTGGATCGATGCCCAGGACGAGCAGCGTCATGACGATGGCGAACACGCCGTCGACCAGCGATGCGACCCGCCCATCGCCCTGGACCTCGCTCGGCTCCAGGTTTTCGGGCTGCGTCATCGCGAGAACCTACTCGGAGCGGGAATCGGGTGTCATACGGCCAGCGCCCGATAGATTACGTCTCGACCATGAACGGCCGCCTCGCGCGGGTACGGCCCGTGCCGACGGAGGGGCCGTCACCAGATTGGGAGGCATCGATGGTCGAGGTCCGCGTCATTGCTCTAGAAGACGACGTCTATCGCGTACGCGTGCGGGACTCCGACGGCTCGAGCGAGCACCGCGTCACGGCGACCGCCGACCAGGTCGAGAGGTTCGGCGCGGGCGCGACGCCCGAGACCCTGATCGAGGAGTCGTTCCGTTTCCTGCTGGAGCGCGAGCCCAAGGAGTCGATCCTCGGGCGCTTCGAGCTGCCCGTGATCGCCCGCTACTTCCCCGACTACCCGGAGGAGATCCGCCGCCGGCTCGAGGCCTGAGCCGCGGCCGACCTCACACGATCAGCATGGCGTCGCCGTACGAGTAGAAGCGGTATCCGGCCGCCACCGCGTGCCTGTAGGCGGCCAGGACACGTTCTGTCCCGGCGAAGGCCGCCACCAGCAGGAGGAGGCTCGAGCGCGGCAGGTGGAAGTTCGTCAGCATCGCGTCGACGCGCTGGAACTCGTGACCGGGGCGGATCGTGAGGTCGGCCCATCCCTCCAAATCGAATCCCTCGCCTTCCATCCCCGAGCCGGAAGCCGCCGTTTCGAGGACCCGAACGGTGGTCGTGCCGACGGCCACCACCCGGCTTGCCGCCGCGCGCGTGGCGGCGATCATCCGCTGCGTCTCCGCCGGGATCCGATACCACTCCGGCTCCATGGCGTGATCCTCGGCGCGCTCGGCGGTCACTGGTCGGAACGTTCCCGGACCCACGTGCAGGGTGAGGCTGGCGCGCGCGACGCCTCGGGCAGCCAGGCGCTCCAGGAGGTCGGGCGTGAAGTGGAGCCCCGCCGTCGGCGCGGCCACCGCCCCCCGCTCGCGGGCAAAGACGGTCTGATACCGTTCGCGGTCGGACGCCTCGTCTGGTCTGTCGATGTACGGAGGCAGCGGAACGTGCCCGTTGGCTGTGACCCAGTCCCACGGATCCCCGGGCACGTCGAGCTGTATCCGGCGGACACCGGCCTCCCCCGCCTCCAGGACCTCGATCTCGCCCCGCTCGCGCGACGCATCGAGCGTCACGAGCTGAAATCGTCGGCCCGGCTTGGCCCGCCGCGCCGGGCGAGCGAGCGACCACCACTCGCGACCTTCGGAGCGCGCCGGGTCGTCCGCGTCCGCAGGACGCGTGAGCAGGAACTCGACGCGCCCCTCCTGGTCCTCCAACGCGTAGAGTCGCGCCGGGAAGACGCGCGTGTCGTTGACGATCAGAAGGTCCCCGGCCGCCAGCTCCCGGACGATGTCCGTGAACCGACCATCACGCCATGTCCCGGTCGAGCGGTCGAGGACCAGCAGCCGGCTCGCATCCCGCGGCTCGGCCGGCCGCTGGGCGATCCGCTCCGGCGGAAGCTCGTAGTCGAAGACGTCCATGCGCATGGGAGGCGGACCGCGGCCGCGCCGCGGTGGATCAGCGCCAGAGGACGTTCAGGAGCAGGGTGAGGACGATCGAGAGCACGAGCGAGGTCGCCAGCGGGATGTAGATGGTGGCGCCACCTTTTTGGAACAGCAGATCGCCTGGCAACCGCCCGAGGAACGGAATGCGATGGCCGGCCAGCAGGATCAGGCCCATGACCACGCTGATAAGACCGAAGACGATCAGGAAACGCGCGAGTCCGCCCATTCCTGGTTCCCCTCCGCCAACCGGTCGATCTCACGGACCCGTTCGACCGAGACGACGAGCTGTCGACCGCCCTCGCCGCCCTCGCTCCAGTGGGCCACATAGTCCATCACCTTGCGCTGGACGTCGGGGGTCGGCTGGAATTCCTTCTCCAGGAACTTGAAGCACAGGGTCCCCAGGTTGATCGCGAAGCGTCGCTCGACGCGCCGGATCGCCCGGCATAGCCGGAGCTTCTCCTGGTCGTCGCGATCGCGGTAGTGGCGCGCGATCCGCGCCGCGGAGTTCTCGTGCGCGGCGAAACGGTACGCGGCCAGCTCGACCTGGGCCGAGGTCAGTCCGATCAACTGCATCTCATGGAAGGTAAAAGCGCGTGGAGTGGCTGCGCAACGCGCGGGAGAGACGGATCACGTTCGGGTGGCGTTCCCGGGCCGCGACAGCACCGCGGCCAGCGCCAGTCCCCAGGGTGCCCACAAGACGTAGGCGAATCGAACGGGGATCGCGCCGGCAGGGGGAGTGGTCCACAGAAGCTGGATCAGCAAGGAGACCGCGCCCCCCGCGGCGCACACGAGCGAGAAGACGGCGAACTTCGGCGCCTGGGGTCGCCCATGGAGACCGACCGCTCCCCACCAGAGGCCCAGCGCGACAACCGCCGCGATCTCCCCCATGACCAGCGGGCTCTCGATCAGGTCGCCGACCAGGCCGTAGCCGGATACGGCGAAACCCGCGGCCCCCAGGACCGCCCAGGAGCGGAGGCCACCGCTCCCGTGGAGCGGGAAGCGGGCGGCGAACGCCATGGATGCCCCAGCCAGGAGGAGCCCGGCGGCGAGGAAGAGCCAGGCAACCCACGCGTCCAGCTCCACGCCCGCCAGGCGCGCCGAGCCGGCATGGAACGGTAGCAGCAAGGACGCCGCGAGCGCTGAGAGCCCGCCGATCCCGGCGGCGAGCGCTCCGAGGCTCATTCCCCGAACAGCCCTTCCTGGCCGTCCTCCACGTCGGGTGGCCGTCCGGTGATCCCCAGATGGCGATAGGCGCGCTCCGTCGCCACCCGGCCGCGGGCGGTCCGGTGGAGGAAGCCGCTCTGGATGAGGAAGGGCTCGTGGACCTCCTCCAGGGTCTCGGCCTCTTCGCCGACCGCCACGGCCAGCGATCCCACCCCCACCGGGCCGCCGCCGAATTTCTCGATCAGCGCGCTCAGGATGCGGGCATCCATGTCGTCGAGTCCGGCCTCGTCCACCTCCAGCGCCGAGAGAGCCGCCTCGGCCAGCGGACCCGTGATCTCGCCTTCTCCCTCGACCTGAGCGTAGTCGCGGGCCCACTTGAGGAGCCGGTTGGCGACCCGGGCCGTCCCGCGCGAGCGGCCGGCGATCACCGCGATCCCTTCGTCGGCTATCGGGACATCCAGAATCCGCGCCGAGCGCTCGACGATCCGACCGAGCTCTCCGGCTGTGTAGAAATCGAGCCGCGCGGCGTGCTCGAACCGGGACCGCAAGGGGCCGGTCAGCAGGCCCCGCTTGGTGGTCGCCCCGACCAGCGTGAAGCGCTCGAGCGGCAGGCTCACCGAACGCGCCGCCGGACCGGAGTCGATCACGATGTCGAGCTGGAACTCCTCCATCGCCGGGTAGAGATACTCCTCGACCACCGTCTTCAGGCGATGGATCTCGTCGATGAACAGGATGTCGCCGCGCTCGAGGCCCGTGAGAAGCCCGGCCAGGTCGCCCGGCTTCTCGAGGACCGGCCCGCTGGTCACGCGGATCCGGACCCCCATCTCGTGGGCCAGGATGTGGGCGAGGGTCGTCTTGCCGAGGCCCGGAGGGCCCGAGAAGAGGCAGTGCCCCAGCGGCTCCTCGCGCTGGCGGGCGGCGGCGATCGAGATGGCGAGGTTACGCTTCAGCTTCTCCTGCCCGGCGAACTCCTCCAGCGTTCGCGGCCGGAGCGTCTCCTCGAACGCCTCCTCGGCGGCGGTGCCTTCCGGGCGGGTCGCCTGACGGCCCCTCAGATAGCTCTTGAAGGGGGTCTCTGCCAAGGCCTACTCCTTGATCGCGGTCAGCGCGTGACGGGTGAGAACGGGCGCGGGGGCATCGGGATGATCGGCCAGCGAGCGCTGGACCGCCTGCTCGGCCGCCGACCGGCGGATACCGAGGGCGATCAGCGCCTTGACCGCGTCCTCACCGCTGGCGTTCAGGGGCGCGCCGCGTTCGATGGACTCGATGTCGACCATGTCGGCCACCTTGTCCTTGAGCTCCAGCACCATCCGTTCCGCCGTCTTCTTCCCGACCCCGCTGATCCCCGTCAGCGTGGTGAGATCGCCGCCGGAGATCGCGCCGACGAAGCGCTCCGGGGTGAGGCGGGAGAGAACGTGGAGCGCCAGCCGCGGGCCGATCCCACTCACGCCGATCAGGATCTCGAACAGCCGGCGCTCGCGATCGCTCGCGAAGCCGTAGAGGGCGAGCTCGTCCTCGCGGACGTGGAGGTGGGTGAGGAGCTTGACGTCGTCCCCCTCGCCGGGGAGCCCCTCGTAGGTGGAGAGCGGGATCGCCACCCGATAGCCGACCCCCTGGACGAGCACCAGGACCTCGTCGATCGCCTTGGCGGCGAGCCGGCCTTCGAGCGAGCCGATCACGCCGGTACTCCGTTCGGGCTGGAGCGGTGGAAGTGGCACAGCGCGACCGCCAGGCTGTCGGTGGCATCGCGCGGCAGACCGCGCTCGGCGAGATCGAGGAGCGAGCCCACCATGTAGGCGATCTGGGCCTTGCTGGCGCGCCCCGTTCCGACGACGGCGCGCTTGATCTCGCGCGGCGCGTACTCGAACACGGGAAGCTCCGCCCGGCGCGCCGCCAGGACCAGCACCCCGCGCGTCTGGCTCATCACCGCCATCGCCTTGACGTTCCGTCCCAGGAACGCGTTCTCGATCGCGACGACGGCGGGATGGTAGGTCTCGACCACCGCCTGGAGTCCGTCGTAGACCGCCACCAGCCGGTCCGGCAGCGGCCGGTCGCCGCCGGAGATCGTGCCGCAGTCGACGCAGCGTAGCGCACCGTCCCTTGCCTCGACCACGCCGTAGCCCGTGACGCGGCTTCCCGGGTCGACGCCGAGAACACGAGTGACCATCAGCTCTCGCTCATCAGCTCGCTCGGGCCAGGATCTCCTCGGGGATGTCGAAGTTGGCGGCCACCTTCTGTACGTCGTCCTCCTCCTCGAGCGCGTCGATCAGCCGAAGGACCCTTTCGGCGTTCGAACCCTCCACCGCCACGGTGCTCTTCGGGATCATCGCCAGCTCGGCCTCCTCGATCTCGATCCCGGCCGCGTGGAGCGCGTCCTGGACCGCCTGGAACGCGGTGAACGGCGTCATCACGCGGTGATAGCCTTCCTCCGCGATCACGTCCTCGGCCCCGGCCTCGATGGCCGCCAGAAAGACCGCCTCCTCGTCGTGGGCGTTCGCGTCGACCAGGATCTGGCCTTTGGGGTCGAACATCCAGGCCACCGAGCCGTCCTTGCCGAGGTTGCCGCCGTGCTTGCCCAGGATGTGGCGGATGGCCGCCACCGTGCGCTTCTCGTTGTCGGTCAGGCACTCGATGAAGAGCGCCACGCCGCCCGCCCCATACCCCTCGTAGGTGACGCGGCTGTAGCTGACGCCCTCGAGCTCGCCCGTCCCGCGCTTGATCGCCTTTTCGATGTTGTCCGAAGGCATGTTCTGGGCCCGCGCGTTGTCGACCGCCGTCCTGAGGCGCGGATTGGACTCCGGATCGCCGCCGCCCTCGCGCGCCGCGACCGTGATCTCCCGGATCAGCTTGGTGAAGGCCTGGCCACGCTTGGCGTCCTCGGCCGCTTTCTTGCGCTTGATGGTGGACCATTTGCTGTGGCCGGACATGGGCTCCTCGGGTGATCGCAGCAGATCCTGGATCGGGTGACGATGGAAGATAAGCCTGGAGTCGCATCGACTCCAATAGAAGGGCGCGTCGGACGACGTTCGACACTAATAACGTGACGCGTTATCATATGACCGCATGATCCGGGGCTTGGCTCGCCGCTGCATCTCGGGCGGCAGCCGGCCCTGCTTCCGCCGGTTGAAGACCCGTTCGGTCTCCGAGTCAGGATCGCACTCCGGTCCTACTGGGGGCAGAGTCCGATAATCTGCCCCCGGAACTCCCATTTCACGGACCACATGTAGTGAACCAGCCGGAGGGCCATCGGTACCCTCCCGCAGTGGTCGCACTCGAGAGCGTGTGACATGCACCAGTCCCCGGGGTACTCGTCGACTTCTTTCATGAAGTCGTAGAGTACGAGGTAGGGGTCGCGTGTCGTCTCGGTTTCCATCTCGGCCGCCTCCACGTCGATAGTAACCGTCACGTCTGACGGTTATACTTGCCCCGGAAATGTCAGCCACGAGCCGAACGAAGAAGAAGCCCGCCAAGTGACCGCGGAAGAGAGCGCGCGACATCGCCCGCGAGCGGCTGCGAAAGTCGATCGAGGCTATTCAGGATTCTCCGGACGAACAGGAGAAGTTCTCGCTCTTTCCCGAAGGAACCCTCGCCTTCAAGGCCTTTGCCCTCTCGGACAGCAACTTCGAGATCTGGGATGCGGAGAAAGCCGAACGGGATCCCAGGAAGCTCGCCGCGCAGCTCAGGCTCTACGCCGATCACCTGAGACCCGGGCGTTCGCCCGACGATCTTCTCTACGAGCTGATCCTGAAAGTCCGGGCTTCCGTTGACGGCTGAATTAGAAAAGGTGGATGTCGCGGGCGCGGCCGCCTACTCCATCGAAGGAGACGCGCTCCTTCTGTGCCTGGAAGAGCCTGTCACGGAGGAGATCCTCGACGCCATGGTCGCGCGGGAGCCGCGGCGGATCGTCTGCCTCGACCGCGCCTTCCAGGGTAACGACCCGCTCAAGACGAATGCGGTGCTCGCCATGAGGTCCAGGGGCATCGAGTTCCATACGGTGTAAGCGCATGGATCGCGATTCCACTCTGGAGCTTCTCCGCAGCCACCTCCCCGAGATGCGCAAGAGGTTCGATGCCCAGGAGCTGTGGATCTTCGGCTCCATCGCGCGCGACGAAGCCCGGGAAACGAGCGACATCGACGTAATGGTGGTCTTCTCTGAGCCGGCCACTCTCGATCGCTTCATGGGACTCAAGTTCTATCTCGAAGACCTCCTCGAGCGTTCCGTCGACCTGACCACCAGAAAGGCGCTCCATCCACGTCTGCGGCCTCACATCGAGCGGGAGGCCGTTCGTGTCGCGTGACTGGGATGTCTTTCTCCAAGACATCCTCGAAAGCTGTGAGAAGGTTCGCCAGTACTCGGTCGGCATGACCCGCGAGCAGCTGCGGGACGATGACATGCGCTACGACGCCCTGCTCAGAAGGCTCCTGCTCATCGGAGAGGCCACCAAGCACGTCCCCTCCTCGGTCCGCGATCGATTCCCGGAGATCGGATGGCGGGCCATTGCGGGGCTGCGCGATGTCCTGATTCACGCCTATTTCCGGATCGACGACGACACCGTCTGGGACGTGATCCACAACGACATCCCCAAGCTCCTGGACGTGGCCTTCGAGTACGGCCCGGGTGCCGGGCGACTTGTAAAGGCTCCGGCCGTTGCTGGCGACCGCCTTCTGCCCCGGCTTTGTTACATCGCCATCCGGCTGCTGACGACTGATCAACCTAGTAAAAAGACGCCGCCTACGATCAGCACGATGCCCAGAGGACGCGCGACGCGGTGACCACCGGGAAGCGACTTTTCCACGAAGATGATGACGGCGGCCGTGAACATCCAGGCGACATTCATCATCCCGAGCGCTACCAGAGCCAGCATCAGGCCCAGACAACAGCCCAGGCAGTCGACACCGTGCAGCACGCCCAGCCGCCCTGCACCTGAGACACCCGGTCGCCAGTGGCGCGTCAGGAAGAAGAGCGGGCTGCTGCAGCGCGTGTGGCAGCGTCGTTTCAAGGCCGTGAACTGGTAAAGACCTCCGGCGATGAGCAACAACCCCGGCAGCGCTGTCATGGCATGGCCGCCGGACCGGGCGAGCTGGTTGTAGCCGAAGACCGGCACGCCAGCCGTGGTCCAGATTCCGACGTAGCCCGCGAGCAGGGCAGTCATCCCCGCGATGGCCTGCTGGCGGCCTACCCGCCGGTGGGCGGTCATGCGGTAGAGAAAGATGAGCGGCAGCGCCGCTGGCAGCATCATCGCCACCATCATGATGGCCCAGCCGGACAGGAACACGATGATGGCAGCCGTCATCTCCATGCCGTACATGCGCGCTGAGCCGGGCATGGGCATCTCGTTCATGGAGCCGGCCTGGAGGGTATAGCCCCAGGCGAGCGCGCTAAGCAGCAGGAGAACCAACCCCGGCACCAGATTTTCGCGCTTCCGCCAGGCGGGCGTTGCCGGAGGGACAGGCGGATGGTGCATCCCTGCTTCCTTCATCTTGCGAAATAGGCCAGCATACGCGGTCATGACCGCATGTACTACGCCGCCTCGTCCGGACCGCTCCACTCGAACGGGATGTGCTTGCTCGACGAGCCGACGAACTCCATGTCGAAGCCGAAGGCATCCACGTTCAGGGCGGTTCCCCTGCCCCAGGTGGCCACCTGGCCGGGCCCCACTTCCGACCCTGGCGGATTGAGGAGCTGCACTCGCTTGCCAGGTGGGGTCGTAGGCCCCGTCAGGGCCTCGGCTCCAGCAACGACCCGCCCCGGAACCTCGGCTCGCCAGTAGGCCAGATCGTCGGCCAGCTCGAAGGTAATCGGGGCGAACTCGGTGCCGCGTAACTCGCCAATGAGGTCGGCGAAGCCGGCCGGCCAGCCACCCGCCTGCCCCCCGAAGATGATCTGTAAAGCCTCACGCTGTGCATCATCCGCGCGCTCGTCGAAGAAAATGCCCATCGTGGCCTTGGTCTCGCCGCCCCAGATATTGCCTTCGAAGTAGCTGACGGCGAGGACGTTCAGGCCGTCGAGCACCACATCGCCATAGCGTCCTTCACGTATGTGCCACGCCAGAGTCCCTTCGCAGACGTTGTTGGTGGGCGCCTGCGCGAACTCGCATGGGCAAGGGATGGTGCAGCTGCAGACATCGAACCAGTCCCCGCCCACCCGCCACTTCCGAACCTGGGTCACGGCAGACCTCCTCCCGGTTGCTGTCCTCGAGATCCAACGGACTGTCCGGAGTCTAAGCGGCGAACGGTCACGGATACAATCCTCAGACCGTCAGCACCACCGACCGGCCGAGAAACGCGCCGTACCGATCGGCGGCCGCCGCGACGGCCTCCCTTTGGGCCCGCGTCAGCCGGGCGAAGACGTCGGTCTGAATGACGACCTCGGTCTTCCTGAGTGTGCGCCTCCAGGTCCCCACGATTCGACCGTCGACCACCACGATATAGTTCAACGCGTTGCCCATCGCCGACAGCCTGGCGGCATGCCGCTCGTCGATCATGGCGCTGCGATCCTTGTAGCCGGAAACGTACTCGTCGTAGATGGACAAAAGGTGCGCGGTGGGAGATCCGTCCGCCTTGGATCGACGCGAGCGAGGGAACCAGCAGGTCCTCCCATCCGCGACCTCGTGTCGAAGCCCGGCCTCGACGGCTTCGAGGCCGCTCCTCGCGTCGGCGAGGATCAGCCCCGACCACTTCGCGAAATCGTGCACGGTGGCCGGCCCGCGGCTCGCGAAGTAGCGCCGGGCGAGCTCCGCCAGCGCCTCCTCACGGCCCAGGGCCCCGGCGCGCGGCGCACGCTCATCCAGCAGCGCGTAGGTGAACTGCTTCCCGCGTCGCGGGCCGCTGCAGACGATTCCGTCCAATTCGGCCCGCATCATGAGATAGGCCATGCGCTGCTCACGATCCGTTTCGATGCCCGCCCTCTGCAGCACGCCGCGCAGTTCGTCACGGGTCAGGTGCTGGCCGCCTTGCAAGGCTTTGGCGATCGCCTCGTTGCTGAGCTGGAAGACGCCGCTGTCCAGCTCGAGCTGGCGATACCTGGGGCCGTTGGCCGCATGGACGCGCGGCGCCGTGAGGGCCAGCATCCAGCGGATGTCGATGGGGGTCACGAAGTGCCAGGTGGGCCGCAGCAGATGGGTACGGAGGATGGCGCCGTCGTTGAAGGCCCGCTCGATGTCGTGATCGGCCGCGCCCTCGAGGCGCAACCCGAGCGCCCACTTGGCGCCCAAGTAGTCCTGAGCCTGGACCCCGCCCAGCCACCCGACCACCTCCCCCGGTCCTCCTGGGATCGGTTCGGTGATGCCCTGGTTGCGGAGACGGTGCCACACGATGTCCGCGGGTGTCATCATGGCGGATCTCACGAAGGCGTCAGACGATAGATGGATCGACACCGAGGGGCCTGTCGCCGCACGCCGGGGGCCGGGGTATCGTTGAGCCATGGCGAAGCTCGACGCCCGCTCGCGCGCCAGGCTCCCGGAGAGCGCCTTCGCCTACGTCGATTCCGGCGGCCGGCGACGGCTTCCCATCCACGACGAGCCGCATCTGCGAAACGCGCTCGCCCGCTTCAACCAGGTCGCCTTCGAGAGTGAGGCGGCACGGGAGCGGGCTCGCAAGCGCCTGCTGAACGCGGCGAAGCGGTACGGGATCGTGCCGGTGGGATTCATCACCCGCCAGCTGGAGACCGAGCGTCGGCACGCGGCCACCGGCCTCGATCCCGCCACGCTGCCCACCGGGCGCGTGACCCTCCTCATGAGCGACATCGAGGCCTCCACCACCCTGCTCCATCGGCTGGAGCACCGCTATCGCGATCTGCTGCGGGACGTGCGCGCCATCCTGCGGGACGCAGTGTCGGGGTCCGGCGGGCACCCGATCGATGCGCGGGCCGACGATTTCTTCGCCGTCTTCAAAGCCGCCCGGAGCGCGACCGTGGCGGCGGCCACGATCCAGCGGGGCCTCGGCGAAAAGAAGTGGCAGCGCGACCTGGAAGTCCGGGTCCGGATCGGGATTCACAGCGGTCGCCCCAAGCTCACCGACGTCGGGTACATCGGTGTGGCCGTGCACACCACCGCCCGGATCTGCTCGGCCGCCCACGGCGGGCAGATCGTGGTCTCCGGCCGGACTCGGGAGGCGGTCGGGAAACCGCTGCCGGCCGGGATCCGGTTCCGGAGTCTTGGCCGGCACCGCCTGCGCGGGCTGGAGGAAACCCACACGCTCTTTCAGGTCCATGCGGACGGCCTGCCACGGAAGTTCCCGCCGCTCCGCGTCTCGGCACCGTTCGCGGACCCGGGAGAGGACCCCTCCGAGTCAGCGACCTGAGCCGCCGGCCTGGGTGCCGGCCGCCCGCTCCGCGCCCGTCCAGCTCCGCATCGCACGCCGCCAGTCATCCTCCACCAAAGCGACCGTGGAGGAGTTTCCGTCCTCGCGCCAGGCGGGGAAGACGAGCTCCTCGAGGCGCGACTCGAGGACGGCGGCCGCGTCGATGTCGCCGATCGCCGTCGCCCTGAGCCATCCGGCGGCCCCGACCAGCCACGCGTCCCGCGGGCGGCCGTCATGCCAGGCGACCCGCAGGGCCTGGTCGGCGAGACCGGGCGGATAGGGGAGCCCCGAGTCTTCGAGCGCGTCCTCGGCCAGCCGCCCCAGATCCCGAAGCCGGCGCCGGAGTTCCGCGCCCTCGGGCTCCCAGCGGTCCAGCGCCTCCAGCCCCGCCTGGAGGGCGCCTTCGGCCAGCGCCTGCTCGGCGCCCTCCGGGTCGTCTCCGGCGGACTCCAGTCCGGCCCCGTAGTAGAGCCCCGCCAGCTCGGGGAGTCCGGTCCGCATGAGCCAGTCGGCGTAGCCGGCCGCGAGCTCCTGGTTCGCCCACTCCTCGGGAAACGGATAGCCGCGCGTGGCGGCTCGCAGATCGACGGCCACGGCGGCGAGCGCTGCCGGCTCGATCCGGTCACCGTCCAAGCGGACCAGGCGCAGGCCCGCCCGGGCGGCGATCAGGCGCGCCTGCGGGTCGTCCTCCAGGCGTCGCGCGGAAGACTGCGCCGCCGCGAAGTCCCCCCGGTTGTACGCGTTCTTGGCGTCGCGGAGGGAGCCCGTGGCGCAACCCGTGGCGAGAAGGATCGCGAGGAGCGCGAGGCTTCGTCTACCGCCCCGCATCGACGGCCAGACTCTCGCGCGAGAATGTATCCTCCAGCTTGTCGGCGATCCGCCTGAGGAGCGCCCGTCGCTCTCCCGTCGGAAGGTCGGTGACGCCCGACTCGACCAGGATCTCGAGGAATCCGTCGATCTCCTCTACGGCGCCGCGCCGACCCGCGAGCGGGCGCGCCAGCTCCGCCTGGGCCCGACCGACGGCCAGACGCAGCGCTTCCCACCGGCGACTCCGCTCGCTCCCGGTGGCCCGTTCGGCCGCATCCAGGGCGGAGCCCAGATGGGCGAGCCCGGATCGGCCGCGGACGTAGGCGGCCAGCTCGCGGCGCGTGGGGCGATGAGCGATGGCGAAGGGGACGATGGGGGCCGAGCGGACCCGCTCCACGTACTCGGCGAGCGACCGGACCCCGGCGCTCACGGCGGCGGTCAGGAGTGTGGCCAGGAAGGGCCGGACCGCCAGCCCGGGGATCCGGGCCAGGAGCGGCAGCAGATCGGGAAGATGTCGATCTACGATTTCGCTTGGATCGTCCACGCGCTTTCCTACGCGCGGCGGGCGGGGTAGGATTCACGGATCGACCCTGGGTGAACTCGATTCAGGAGGGATGTCATGAGCGACGAGACCACGACGAGCGGATCCGATCCCCAACCCGAGCCCAGCGTCGAGGAGGAGCTCAAGACCTTGGGCCGGCGGTTCGCCGACGTGCTCCAGGCCGCCTGGACGAGCGAGGAGCGGCACCGGGTCGAGACCGAGGTGCGGGATGGCCTGAGGCGCTTCTCGGAAGAGGTGGAGCAGCTCTACGAGCGGACTCGCGAGAGCCCGACCGGAGAACGCGTGCGCACGAAGTTCGGGGAGGCCAAAGGACGCGCCGCCGACAGCGAAGCGGCCCGCCGCACCCGCGAGACCCTCGCTCAGGGCCTCCATCGCCTGAGCGAGGAGCTGGCCCGCCTCGCGGATCGCTTCACGCCCGCGGAAGCCGACTCGGAGGCGGCCGAGCGTCAACCTCCAGACGACCTAGTGGAATGACGGAGCTTTAGCTACGTAGGGGAACCCGGGCCGGCACCTACGATCGAGCGTTCAGTGCCGGATCGCCGCCCCCTCCCGCTCGCTCTCCGCCTCCTCCACGATCTTCTCCGCGATGTGGTGCGGCACCTCTTCGTAGCCGTGGAACTTCCGCGAGTGGTCCGCGCGCCCCTGGGTGATCGAGCGCAGCGTCGTCGAGTAGCGGTAGAGCTCCGCCTGCGGGACATGGGCGACCACCTTCTGCTTGCCGGTCCCGCCCGGTTCCATCCCCAGCACGCGCCCCCGGCGCTGGTTCAGGTCGCCGATCACGTCGCCCAGGTACTCGTCGGGCGTGATGACCACGATCTCCATGACCGGCTCGAGCAGCACCGGATCGCATCGATCCGCGGCCGCCTGGAACGCCATCGAGCCGGCGATCTTGAACGCCATCTCGCTGGAGTCCACCGAATGGTAGGAACCGTCGTAGAGCTCGACGCACAGGTCCACCACCGGGTATCCGGCCAGGATTCCCTTCGACATCGCCTCCTGGATTCCCTTGTCCACGGCCGGGATGAACTTGTTGGGGACCACGCCGCCCGAGATCTGGTCGACGAACTCGTAGCCCTCGCCCCGGGCCCGAGGAATGAGACGAACCCAGCAGTCGCCGAACTGCCCGCGACCGCCGGTCTGCTTCTTGTACCGGCCCTGGGCCTCGCCCTTCCGCTTGATAGTCTCACGATAGGCGATCCGCGGTTTAAGCATGTTGGCCCTGACGTTGAACTTACGTTCCATCCTCTCGAGCACGATCTGAAGGTGGAGCTCGCCCATCCCGCGAATGATCGTCTGCCCGAGCTCGGCGTTGTACGCGTGGACGAACGTGGGGTCCTCCTCGTGGAGCCGCGACAGGGCGCTGCCGATCTTCTCCTCCTCCCCATCCCGCGTGGGCTCGATGGCGACCGCGATCACGGGCTGCGGGAAGTCGATCTTCCGCAGGACGACGGGATCGGACCGCGAGCACAGGGTATCGCCCGTGTGCGTCGCCTTGAGCTTCGGCACCACCCCGATGTCTCCCGCCGAAAGCCGGGGGATCTCGGTCCGGTCCTTGCCCTGCATGACCCCGACATGGGCGAGCCGCTCGTCTCGATCCTGACTCGAGTTGTAGACATCCTCCCCGCCCTGGATCATGCCGCCAAAGACACGGAAGTAGGACAGCTCGCCGACGTGCGGCTCGGTGGTCGTCTTGAAGACGAGCGCCGACAGCGGGGCTCCGCTGTCCGGCTCCAGGAATACCTTCTCGCCATTCCCGGGTCGGGTCGCGCGGATCTGCCGCCGCTCGGTCGGCGCGGGGCTCAGCTCGACCACCTTCTGGAGCAGCGAGCGGACTCCCTTGAGGTCCGCGGCCGCGCCGCAGAACACCGGGAACAGGTCGCCCTGCGCCATCCCCTTCTTCATGGCCTGGAGGACCTCCTCGCGATCGAACGCCTCACCCTCCAGATAGCGCTCGATCAGCGTATCGTCGGTCTCGGCGACGGTCTCGATCAGGGCCTGCCGCCAGCGGTCGTATGCCGGTCGGACCTCGTCCGGGATCTCGCCGATCTTGCGCTCTCCCTTGGCGTCCTCCTTGTAGAGGTGAGCCTTCTCGCTGAAGAGGTTGCACAGCCCGCGAAAGGAGGCAGCCTCTCCGATGGGGATCTCGACGGGGATGGCGCGCGGCGAGAGCGTCTCACGGATCTGGCGGAAGACGCCGTCGAAATCAGCATGCTCCTTGTCCATCATGCTGATGAAGATGAAGCGCGGCAGGTTCTCGGCGGCGGCGAACTCCCAGGCCCGCTCGGTGCCGACCTCCACACCGGCCACCGCGTTCACGACCAGGCACGCGCTGTCGGCCACCCGCAGCCCGGCCTTGACCTCGCCGACGAAATCCAGATAGCCGGGCGTGTCGATCAGATTGACCTTGACATCCATGAACTCGGCGTAGGCGAGCGCCAGGTTGATCGAGATCTGGTGCTCGACCTCGTCGGGGGTGAAGTCGGTGAGCGAGCTGCCCTGCTCCACCGATCCCATCCGGCCGCACGAGCCGGCCAGCCAGGCCATCGCGTTGACGAGGGTGGTCTTGCCGGAAGCGCCGTGGCCGATCAGCGCGAGGTTCCGGATGCTTTCGCTATCGTACACCTTCATGCGGACTCCTCGGATCTGTGGGGTTGGGTCGCGCGGGCGGCGTAAATTGCGCTCCCGCGCCGCGGACTGTCAAAGACGCTGACCGTCGAGGCGCTCGGGCCACACCCGTCAACCGCCCTCCACGACGCGCTTCAGGATACGCCCGGCTAGGAAGCGCGTCTCGGGCCGGGCGTCGTTGATGAGCCCCACCTCGTCGGCCGGGATCGTCGACGGATGGCGCTGGAGGAATTCGGACAGGGTCATGGCCTCCTGGAGGGTGACCAGGTCGATCCGGTCGGGGCGGGCCGCCAGCAGCGCGGGATCGGTCAGGGGACGGAAGGTGGAGAACGACCCTTCGACCGCGGTCGACCGCGCCCGCCACCGCTCCCGCGGACCGTAGCCCACGAGCTGATAGATCTGGCCGCGATGCTCGACGAACATCGCGAGTCCCCGCAGCACCGTGTTGTTCCGGGCGAGCGCTTCGAACTCCGTCACTCGCACCGGGAGGCCGTGGGATGTGCCGGCCGTGGAGCCGAACGTGCGGACCGAACCGCTGGCGTCGAAGCTCCGGGCGGCCGCGTCGACGTTCGGCGCCTGCGAGAGCGTCAGGACCAGGATGGCGTCCTGCTGCGGACTGGCGGCGATCACCTGCTGGCGCTGGTTCAAGGCCGTCCAGCCGGACGGGAATTCGAGCCGCAAGCGCAGCCCGGGATGGATGAACTCGCCGTTCTGGAAGAAGCCCTGTCGTGGATCCTGACCGTACACGAGATCGTCCAGCCGACGCACATAGGCCTCTCTCTCGACCGTCCCGACCCGCGCCCCCTCCGGCAGCGCGGCGAGCGCGTCGGAGGCGCGCTGACCACGCTCCTCGGGGGCGGGGTGCGTCGCCAGCCAGCCCGGGACGCGCTCCGATTCCGTCATCCCGCTCGCCCGCTCGAGCTGCGCGAAGACGTCCACCATCGCGTCCGGATCGTAGCCCGCCGCGCGCAGGTAGCGCAGTCCGAGCACGTCGGACTCCCGCTCGTCATCCCGGCTGTACTTGAGGAAGAGAAGATTCAATCCCAGGTTCGCCAGATCACCGAACTGGGCGAGCTCCGGGGAGAGGATCATGCCGATCCCGAGACCGAGCCCGGCGAGCTGGGCCCGGCTGATCCGGTTGACCGCGTGGCGCGCCGTGACGTGACCGATCTCGTGGCCCAGGACCACGGCCAGCTCGGCTTCCGAGTTGAGCGTCGCGAGGAGACCCCGGGTCACGTAAATGAATCCGCCCGGCAGCGCGAACGCGTTCACGGCCAGATCGTCGGCCACGCGGAAGGTCCACGGGAGATCCGGTCGCTCGGAGAGCGTCGCCAGCCGCTGGCCGACGGTCTCGACGTAGCGCTGGAGCTCGGGGTCCTCGTAGACACCGATGGAGGCCTGGACGTCCTGGTCCGCCTCGCGCCCCATGGCGATCTCCTGCTCCTCCGAGATCAGGGAGAGCTCGCGCTCACCCGTGGCAGGATTCGTGGCGCACGCGGACCCGATCAGTCCGAGCGCGAGCGAGGCGGCCGTGCTATGGCGGACGATGACGTTCATGATCCCTCCCTCGTTCTCCTCACCGGGCTACGGGGCCGGTTTTCGGGACCGCCGCGGACCGGCGGCGCAGATGGTCCACCTGGAACAGGATGTCGCTGGAGGGCGGGGGGGTCGCCTCCGGTCCGCTCCAGCGGAAGCGGATCCAGCCCCCCGCGTCCACGACGAGAAGCGCCGGCAGCCGCTCGATCCCGAGCCTTCGCCGGGCCTCGACCGGATCCGGGGGCGTGAGGATCGGGAACGAGCTCGCCGGATCGGGCGCGGACGGTTCGACTCCCAGCCAGACCCCGACCAGCTCGCCGCCACGGCGACGCAGCTCGGCGGCGAGGGAGACGAGCCGCTGCTCATAGCCGGCGCATCCGGGGCACCCGGTGCCCCAGATCGCCACCACCGCGTGGCGCCCCGCGAGCGCGGCACCCTCGAAGGGGAAGCCCGCTCGGGTCGGATAGGGCAGGGCCGGAAGCCGCTGCGACAGAGCCCCGGTGACGAGCTCCTGGCGCCGTTCGTCCTCGACTCGCGCCCGCTCCCGGGCGCGCAGAGCGTCCAGCCCGGCGTGCGACCCTCGCAGACGTCGATAGGCGGCCTCGAGATCAAGGGTCGCCTCGGCCCCCATCCCCCGGACCTCGGCGTCCAGGAACGCCTCCACCGCCGACCCCCATCGACCGCGCTCGGCCTGAAGCACGCCGAGGTGGAAGAAGTGGCGGGCGTACCCGCTCGTAGTGCCCCGGCTGTTGAGCTCGGCCACCGCGCTGACCAGGGCCGCCTCCGCCTGGCGGAGATCCCCCCTGCGGTAGGACGACCACCCCAGTGCGTCGAGCAGACGCCCCCTCGAAGGCCGCAACGCCCGACGCGCGTCCGGACGGGCCGGAGCCACGAGGGACGGATCCCCGAACTCCATCCGGCCGAGCCACTCGCGGATCTCGCTCTCGAGGGCCGGAAGCGCTTCGACGGGGAGCGTGTCCGCCCGCGCCCCGAAGGCACTCGCCAGGCTGTCCATGTCGGGAATACGGATCACCGCGACCATCGGCGGGGTGATCGGGTCGGGCGTGACGACCGGTTCGGATCGACAACCGATCGAGAGCGCGACGAGGACGAATGGTGTCGACAGGATCGTTGCGAACCCCGCCCAGGGGCACCATGTTGCCGCCCG
Source organism: Gemmatimonadota bacterium (assembly GCA_050732935.1). Taxonomy (GTDB): domain Bacteria; phylum Gemmatimonadota; class Gemmatimonadetes; order JACCXV01; family JAHWKZ01; genus DASRVA01. Next base: position 44,514 of record JBOHRW010000199.1, read on the forward strand.
TGAAAAGCGAGGTGAACGAATCGATGATCGAAAGCCGGCCATCCGAGGAACGCCACGATAGCCCGTCGTCGCGGGAGAGGCCAACGCGCATGCGTTCCCTGGCCCTCCTCGCGCCGCTCGCGCTGGCCATCATCACCGCCGCGCTCTGGTCCTACCGGACCCGCGATTATCGACCGGTCTTCAGCCGCGCGGCGGGGACGCTCGTCGCGGTCCGCGATTCCACAGGAGTGGGCCGCGCCTCGGACGGCAAGTCGCTGACAGACGTCACCCTGGTGAGCGACACGGGGCTGGAGGTCCGCGTACGCGTACGGGCTAGAGGCGCCCGAGACGGGATCCGGCATCCGGCGGCCCTGATGATCGGAGGCTTCTCCACGGGACGGAGAGCGGCCGGCGTCCCCGCCACGATCGACAACCTGGTGCTCGCCAGCATCGATTATCCATACGACGGCCCGCATGAGCTGGAGGGCTGGGACTGGCTCTGGCACCTGGAGGATGTGCGCCAGGGTCTTCTGGGGACGCCCCCCGCCCTGTTGCTCGCCGCCCAGTATCTCTACAGCCGCGAGGACGTGGATCCCCACCGCGTCTCGATGATCGGGGTCAGCCTGGGTGTCCCCTTCGCGGTGGCCACGGCGGCCACCGACCGGCGTCTCGCGGGAGCCATCTACCTGCACGGCGGGGGGGACATCCGGCGTCTGTACGAGCACGCCTACGGCGCACGGACGCCGGACTGGCTCACACCGATCCTGTCGCGACTGGTGGCCTGGCTCACGGCACCGCTCGAGCCGACCCGGTACGCCGGCTCGGTGGCGCCCCGTCCCACCCTTCAGGTCAACGCCGCCGAGGATCGGTTCATCCCACGCGCCTCCGTCCTGGCGCTCTACGAGGCCACCCGTCAGCCCAAGCGTCTGATCTGGCTCGACGGGGGCCACGTCGCCACCAACGAGGAGCCGATCGTCGACGACCTCATGCGGGTGACCCTCCAATGGATGGCGGAGACAGGCCTCCGCTGACCGCTCACAGCGAGTCCGCTTCGCCGCCTCCCGCGTCCTCCTGCATCTCCCTTCCCGCCCGCTCGATCGTCTCGCCGGTCTCCTCCACCGCCCGGTCCACCGCCGCGCCGGTCTCCTCGGCCGCGCCCTCGATTGCCTGTCCCGTCTCCTCCACCGCCTCCCCGACGGCCTGCCCGGTCTCTTCCACCGCCTCCTCGACCGCCCCTCGCACTTCCCGTCCGGTCGCGTCGAGGTCCTCGTCCTCGACCCGCAGGGTGTCGCCGCCGATCTCCAGGCCCTCTTCCCCCCCGCCCTCCCGACAGGCGCTTCCCCACAGGATCGAGGCCATCAGCGTCAGCACCGTCATCCACGTAGTCGTTCGCATCGTCCCTCCATGGCTGGATCCGCTTCGCCCGCGTCCACGCTTGATGTCCTCGAAGTATCGAACCGCCCTTCGATGCCGGCAAGATGCTTGACGAGGCCTACGCAGAAGGTCCAGATTAGGAGCGGCGTGGCCGGCCGCAAGCGGTCAGCCGCTCGCGTATCGACGGGTTGTCCCCAACCAGGACCCAGAGACGGAGGTTCCACGAATGCGCTTCTGGAAGATCTTACCGGCATTGACCATCGCTGCGGCCCTGACGATCGCTGCGTGCGGCCAGCAGGCGGGCGAAGAGGCCGAGACCGAGCTCACCCCGGCGGACACCGCTTTCACGACTCCGCCACCCGCCGATGTGCCCGAGGACACCATGATGATGGGCCCCGGGGACACGATGATGATGATGGGCGACACAGCCGCCCAGATGTAGCCATCGCGCTCCGCTACCGGAGCTCGATCAGCGTGAAGCGACGCAGGCGGCCGCTCCACCCGGGCGGCCGCTTCGTTTCCCGTTCGCAGAAGCTTCGCCAGGACACGACATGACGAACATCGACACCCTCCTCCACGAGGCTCGCCGCTTCCCGCCGCCGGAGAGCTTCGCCGCCCGTGCCCGCATCGGTTCCGCCGAGGAGGCGCGCCGCCTCCACGCCGAGTCGCTGGAGCGACCGGATGCCTTCTGGGGGCGGATGGCGGAGAGCCTCGACTGGGTGAAGCCGTGGGAGCGCGTCCTCGACTGGGACCCGCCTCACGCGCGGTGGTTCGAGGGCGGGAAGCTGAACGTGTCGGCCAACTGCCTGGATCGTCATCTCGCCGAGCGCGGCGGACGCATCGCGATCCGCTGGGAGGGGGAGCCCCCGGGCGAGCGCCGCGACCTCACCTACCGCGAGCTGCACGCGGCCGTCGCCCGCTTCGCCGGCGCCCTCCAGGGGCTCGGGCTCGAGACCGGCGACCGGGTCGCCCTCTACATGCCGATGGTCCCCGAGCTCCCGATCGCCATGCTGGCCTGCGCCCGCCTGGGTCTCGTCCACAGCGTCATCTTCGGCGGCTTCAGCGCGGAGGCGATCAAGGACCGCGTCAACGACGCCGGGGCCCGGCTCGTGATCACCGCCGATGGCGGCTGGCGACGGGGCCAGCTGGTCCCGCTCAAGGCCCATGTCGATCGGGCGCTGGCGGACTGTCCGTCGGTCGAGCGCGTCATCGTGCTGCGCCGCACCGGCACCGAGGTGGAGTGGCGGGAGGGGCGCGACGTCTGGTGGAACGACTTCGTCCGCGACTCTGCCGGACTGGCCGACGCCGTGCCGCTCGATTCAGAACACCCCCTTTTCATTCTGTACACGTCGGGCACGACCGGCAAGCCGAAGGGCATCCTGCACACGACGGCCGGCTATCTGCTGGGGGCCGCCCTCACGACCTCTTATGTCTTCGACCTGCGCGACGAGGACGTCTTCTGGTGCACGGCGGACATCGGGTGGGTCACCGGACACTCGTACGTCGTCTACGGCCCGCTCGTCAACGGGGCGACGGTCGTCATGTACGAAGGGGCGCCCGACCATCCCCAGCCGGACCGGTTCTGGGACATCGTCGAGCGCCACGGGGTGACGGTCTTCTACACGGCGCCGACGGCGATCCGGACGTTCGAGAAGTGGGGGGACGAGTGGCCCGCCCGGCACGATCTGTCTTCGCTCCGCCTGCTCGGCACCGTCGGCGAGCCGATCAATCCCGAGGCCTGGATGTGGTACCACAGGGTGATCGGCCGCGAACGCTGCCCGATCGTGGACACGTGGTGGCAGACCGAGACCGGGGCGATCATGATCACGCCCCTGCCGGGCGCGACCTCGACCAAGCCCGGCTCGGCCACGCTTCCCTTCTTCGGCGTGGATACAGCCGTCGTCGACGACGCCGGCCACGAGGTCGGACCCGGCGCCGGCGGCTACCTGGTGATCCGTCGCCCCTGGCCCTCGATGCTGCGCACGCTGTGGGGCGACGACGAGCGATACCGGGAGACCTACTGGTCCCGCTACGCCGAGCAGGGATGGTACTTCACGGGCGACGGGGCGCACGTGGACGAGGACGGCTACTTCTGGATCGTCGGAAGGGTCGACGACGTCCTGAACGTCGCCGGCCACCGGCTCGGCACCGCCGAGGTCGAGAGCGCGCTGGTGGCCCACGCCGCGGTCGTCGAGGCGGCCGTGGTCGGCCGGCCCGACGAGATCAAGGGCCAGGCCATCGTCGCCTTCTGCACCCTCGAATCGGAGGCCCATCCGGACGATGGGCTGCGCGAGGAGCTCAAGGCATTCGTCGCCGACCAGATCGGCGCGCTGGCCCGCCCCTCGGAGATCCGCTTCGCCGAGGCCCTCCCCAAGACCCGGAGCGGAAAGATCATGCGCCGCCTCCTGAAGGACATCGCCGCCGGTCGCGAGAAGATCGGCGACACGACGACGTTGGAGGACTACTCGGTGCTCGAGCGCCTGCGGGAGGAGAGCGAGAGCTAAGAGCGGGCTCTCTGGAAGAGGTCTTCGTACCGGTCGGCCATGGTTTCGATCGAGAACCGCTGCCGGATCCGGGCGCGGCCACGGCGTCCCATCTCCCGACGGCGACCCTCCGAAAGCGACAGGAGTCGCTCGACCGCCGCCGAGATCCCCCCCGCGTCCCCCGGACGGACGAGATGGCCGGTGGCTTCCTCCTCCACCGCCTCGGGCATCCCGGCGATGTCGCCGATCACGACGGGTACCTCCATCGCCAGCGCCTCGAGGGCGACGTTCGCCAGTCCCTCGGTAGACAAGACGCGCACCAGAACATCGGCGTCCTTCAGGATGGCGGGCAAGTCCTCCTGCCGCTCGAGGAACCGTATCCGCGCTCCGCCCCGGAACGTGCGCGACCGGAGGACGAGCCGCTCGCGGAAGGGACGATCCTCCGGCCGGCACGAGCCGGCGAAGACGAAGTGCAGGTCGGGATCCCGGGACACGAGGGCTCCCGCGGCGTCCACCTCGGCCTCCCGGGCACGGCCCGGCGCGTAGCGCGCGATCGAGACCACCAACGCGGCCTGGGCTGGAATCCCCAGCGTTTCGCGGAAGCGCCCCGCCGGAATCCGCGCCGGGTCGAACCGCTCGAGATCGACCCCATCGTGGATCACCTGGATCCGGTCGGCGGGCAGGTAGCCGCGCTCCACGAGGTCGGCCTTGCCGGCCTCCGAGCTGGTGACCGCCAGCGATACGAGGCGACGGTGGTACCAGCGATGTCGATGCCGCTTCCCGCCGCTCCGCAGGACCGGGTCGTCGGCCGACCAGCCGCGGTCGAGCCTCGCCACCGTCCCCGGCAGGCCCGCGAGCCGGGCGCCCGTGCCCGCGGGCACCAGGTCGAAGCGGCTGGTCGACAGGACCACCTCGTGCGACCGCCGCCGGACCACCCGGGCCACCCGAACCGCCGCAGCGACACGGGCCCCCGGACCGCGCGGCAGCGCCCACGTCGATACCGCCCCTCCCTCGACCGCCAGCTCGGCGATCGCTGATCGCGGATCGTGAGCGATCTCGATCTCGTGTCCGCGCGGAGCGAGCTGCCGGACCAGAGGCAGCAGCCAGTGCTCCGCAGACCCCGCGAAGGCGATCGCGTCGTCACCCACATCGTCGAGTGCGATGGTGATCAGGATGCGCAAGGGGTCAGCGATCCCGGCTGTGCCGTTCGAGCACGTCGAGCGCCGCCTCGACGACCGGCCTCGGATCCGGCTCGAGGAAGGGCTCGAGGTCGGAGCGCTTGCGGGTCGGCCAGTGACGGGCCTCGGAGCCGGCCACCGCTACGCCCGGCAGGTGGGCGGCCGGTCCGTGGATGCGCGGGTCCGAACGCCCGAAAATGGCCACCACCGGGGTCCCTACGAGGCCCGCCAGGTGCATCGGTCCGGTGTCCATCCCGACGAAGAGGTCACAGCGCGCGAGCAGGTAGGCGAGCTGTCGGATCGAGATCGGCGGAATCGCCGGGGCGTCCAGGGCTTTCGCCAGCTCGCGGGCATCCCTCTCCTCCGCGGGGCCCCAGCCGACGAGCACCGTGCCCCCCGTGCGGTCACGGATCTCGGTCAGGGCCGTCCGGAAGCGTGCCGGGTCCCACCGCTTGTGGCTCCCTTTGCCGCTTGACCCCGGATAGGCCAGGATCCATGGGCGCGAAGCGTCCGACCCATCGAGAAAGCGGTCCACCTCCCCGGTGTCGACACGCTCCAGGGCCGGCGGCAGACCCGGGAGGTCGGGGACGTCCAGCCAGTCGACGAGCGCACGATGCCGGAGATGCCGGTTGACCGTCTTCCCGGGCGGGTAGCGAAGCCCGTGGTACCACAGCCACGTCATGTTGAGCGTATGTCCCGGTCCCCAGCCGACCCGCACGGCCCGGCCTCCGGCGGCCAGCGCCCATAGTGCGCCCTTGATCATCCCCTGAAAGTCCAGCACCAGGTCGTAATCCCGATCGCGCATCCGGCGTCTCAGGGCCCGCGCTTCGGGAGCGAACGTCTGGCCCCAGCGCACCGACGGAACCACCCACAGCTGCGCGATCTGGGGGTGATCGACAAGGAGGTCGGCGGCCTTGGCCTGAACGACCCAGTCGATCTCGGCCCCGGGAAAGCGCCGCCCGAGCCCGTTCAGCATCGGAAGCACGCGGGCCACGTCGCCGATCGCGCCCAGGCGCACGATCAGGATCCGGTGCGGCTCGCGGTCGAGGGGTCGGAGCACGGGTGGGAAATAGCCCCGACCCCCGGGCCCGTCAATCGGGCCCGTCCGGTGGTGCCGGGCCGCGCGCCATGTATCTTCCGATGGAGATGATCCCCGACACGCCTCCCCGCGAAACCGGCACCCTCGAGGTCAAGCGCGGCCTCGCGCAGATGCTGAAGGGCGGCGTCATCATGGACGTCGTCGAAGCGGACCAGGCGCGGATCGCCGAGGAGGCGGGCGCCGTGGCGGTGATGGCCCTCGAGCGGGTTCCCGCCGACATTCGCGCCGCCGGGGGCGTCGCCCGGATGGCGCCGGTCCGGAAGATCCGCGCGATCATGGGCGCCGTCACGATCCCGGTCATGGCCAAGTGCCGGATCGGCCACTTCGTGGAAGCGCAGATCGAGGAGGCCCTGGGTGTCGATTACGTCGACGAGTCCGAGGTTCTGACCCCCGCGGACCTGGCTTTTCACATCGACAAGCGGGCGTTCACCGTCCCGTTCGTTTGTGGCGCGCGAAACCTGGGCGAGGCGCTGCGCCGGATCGCCGAGGGTGCCGCCATGATCCGCACAAAGGGCGAGCCCGGCACCGGGAACGTCGTCGAGGCCGTGCGGCACCTGCGGCTCATTCTGGGACAGATCCGGGACCTCACCGTGCGACCAGAGGAGGAGCTGGTCGCGGCGGCCAGGGAGCTCGGGGCGCCGCTGGCGCTCGTCCGCGAGGTCGCTGGAACGGGGCGTCTCCCGGTCGTCAACTTCGCGGCCGGCGGGATCGCCACCCCCGCCGACGCGGCGCTCATGATGCAGCTCGGCGCGGACGGCGTGTTCGTGGGCTCGGGAATCTTCAAGTCGAAGAACCCCGCGGCCTACGCCCGGGCCATCGTCCTCGCGACCACCCACTACGAGGATCCGGACATCCTGACGCGGGTGTCGGAAGAGCTGGGCGCGGAGGCCGCGATGGTCGGTCTCGAGCGGCTCGCCGAAGCGGAGCTCATGCAGACCCGCTCGACCTGAACGGGCGAAGCGCCGCCCGGGATCCTCCCGAGATGATCGAGCTCCAGACCCCCTCTTCCGGTGTTCCGGTCACGCACGATCGACCTCTGGTCGGTGTGCTGGCCGTGCAGGGGGACGTCTCCGAGCACGTCGCTGCCCTCGAGCAGAGCGGTGCGCGGGCGCTCCAGGTCAAGCGCCCCGAGGACCTGGAAGACGTGGAGGGTCTCGTCCTGCCGGGGGGGGAGTCGACCACGCTGCGACGCCTGCTCGACTACGAGGGGCTCCTGAAGCGGATTCGGGAGAAGTATGACGGAGGGATGCCGATTTTCGGCACGTGCGCGGGGGCGATCCTGCTGGCGACCGAGGTGAAGGGCGCACCGGCGCCCCACCTGTCGCTCCTCCCGATGACCGTGCGCCGCAACGCTTTCGGCCGCCAACGTGAATCGTTCACGACCGAGCTCGAGGTGGTCGGGCTCGAGGGCGGGCCGTTCCGCGCCGTCTTCATCCGCGCTCCCGTGATCGAGAGTGTCGGTCCCGGCCTTCAGGTCCTGGCGAGGCTGGACGGCGAGGCCGTCCTCGCTGAGAGCGGACGCGCTCTCGTGGCGTCGTTCCATCCCGAGCTGACGGCCGATCTACGGCTGCACCAGCGCTTCCTGGAGAAGGTGCGTGGGGGGCTCGCTGGTCAGGTGGACTAGACCTCGTCGATCAGCACGTCAGGTCGATCCGAAACCAGCAGGCAGCAAAGGGTGAGGTCTCGAAAAAGTCCAGCAGGAGCCGGCCGACCTTCTCCCTACCGCTCGGGGATACATGCGTCCCGTCCCCCTTCGCGAAGTCGTCCCGCGTCCACGTCAGGCCGTCGGCGCGAGGCGTCTCCCCCGCCGCCCAGGTGTAAGGACCCCAGCCGAGCCACGGCGTCGTCCCGAGTCCGAGGTCCCCGGACTCCGCATCCACCCGTCCGGTGCGCGTCTGCACAATCTGGGCCTCGATCAGCCACTTGACCGCGAACCCGGACTCGTAGGCGTAGGGCTCGGGGTTGGCCGCGCTCGTCGCCCAGCCGCCGTATATGCGGCTCGACACGAAGACGAGACGGAGGTTGGGGTAGTGGTCGGCGAGCGTGCGGACGATCGTCCCGAGATTCGCTTCCAGCTCGAAGGCGTCCGCGGCCTGAGAGGGCAGCGAGACGGTCGGCACCCGGTTTGCCTGCAGGATCCACACGACCTGGACCTGCGCCTCGGTCAGCCCCAGCGGACCGAGGCGCTCGTTCCGGACCAGGTCGTAGATGCCGGGCGAGTCCCACTTGTCGGCGTCGCGACCGCGCATGGCGCCGTCCACGATCGCCACCGTCGCATGATCGACATCGGGATCGGCGGCCGCCTGGCCGACGAAGCTGAACGTCGCACAATCGGTCACGGGGCCCGAGCAGAATACCTGCGAGGTGCTGGACATCCCCACCGACAGGAGAACGATCCGGCCCGCGGGGTCGGGACGACCGGCCGTGTCCAGAGGCTCGATCGCGGCCACCCGGGCGGCGCCCGCCGCGGCGTGGTCGGATGGCGGCTCGTTGCGCCCATCGGGATAGAGACCGCCCTCGAAGCCCAGGTACGTCCCCGTCCCCAGCTCGGTCAGCGGGACGAACCCGGCCGCCGGCGACGGACCGTCCGGGGGCTGGGGCTCCTGGTTCTCGACCGCCGTCGTCTCTTCGCAGACGGTGAGCCCCCCGGCGATCAGAGCGATCCATATGATTCTGGCCATCGGCATCGGTCCTCCTCGCTCCTCCATGATCGTTAGTGAAGCTGGTCGAAAAAGTCCTCTCGTCAAGCCGCTCGAAGGTCGAAGCCAGGGTAAGCGTCGACCGGCTGCAGGAGACCGCCCACCCCTACGGCCTCGGCCTCATCACGTCTTTCCATGCCTCCCCCTCGGCTCGCCGGTCGCGCTCGCAATGCCGGCCGGAGATTCCGACCGCGTCAGGCGTCGATAGTAATCCGGATACCTTCGGATGCGCTCGGTCAGGGTCGGAGAAAGCGCCTCCAGCCACGGAAGCAGTCGCGCCCTCCGATACGGATACACCGCGAAGCGCGGTCGTTCGATCGTGCCCACGATGGCCTCGGCCACCTCCTCGGCCGTCTGCCGCGGGCTCCGGATCCGGACCCCGCTCCGTGGTCCGCCTCCGGTGTGATCGCGCTGCGCTTCCCGGAACTCGGTACCGGTGACGACCGGATAGACGACCGACACCAGGGCCCCGATCTCACCCGCTTCTACACGCAACCCTTCAGCCAGGTTCATCTGGGCAGCCTTGGTGGCGCTGTACAGGGCGTTGGCGGGAAGCCCGTGGAAGGCGGCGCTCGAGCTGACGATCACGACGTGACCGGATCGCTGTTTCTCGAAGATCGGCCATACCGCCTGGATCGCCCAGATCGTGCCGAGGACGTTGACATCAAAGATCTCGCGCGCTTCGTCGGGCGGGGTGTCCGCCACCGGCGCGACGACTCCAAACCCGGCGTTGGCCACGACCACATCCAGCCTACCCCAACGTCGGGCCGCTGCCGTCGTCAGACGCTCCAGGTCGTCCCGGTTTCGCACGTCACCCGGCACGACCTCGGCCTCGCCCCCGGTGGTTTCCACTCGTCGCGCCACCTCGGCCAGACGGGCCTGCCGGCGGGCGAGCAGAACCAGCCGCATACGCCGCCGCGCGCAGGCGACAGCGGTGGCGGCTCCGATCCCGCTCGACGCTCCGGTGATCGCGACGACCCGTCCCTCGAGGACGCGCTTCACCTGGCCCGGCCCCCGGGACGGTTCGAATTTCTACGTTCGGATGGAAGAGCTTCCGGCGCCCTCAGTCCCGCTGGCGCGACCACCAGGCGAGGGCCGCGTAGATGATCCAGGCGTTGGCCAGGATCCCGATCGCCAGGAACAGCATCTCGAGCCCCGGGGCGATCGGCCCGGTACCGCGGAACATCATGGCCAGCAGGCTCCAGGGAAACGCCAGCACGTTGACGAGCGTCGTCTGGAGCTCCTCTCCGGGGCGTGTCAACGCCACCGGGAGCAGGTACGCGACGAACGCGAGAAGGAGGTAGATCCCCGTTCCCAACCGCGCGATTCGCGGCCTCGGCCGATCGATCGGCTCCCTCTTCTTGCGTTCCGGTCTTACCGGGCGGACTCGTTTCTTGCGTTCCGGGCGCTGGGGGCGGGTCCGGGTGGTCGATCGGTCGTCGGCCATCGATCCTCCTGTGCTCCAACGTGTTACGGCGATGGACGCAGGCTGAAGCGTCCACCGCCGGCCAGCTGACACCCTCCGGCGTGGCGATTTTCCACGGGGCGGGGGCCACCCCGCCGACCCCTTCAGGGTGCAAGGTCCGTGCCCCCCTGCAGGGGGATCTGCGGCCGCTCCGCCAGGCGGTCGATCCATTCGATCAGGGCGGGGTGGCGGTCCGGACGGGCCTCGAGATGCTCCATCAGGATGTGGTGGAAACGCCACGGGTCGTCGGCCTCCCGCCATACGGCATAGCGTAGAAACGGCCACGCCGCGCAGTCGGCGGCCGAGAAGCCGTCGTCCAGGAGGTACGCGCGTCCCGAGAGGAGCGCCTCGAAGCGGTCCAGCGAGCGACCCATCCCCATCCCCCATTCCGCGATCCGATCGGTGTCCGGTTCCGCCTTCCCTTCCTCCACGAAGATCAGGTTCGGGGGCCGCTTCCAGATCCCGTTGAACCAGTCGAGGAAGACGTCCATCTCCTCGCGGCGCGCGCGATCTTCGGGAAAGAGCGGCGGCTTGGGATGGCGCCTCTCCAGATGGCGCAGAATCTCGGTCGAGTCGTGGACGACCACGCCGTCTTCCTCGATCACCGGGACCAGGTCCTGGCCGCTGACGCGGCGGACGGGCGTCCGATCGTCGCGATCGACCGCCACGACCTCGGTCGGAAGCCCCTTGTGGGCGAGGGCCAGGGCGACGCGCTCGGTGTTGAGCGAAAGCAGGAACCCGTAGAGGCGGATCACACCGCCAACCTAGCCGGGCGGGGAGAGGCCGTCAGCCGCTCTCTCGGTTGACGCCCTGTCGGACCGGGCGGACCTTTGACCGCGATCGACGATCGCCAATTCGAACCCGGAGACGATGACGATGAGCGATACGGCCACGACCGCCCAGACGGCGACCTCCGACATGACCGCCCGCGCGCGTTCGAAGGAGCCGACGACGCTCGCCGAGCGCCTGGCGGACTTCAGCCCCGAGACCTACCACGATTTCACCGACCCCGATACGGCGGATCGCATGCGCGCGGCAATCCGCGAGGTGGAGGCGGAACTCGGACGGTCCTACCCCAATCGGATCGGCGGCGAGGACGTCACGCTCGACGAGACGTTCGCCTCCATCAACCCGGCCGACCCGGATCAGGTGGTCGGCCGCTTCCCCAAGGGAGACGCGGCGCTGGCCGACCGAGCGGTGGCAGCCGGGGTCAGGGCCTTCGAGACCTGGAAGCGCGTCCCCGCCGACGAGCGCGCCGACTTCCTCTTCCAGGTCGCCGACGTCATGCGCCGGCGCCGCCTCGAGCTGGCCGCCTGGATGGTGTTCGAGGTCGGGAAGAGCTGGGGCGAGGCCGACGCCGACGTCGCCGAGGCGATCGACTTCTGCGACTATTACGCCCGGCTCATGCTCCACTACGCGTATGACGAGTACCCGCTGGCCGATTACGAGCCGGAGGAAAACCGCGTGGTCTATCTCCCGCTTGGAGTCGGCGCGATCATTCCTCCCTGGAACTTCCCGCTCGCGATCCTGGCCGGAATGGCCTCGGCAGCGGTCGTGGCCGGCAACACGGTCGTCCTCAAGCCGGCCAGCGAGTCGCCGACGATCGCCTGGAAGTTCATGGAGGTGATGGACGAGGCCGGCCTGCCACCCGGCGTGCTCAACTTCCTGACCGGACCCGGTCACATCGTGGGCCGGCAGCTGGTCGATCATCGCGACATCCGGTTCGTGTCCTTCACCGGCTCCAAGCAGGTGGGGATCGAGATCAACGAGCGGGCGGCCGAGGTCCAGCCCGGGCAGAAGTGGCTCAAGCGGGTGATCGCCGAGATGGGGGGCAAGGACGCGATCGTCGTGGACCGCGACACCGACCTGGATGCCGCGGTCGAGGGGGTCGCCGTCTCCGCCTTCGGCTATCAGGGCCAGAAGTGCTCGGCCTGCTCGCGGGCCATCGTGGACGCCGAGATCTACGACGAGTTCCTGAAGCGCCTGGTGAAGCGGGCCGGAGAGATCGAGCCGGGGAAGGTGACGGAAGGCTCCTGGATGGGACCGGTCGTGAGCGCCAGCCAGTTCCAGAAGGTCGGCGAGTACATCGAAGCCGGAAAGAACGAGGGCGCGCTCGTCCTGGGAGGCCACTACGAGGATGCCGAGGGCTTCTATATCGAGCCCACGATCTTCGCCGATGTCAAGCCGGATGCCCGGATCGCGCGTGAGGAGATCTTCGGGCCCGTGCTGGCGGTCATCAAGGCGCGCGACTTCGACGAGGCGCTCCAGATCGCCAACGACACGGAGTACGGTCTGACAGGCGCGGTCTACACGAACGACGCCGACAAGATCCGGCGCGCCGAGGAGGAGTTTCACGTCGGCAACCTCTACGTCAACCGGAAGTGCACGGGCGCGCTGGTCGGGGTCCATCCGTTCGGGGGCTTCAACATGTCGGGAACGGACTCCAAGGCCGGCGGGCGCGACTACCTGCTGCTGTTTCTCCAGCCCAAAACGATCGCCCGGAAGAAGTGAGGCGCCCGAAGATGCCCCATCCCGGGTCCTCCCTCGCGTGCTGAGCCGCGCGGCGCGGCGCGACATGGGGCTCCTCTTCGGAGCCCTGGGCGCCTTCTTCCTTTCGATCAGCATGCTGGTTCCCACCCTTCCGCTCTACGTGCGCTCGCTGGGCGGCGATCCGATCGAGATCGGCCTCGTGGTGGGCAGCTTCTCGCTCGGCGTCCTGGTCGTCCGCCCGTGGGTGGGTCACGCCCTCGACAGCCGCGGGAGGCGCCCCCTCCTCGTGCTGGGGAGCCTCGTGGTCGCCATCGTCTCGCCTCTCTACGTCTGGCTCACGGCGCTCGGGCTCCTGATTGCCGTGCGCGTGGTCCACGGAATGGGGCTCTCCGCCTTCACGGGAGCCTCCACCACCCTCGTCACCGATCTCTCCCCGCCCCACCGCCGCACGGAGTTTCTGGGCTACCTGTCGACCTCGAGCATCCTCGCGTTCGCCCTCGGACCCCTGGTGGGGATCGAGATCTCCGAGCGCTGGGGATACCCGGCCCTCTTCGCGGCCATCACCGCCTGCGCCGTGGCTTCGCTGGCCTGCGGAGCGGGGATCAGCCGCCCGCCGCGGCATTTCGATAGATCGTCGCGCGCGGATTATCGCCGGGCCATCCTGCGGCGGGACGTCCTCGTTCCCACGGCGACCCTGCTCCTCGTCACGCTCGCGCACGGCGGGCTCTTCGCCTTCATCCCGATCCTGCTGGAGGAGCGCCTCGAGTTCAACTTCGGGCTCTTCTTTCTCTCCTACGCCGGGGCGTCGCTGGTCGTGCGGCTCGCCATCGGACGGATCGCCCGGCTGTGGGGAGACGGGCCGCTGGTGTGGGGGGGACTCGCCCTCTATGCGATCGGGCTCGCCCTGGCGCCCTTCGTCCACGACACCATCTCGATGATCCTCCCCGCCGTCTTCCTCGGAGTCGGATTCGGGGCCTATCAGCCGGCGGTCTACGGGATCGTGGCCAACGCGGCCTCGGACCGCACGCGCGGCATGGTCCTGAGCGTCTTCCTGGCCGCCTTCGACGCCGGGATGTCGCTGGGCGGCCTGGTCTCGGGGCCGATCGTCGCCGCCTACGGCATCCCGCGACTGATCCTGGGGCTCACGTTCGTGCCGCTCCTGGCCGCCGCGGTCTTCGTAAGCTGGCTGGGCTGGAGACCGGCGCCTTGTCCGCCCGCCCTTCCCGAAGAGGCCCGGGTGCCCTCTTGAGGTGGTCTTGGATCGCAGCCGGGCTTTTCGCTTGCCTGATGGTACTGGCCCCCGCGTCATGGTCGAGGGCCCAGAAGCCCGACCCGATCATCCCCGGCGGGCGTCCCTTCGAGGTCCGGCACGTGCTGCAGGCCGCCGACTCGATCCTGAGCACACCCGAGCGCGGTGTCAGCCTCGAGGCTTTCCGGAACGACACGGTGACGGGCGTCTATCTGCAAGGGAGCTATCAGGGGCGCGACGAATCGATTGGCTTCGGCGGCGGAGCCGAAGGGATGCGCTACCTGTGGTTTTCCATCGGCGGTCCGCCGGGTGTGGAGTACGTGGCCCTTCTTTACGATCTGGATCACGACCTGACCGCGGAGTTCATGCTCCTTCGCACGATCGACAGAAACCGGCGCACCGACTACGCGATCGAGTACCGAGCCCCGAGCGTCCGCAACGAGACCTTCGACATCACGCTCCAGCCCGCGTGCGCGCCCCCGCGCTGCGATCCCTCCTCGTGGACGGAGCACCCGCGGCGGACGGTCCATGTCGCCCCGGAATGGTTCGAGCCCTCGAGACCGCTCCTGTCCCTGGCGGCGGCGCGCGGGGAGCAATGGCTCGGCCGCCCGGTGGCCTTGCTTCGCCGTCCCCCGCCCGATCTCCAGCCATGATGCCGCGGCTGGCCCGGCGCGGGCCCGAGCTCGTCGAATGGATGGATGCCGGACTAGGAACGGAAGCCGAGGTCGCGGGTGCGTACCGCGAGCTCGAGCGGGTCAACCTAAGGCTCGGCGGCTATCGCGCCACGGTGGGACCGCTCCGGGAGCTCCTGGGTCGCGAGCCGGAAGCCGATCTCTCGATCCTCGACGTGGCCGGCGGGGATGGACGCAGCGCCGTCCAGCTCGTCGAGCGGCTCGCCTCCCCGCGCGCCCGCGTGACGGCATGGGTGCTCGACATGGGCCCGCTGTCGACCGCCCTCGCCGCGAGGCGCGTCTCGGCGGGGGGGAGGATCATGGCCGTCCGCGGTGACGCGCGCCGGCTTCCCTTCCCGGACCGCAGCGTCGACGTCGTCCACTCCGCCGCCTTCCTCCATCACTTGGGCGTCGACGACGCCTGCGATGTCCTGGTCGAGATGTGCCGCGTGAGCCGCCGCTTCGTCCTGGTCAACGATCTCGTCCGCTCCTGGATCGCCGCCGGCTCGATCTGGGTCCTGACCCGCCTCCTCAGCGAGAACCGGCTGATCCGTCACGACGGCCCGCTCTCGGTCCTCAAGGCGTTCCGGCCGGAGGAGCTCCTCCGTCTCGCCCGGGCGGGCGGGCCTTCCGTCGGCGGATTCCGCTGGCGGCTGGAACGCTCCTTTCCCTACCGGATGACGCTGATCGGTGCGCGGGTGGCCGGCCCGCCACCGCGAGATCCCCCGGGGTGAATGACCCTCTCATGAGCCCCATAAGAAACGCGGCCCCCGAAAGGGCCGCGTTCTCTGTTCGATGACTCTCGTTCGAGTTACGACCTGAGCGTCGTAACCGCGAGGTCGAAGCTCTCGACCGATGGCGTCCCCTGGATCACGGGCTTCAGCGTCTCGAGGACCTTCGGATAGGTGTTCGTCCGATACTCCTCGGCGTGCTCCCGGTTGTCCCAGAGGCTGATCCCGATGCCGCGATCGTCGTTGACCATCGCCAGCTCGCCACGGAACCCTTCCTGCCTCTTCATCAGCGGCAGGATTTCCTTCTCCATCGTGGTCTTGAATTCCTGGCCCTTGCCAGGCTTGATCTCGAATTGAACGCTACGCGTGCACTGTGTCATGAAGTTCCCTTCTTTGCCTCGCGAATGAGGCGTCACAGAGACGCCGCGGGGAGTCGGCCGGCGAGGCAGTTAAGCCGTCCCCGATGGACACACAAGATACTATCATTGATCTCGTAAGTCAAGTTTTTTCAATAATTTACGAAATCGGTAAACAGGGGCCTGGATCGTGAAGAGCCCCGCCGTCCGAGGGCGGCGGGGCTCTTCGTCTGACCCGGCGACGAGAGCCGGCGCAGGCGTTTCTGGCTCAGAAGCGCAGCTTGGTGCCCAGCTGGATCCGACGCGGATCGCCGAGACCGCTCCTCACCGTGCCGTCGAAGTTGAACAGCAGGGATCCGGCCGACGGGTCCTGGAAGTTGTCCGTATCGGTCAGATTGAAGACCTCGAAGATCGCCTCCAGCCCCACGCCCGACGTGAGCGGGAACAGCTTCGAGAGCCGGAGATCCCAGGTGAACAGCTCGTTCTCCTTCCTGAGCGTGTTCCGCTCGAGGATGGAGCCGTCCAGACAGATCCGGTCCTGCGGAGTCGCCGCGCGCTCCCCGGTCCCCTGGTTATTCGCTCCGCACACTTCGCTGACAGGTTGCGCCGAGGCCGCCTGCACGATGTTGGTCCAGTAGATGTTCCAAGGCAGGCGCACCAGGGCGTAGGCGTTGAACCGGTGGCGCTGGTCGCGATCGCTGTAGCCGTACTCGGGGTCGAGGTCGTCGGCCCGGGCATACCGGAACAAGAACGGATCGCGCTCGTTGTCGTCGTCCGACTTGTCCCACGAGAGCGTGTAGTTGGCTTCCAGGTCGAGCCAGTCGGCGACGCCCCCCTTGAGGCCGAACGTGATGCCGTTGTAAATCGAGTGCGCCGAGCTTTCGAGCACGGTCAGGGCACCGATTCCGTTCAGCGTGTCATTCGCCCCCGTCGGCGATCCGGGGGTCACGGGCAAGCCGGTTCCCCAGGGGCTCCCGAACACGGCCGCGTTCCGGTCGACGAAGCGAAACAGGTTGTCGGTATAGGCAAAGTTGTAGCTGAGGTAGCCGGCGAGACGCGGGGCGAACTTGCGCTCGTACTCGGCTGAGACGGCGTAGGTCTGCGGTACATCGAGGTCCTTCTCGGGGACCTGGACGCCGGGGTGGTCCGGCTGGACGGTGCTCGTATCCAGGAGCTCCCCGTAGGCCGGCGGCGTCACGCCGAAGTCGTTGAAGAAGCTGGCCCGGAAGATCGTCTGGCCGATGGCGCCGGACGAGGAGCGATGCTGGGCGAAAACCAGCATCGGGATCCGCGCGTTGTAGATCCCGGCGCTTCCCCGCAGGATCTGGCTCGCGTCCCCATCGATGTCGTAGGTGATCCCGAAGCGCGGCTGGATGTTGTCCAGGTCATCCGGGATCACGCCGTCCGACGGGAACTCCAGCCCGAGCTTGGTCTGGCCGATGAACGGCGCGTAGAAGAGCTCGTCCTGAGGCGGGATGTTCTCCGGATGCCAGGTCCCCTCCCAGCGTACGCCGTAGTTGACCGTCACCTTCGGGCTCGGGTTCCACGCATCCTGGGCGTAGAAGGCGAGCTCGTTCACGCTGAAGCTCTGCGAGCCGGCCTGCTCGGCGGTGTCGAGCGGCGGCACCGGGGCGAACTGGAGGAAGGTGTTCAGCGGCCCGGAGATACTCGTCCCTTCCGGGCAGACCCCGTTCGGATCCGTCGTCACCAGGTTCCCCTCGGCGTCCGAGCACTCCACGAACGTCGGGCCCTGCTCGACGTAGTTGATGAAACCGTCGACGCTGTTGAAGATGTAGCGCCCCGAGGCGAAACCGATGAACGTCTGCTCGATCTCCGTCCGGTTCCACTCGGCGCCGAACTTGTAGAGGTGGTTCCCCCGGGCGATCGTCACGTTGTCGTTCAGCTGCCACCGGACATCAAACGCCGGATCGATGGGCAGGAAGAACGGCAGGCCCCAGCGGAAGCCGTCCACGAAGTCGGCGCCGGTGTCCGGAAACGGCTGTCCCGGCGCGATCTCCGGACCCTCGTACGGCCGCGGCCGGTCCTCCCGCGCCCACTGGAAGCGGAACTCGTTGGCCAGGGTTGGCGAGAGCTGGCTGTGGAGCGCTGCGTTGATCGCGTTGGACTCGTCGCGCTCGATGCCGTTCGCACTGCGGCCCCACGAGTCGACGTCGAAGGTGCCGTTCAGCTGCTCGGACTCGGTATAGTTGTACTTGATCTCGAAGTTGTTCCGGTCGTTCAGGATCACGTCCAGCTTGCCGAAGAAGGCCTTGGCGTCGTCGGTTCGGCTGATCGGGCCGAAGTCTTCGGCGAGCTGGGGAAAGCGCTCCTCGAAGAAGTCGATCAGCTTCTGGAGCTCCCCGGGCTGCTGGACCAGAGCGAAGCGGTTGGTCTGCTTGGTCTGGTCGAACTCCTGCTGGTCGTACGACAGGAAGAAGAACGCCTTGTTCCGCTTGAGCGGCCCGCCCAGGGTGAAGCCGAACTGCTGCTGGTCGAAGTTCGGGTTGCCGCCACCGCGCGCGAAGTCGCTGGAGAGCTCATCGGCCTGACCGAAAAAGTGAGCCGTCCCCTCGAACTCGTTGGTGCCCGATTTCGTCAGCACGTTCACGAAGCCGCTGGATGAGCGGCCGAACTCGGCCGGCGCGCCGGCGTTCACCACCACGATCTCCTCGATCGCGTCCTGGTTGAAGGTGAAGGCGGGCCGCTGGCCGCCGCGTTGCTCGCCGAAGAACGGGTTGTTGAAGTCGGCTCCGTCGACCGAGACGTTGTTGAAGATCCCGCGCTGGCCGTTGAACGTGAGTTCATCTCCGTCCGGTCCCTGGACGATGGCGGCCCCCGGTGTCAGGAGCGTGAAGTCGAGGAAGTTCCGGCCGTTGTTGGGCAGGTTCTCCACCACGTCCTCGTCGAACCGCTGGGAGGAGCTCACGTCGGTGGGATCCACGACCGGCGCCTGCACCACGGCCACGATCTCCTGGACCTCGAGGGGCTGGAACCGGAGTTCCAGGTTCACGGTCTCGCCCAGACGCACCACGATCTCCTCCGCCGCGGCGTCGCCGATCACGCTGGGCGACTGGACGAGCACGTCGTAATGGCCGGTCGGAAGCTGCGGGGCGACGAAGATGCCGACGTCGTTGGTGGCGAGCGTTCGCTGCAGGCCGGTCTCGCGATGCGTGACGATGACGTTCGCGTCCGTGACGAGCGCGCCTTCCGGATCGTACACGGTGCCGCGGATGATGCCGGTCGTCGCCTGCGCCTGGGCGAAGAGCGAAGCCGGCACGAGCAGCAGACCGAACAGGAGAACGGGCGGCCACAGGCGCCGCGCTCTCGGGAAGTGGCTCATGGGAGGTCCTCCCGGGTGGATTCCCGTCTGGGGGTGAAAGGTCGCGACGCTTCGACTCTAAGCGCGGTCCCGGTAGTCACGCAATAGTCTGTGCCGCACTATGAGGGACAGGGATCGCCCGCTCGCCTCGAAGACAGGCGATCGACCCGGTCGGACAGGAACTCGACGGCCCGTTCCTCCGCCCAAGCCCGGGCTCCCCAGGGAGGGCCGGTCACGAACCCCACGTGGCCGCCCGTCGGCGGGAAGAGACACTCCACGTTCGAGGAAGCCTGCTCGCGCACCCGGTCGAGGACCTCCCCCGGCAGGAACGGGTCGTCCCTGGCGCTGACCAGCAGGGTCGGGATCCGGATCCGATCCAGCAGATTCAGCGAGGACGATCGGGCGTAGTAGTCGGTGGCGTCCGCGAAATCGTGGATCGGAGCCACCGCGGCGTCGTCGTACTCGCGGAAGCTGCGCGCCGCGCGGACTCTCTCCACGTCGACCACGTCGGGGTACCGCTCGGCGTAGCGGAGCGCCTTCTCCTTGAGGCTTCCCAGGAAGTAGCGCGTGTAGAAGGGCCCGAGGCCCGATTCCAGATGGTCGGCTGCGGCCGCGAGGTCGTACGGCGTCGAGATCGCCGCCGCCGCGCGAACGATCCCGGGCGCCGTCTTCTCCCGCTCCCCCAGCCACTTGAGGAGGACGTTCCCCCCCGCGGAGACCCCGGTCAGGACGAGCTCCAGGTCGGGCTCCCGCCGGGCCAGCGTCTCCACGACCCAGTCCAGGTCCCCGGTCTCGCCCATGTGGTAGAGCCGCGAGCCATGGTTCATCAAGAACCCGCCGCGGCCCTTCCCGGGAGGCGCGGCGCACGAGCGGAAGTTGAGCGCCATCCCGCGCCAGCCCCGTTTCTGGGCCTGATGCAGCAGACCGTGCATGTAACGCGACTCGCTGCACCCTTCGAGCCCGTGGAGCGCGAGGAGGAGGGGGCTCCCCGGAGGTCCGTCGACCAGATCGAGGTGGATCTCATCGTCGTCCGGAGTGCGCCACGTCTCGCGACGCATCTCGACTCTGGGACCCCGCCGGAATGTCCGGCTCCATAGCGTCTGCAGGTGGCGTCCCGGAAGCCAGCGTGCCGGCCGGAAGTCGACGTCGTCCCTCGACTCCACCGCGATCCCGTGATCGGTCATGGCCACCTCACGATCATGTACGCCAGAAGGAGCGCGCTGTTCGCGTACGACACCATCATCACCCGGCCATGGGACGGCGTCCGGCCTCCGGCCACCATGCCGGTCGCGGCCAGCGCCACGACCAGGGAATAAGCCGTGAGACCCGGCAGCTCCAGCGCCCGGCCGCACGCGGCGATCGCCAGGAAGGCCGCCGCCCCCAGGACGAAGGTCCCCCGCACACCAAGGGCCGCGGCCAGCGTGCGGTCCCTCCGCGCCGCGTCCGCCTCCCGCTGGTAGATCTGGGTGAAGGGGAAGAAAGCGGCGACCGCCGCGCACGCGGCGACGAGCGACCAGCCGGCCCGTTCGTCGGGTACCCACGCGCCGCCCGCCGCGCTCCACCCCAGGAACCATCCCAGACCACCCTGCCCGACGATGATCGCCGGCGTCGATAGCCACGGCGAGCGCTTCCATCGGGTGCGGGGATGGGAGTAGGCCGTGAAGATCGCCCACAGCGCCACGTACGCCAGCGCGAACCCCCACCCGACGATCGGGGCCAGCGCGGCTCCGGCCGCCTGGAGGGCCGTGCTCCCGACGGCGAGGCTGCGGGGGACCGAGGGTGGTCGGGCCAGACCGCCGATGGGGCCGGTGTCGCGGTCGTAGGCCGTGTTGAAGGCGTTGGCGCCGGGATACAGGGCGAGGTGAACGAGGAGGAACCCCAGCGTGGTCCGGGCGGACCAGCCCGGCGCCGCCCAGGCGCCCCAGACGTAGATCGGGGAGAGGACGAAGACGAACGGGAAACGGAGATGGAGAAGGACGACCCGCCAGTCGGCTGGCGTCACGATGATCCGGCGAGGTATTCCCGTGCGCGATCCAGCTCGATCTGCTCGAGCCGGCTCCGGGGCTCGAGCTCGAGCGCCTCTCGGTACGTCCGCCGAGCATCCTCCTCACGCTCCATCGTCCGGTAGGTCAGCGCCAGCTGGATGCAGGCGGTTACGCTCCCCGGGTCGAGCTCCACCGCCCGACGCAGGAGCGCGACGCTCTCGTCGAGCGACACGTCGGGATAGCCACCCAGGAAGGTCCGGGCGATCCCCTTGACCACGGGGTGGACGGTGGCCAGCCGGCGGTGGAAGGTGCCCAGAAATACGTACGGCGCGTAGTCATCGGGGTCCAGCGCGCGGGCGCGCTCGATCGCGTGGTAGCTCCCGCGCCCGAGCTCGATCACCTCGCGGGCCTTCTGGATCCGGTAGACGTGGGCCAGATGATCCCCATAGCGGCCCTGGGCGATCGCCAGCGCCGTGTAGGCGCGGGACACCTGGGGACCCTCGCGGATGGCGCGGCGGGCGAGCTCGATCGCCTCCCGGAGCCGGGCCTCGTCACCTTCGCGGCCCGGGGTCTCCTCGACCAGGCTCGACAATCCGATGGAGGTCTTCCACAGCAGCGTCACGTCGTCGGGGCTGGCCTCCAGTCCCCGGCGCCAGGCTTCGAG
>JBOHRW010000200.1:0-55387 GCA_050732935.1 Gemmatimonadota bacterium
TCGACCGCCGCCCAGCCCCCGCGACGCAGCCCCGCCAGCACGAACCCCGATCCCTCGACATAGGGAAAGAGGAAGAGCCGCTGGAGGGCCGGCGGAGCGGCGGCGAAGGTGGGGAAGCCCTGGCCCAGGGCGACGGCCTCGCCGGAGAGGAGCTCGTCGAGGTCCGGCAAATCCTCGGGGCGCGTGCCCAGGGGGCCCAGCAGATAGGCCAGCATGGCGACCATGGCATCGCCCTCGATCACGGCCGCGCGGGCGAGCGCGGCGTCCGCGGTCGGCGAGACCTCGTCCATCCAGCGGACCAGATCGTAGTGCTGGTCCTGGAGGGCGTGGGTGGCCTCGTGGGCCACCACCGCGCGCTGGATCAGCCGGGGCAACCAATCCGCCAGATAGAACGTTTTTCTGTCGGGCTCGTAGTAGCCCGCCACCTGTTCGGCGTAGAGCCGGACCACGAGATCGCGGAGATCGACGCCGGCCGGAAGGAGTCCGCAGTGCTCGAGAAGCGCCTCGTAGGCCGCCCATTGGTCGGGCGTCATCTCGGCGTCCAGGGTTTCCCGGGCGTAGCGCTGGATCGTCGCCCGGTCGCTGATACGGAAGTCGACCGGCCGGCGCCATTCCAGGTCGCGGATCGCGGCCACCTCGCGGCTCACGGAGCGCGCGGCCGCCAGCAGTGCCGCCGGCGCGTCGCGCTGGGCGAGGGCCGGGGAGGCGAAGAGGAGGGCGGCGAGCGCGGCCACCGAGCGGGTCGCGGCCCGGCCGCGGCTCAGGGTCGGTTCCACGTCACGTCGCGGGTCACTTCCTCGATCCGGAGCAGCCGGTGAGGAGGCTCGGCGTCGAGCCAGTAGCGCTCTTCGAGCCCGGATACGAGGAGCTCGAGGCGCCAGGCGGGGAGGCTCCCGCCGGCCGTCTCGAGCGTGTCGCTCGTGACCACCACGCGTGCCGCCAGGGCGCGCTTCTCGAAGGGCGCCACGTAGTTGAAGCTCACGGAGTCGGACTCCGCGAGTCGCAGGGCCCCCAGTGTGAGCGGGATCTGGGCCGCGTCGAGCACCGGCGGCGGGGTGCGGATGTTGTCCTCGGCACGGCTCTCCGACGTGGCCAGGACGAGCCGCGCCTGTCCGTCGAACCCGCGCCCGTAAAGCACCTGGGCGGTGACGCTGCCGGATTGGAGATGACGATGCTGGAAGCTGGAGATGGGGACCTTGGAGCGGGGTTCGATCAGGGCCACCAGACTGTCAACGCCATCCGCGCCAGGGCGATAGCGGGCCAGCCGGGTGCCGGCTTCGGCCTGGGACGTGCGGAAGCGCAGGGTATCCCCGATCCCGCTGACCAGGTGGAACGAGTCGGCGGGGAGAACGGCGTCGGAGAAGGGCAGCCCGGGGACATCCTGGGCCGGTTCCTCCGCCCGCCGGTCGCAGGAGGCGAAGCCCGCCGCCAGCGCGGCCAGGAGCAAGGTTGAGGCTGGATAGCGCCGCATGAAAAACCTAAGATAGACCCGGAGGTAGCGGCATGCCAAAGCGATCCACCCGTGCAGCGATGAGCCTGGCCCTTGCCGCGCTCCTCGGCTGGGGGACGGTCGCGCATGCCCAGGAGGTCCGTCCCCTCGCGCCGGTCCTCGAGCCCGCCGAGCCCCTCCGACCCGGCGAGCGCCGGGACGACGACGCCGATGGCCAGCCCGAGCTCATCCCCATCCCCGACGCCTCCAGCCGGGCCGCGGCCGCCTCTCGGGACCGGGTTCGCGTGGCGGCGATCCTGCCGGCCTCGTGGACCCGCATCGCCGAGCGCTATCAGCCGGTCTGGGTGGGGATCACGACCCCGCACGGATTCGGCCTGCATGCCTGGCGCGAATACTTCGCCCTGTCGGCGGCGGCGCCGGCGCTCTCCGCGCATCCCTTCTTCTCTCCCTGGGGAATGCTGAGCTACGACGGCTGGCTGTACGATCGCTATCGCGACGTGTGGTCCACGGCCCGGACGCCCGAGCTGCTGGCCGACGCCTCGGGCTGGCTCCAGCGCGGCGACCGGCTGATGGTCGCCGGGCGCCCGGAAGAAGCGGTCCTGGCGTATCGCCGCGTCACCCAGTCGGCGCCGGACTTTCCGATCGGCTACTTCGGACTGGGGGCGGCGCTGGCCGAGCTCGGCGAGGACGACGAGGCGGCGCGTGCCTTCCGCCAGGGCATCGAGCGGTATCCCGTCTGGCTCGGTCTTTCCCTCGACTGGAGGCAGCTCTACGGGGACGCCGACCGGTTCGAGACCGTCCTGGACGCCTCCGCCCGGCGCGCCGGACCCGAGGCCCCGGACAGTCGATTCGTGGCCGGTGTCCTGCACCTCTTCGGCGACCGCCCGGAACAGGGGCGGACGCTGCTCGAGGGGATGGCCCGGGGGGACGGGCAGGTGCAGCTCCTCCTCTCCCAGGGACCGCACTAAGGGGACTCCGACCCTCCACTCGAACGGAAACCGTGTGCCCATCTGCGGCATAGGAATTGCACGGTTCCCCGACCACGATGAAAAACGAAAAGGATCTATCTGCGGTCTTCGACCCAGCCGCCGAGATCGCCGCCAGCGGCTACTGGGAGGTGGGGGCCCACCCGAACTACCTGCTCAGCGTCAACGAGGACGTGGTCACCGCCCGCGAGCGGCTGACCCAGGTGGCGGACACCTCCCTCACCATCATCCTCTACGGCGAGCGGGGGGTCGGGAAGGAGGTCCTGGCGCACGGCGTCCACAACCTGTCGAGCCGGGAGTCCGGCCCGTTCACGGCGCTGAACGCGTACGCCGTTCCGAAGGCCGCTCTGGAGCGGGAGCTGTTCGGGCACGGCTCGGGCGGCAAGCTGGCGGCGGCCGAGGAAGGCACGCTGTACATACACGGGATCGAGCTCCTGCCGCCGGAGGTGAACACCCGTCTCGTAGACTGGAAACGCGAGCGCGAGGGCTCGGGGCAGCCCGACCCGCGGATCATCCTGAGCTGCGAGGCCCCGTCGATGAGCCGCGAGGGGCTCGAGGATCTGCAGCGGATCTGGGTGCGGGCCGGCGGCGCCGTGCGGGTGGAGATCCCGTCGCTCAGGGAGCGGCCCGAAGACATTCCGCTGCTGGCGACCCACATCGTGCAGAAGTACGGGCCGTTCTACGGCTCCAACATCCGCGTCCTGCGCGGAAGCTTCCTGAGATTCCTGCAGGCCTATCAGTGGCCAAGCAACACGCGTGAGCTCGAGCGCGTCCTGCGGCGCTTCCTCGTCATCGAAGACGAAGAGGTGATCCGGGCCGAGCTCGGGAGCAAGCAGACCCCCGCCGACAGCTTCGACGAGGACGACGAAGAGAGTGGACGATCGCTCAAGGCGATGGTCGCCCGGGCCGTCGCCCGCGTCGAAAAGCGCGAGATCAAGCGCGCCCTGGAGCGCTCGCGCTGGAACAAGAAGCGCGCGGCGGCCGATCTGGGGATCAGCTACAAGAGCCTGCTGAACAAGATCAAGCAATACGAAATCGAAGACTAGCGGGGTGCCGCACAGCCCGCGTGCCGAGCCGTACCCGGCTCGGCCTCCGATCGCGGATCGCCTCTCGTTTTGCAAGCCCGGTTGCAGAGTTCCGCCTGAGATAGGGCAACGTCGTGTCGGACAAGAACTTGCCTGATCGCATGCGGCACCGAGCGGACCATGGACGGGGTCCAGGGGCCGAGAAAAGAGGGAGCCGCTTCCGCGATCGTGGAACCCCGCTTCCAGCCGCAATGGAATCCGAATTCCGACGCCACCCGGCGCTCCCGGAGCCACGATTCGTGGCACGCACCCTGCACATCAAACCGGTCGTGAGGAACCGAAACCACCCTGACCTCTCGGAGGAAAGAGAGATGAACGCACGAGCTAGGACCCCCGCAGTGACTGGGGAAGCGGTGGAGCCGCTGACTCTCGGCAGCGTGTGGGGGAACGATGAGGGACAGGACCTCGCGGAATACGCGATCCTCATCGGGCTCATCGCGCTGGTGGTGATCGGCGCCGTCACGCTTCTAGGGGGGGCCATCATGACGTCCCTGTACCAGGTCATCATTGACGGCCTGCCCTTCAACTGAAACCCCCACTTGGCCCTGAGTGGGCCGGGAGGAAGAGAAACCGATGCTGACTCTCTGGAACGCCTTCTGGAGCGACGAGTCCGGTCAGGATCTGGCCGAGTACGCGCTCCTGATCGCGCTGATCGCGCTGGTCGTGATCGCCGCGGTCACTCTGTTGGGACAGAACATCAACACGGTCTTCACGAACATCGCCAACGCGCTGACCGGCGCCGCCGGCGGTTCGTAAGACCCGAAGCTGCTGGCGGGCCGCACTGCTGCGGACCGTCACCGAGGAGCCGGGGTCCGATGCACGGGGGAACGGGCCCCGGCTTTCCTTGCCCAAAAGCGAATCTTCAGGAATCGAGTCAGGCCCATGCTCCACGCTCTCAGCACCGTCGCCCTGATCGCGCTCGTGGTCCTCGCCGTCGTCTGGGATCTCCGGACCCGGCGGATCCCCAACGCGCTCACGGTGAGCGGCTTCTTCGCGGCGCTCGTCCTCAGGGCACTCCCCGGAGGCGAAACGCTGCTGGCGGGCGTTCTCGGAGGCCTGATCGGCCTGGCTCTCACGTTTCCCCTCGTTCTCATGGGTGGTCTGGGCGGCGGCGACGCCAAGCTCCTCGCCGCCGTGGGCGCGTTCCTCGGGCCGGCGAATCTGCCGGTCGCGCTCCTCGTGACCGCCTTGGTCGGCGGGGCCATGGCTCTGGCGCTCGCGGTCCATCGGCGGGCGCTCGGGGAGACCCTGCGCCACGCCGGCGCTCTGGTCGGGAACGTCGCCACGCGCACTCCCGCGACCGCGCGCAGCCTCGGAACTCCTGGAGCGCTGACGATCCCGTACGGGGTGGCGATCGGCGCGGGTGCCCTCGCGGGATGGCTGGCGTGACTCACGGCTTCGCAGGATGGCCGTCGTGAATGGCGAAACACTCGCCCCTTCCACCCGTCGCGGAGCCATCGGGGAGCGCGGCCAGTCGCTGGTCGAGTTCGCGATCGCGCTGCCCATCCTGATGGCGATCGTGATCGGCATCTTCGAGTTCGGCATGGCCTGGAACCAGCGACAGGTGATCACCAACGCCGCCCGCGAAGGGGCCCGCGCCGGGGTCATCCCGAATCGGCCGCCCCAGGACGTCACCAACGCGATCAACACCTACCTGACCAGCGCCGGGCTCGATCCGGGCATCGCCACGATCCAGACGCAGAACGCTAACAATACGGGGGCCTTTGGGCAGACGGTGAACGTGCAGCTCACCTATCCGTATCAGTTCCGCTTCATAGGCCCGATAGTTGCATTCCTTCAGGGGCCTGATACGGCCATGCAGGGCCAAATCCAGCTCCAGAGCACGGCCGTCATGCGCCACGAGTAGGGCGCGAGCGCCCACGCAAGTCGTACGGGAGGACACGGGAGGCAACCCATGAAACGCAAACGTAGAAAGTGGATGGCCCTCGTCATGGCGCTCGTTTCGGGCGGCACGGCGGGCTACCTGGCCATGAATTACCTGGGGGACAGGTCGAACAAGCCGGCCGTCGCCGGCACGCCCGGCCAGACTCCGGTGGTCGTGGCCGCCCAGAGGCTCGAGCTCGGTTCGGTGGTCGGACCGGGGGACGTGAAGATCGTGGAATGGCCGAGCTCCAACGTGCCGGTGGGATACGCGACCAGCCCCGAGCAGGTAGTGGGGCGTGGAGTGATCCAGCCGGTGATGATGAACGAGCCGCTACTGACCAGCAAGCTTGCCCAGAAGGGAGAGGGCGGCGGCCTGCCGATCGTCATCCCCGAGGGGATGCGCGGCGTCAGCGTCAAGGTCGACGAAGTCATTGGCGTGGCAGGGTTCGTCCTGCCCGGCACTCGCGTCGATGTGCTGGTCACGATCAACCCGAATAACGATGCCGAAGAGGCCACGACACGGGTCATTCTCCAGAACGTCAGGGTCCTCACGGCGGGTCAGATGATCCAGAAGGACGCCGAGGGGACACCGCAGACGGTGACCGTCATCACTTTGCTCGTCACGCCCGAGGAATCCGAAGAGCTGACTCTGGCGGCGACTGAAGGCAGGATCCATCTTGCGCTTCGGAACACTCTCGACATGGCGGAAGTGCAGACGGAGGGCGTCAAGGCCGGCGAG
Organism: Gemmatimonadota bacterium; assembly: GCA_050732935.1. Classification (GTDB taxonomy): domain Bacteria; phylum Gemmatimonadota; class Gemmatimonadetes; order JACCXV01; family JAHWKZ01; genus DASRVA01. The sequence continues at coordinate 6,145 of JBOHRW010000200.1, forward strand.
CTGGTGAAGACCGTCGAGCCGGTGAACACCGCCCCCCGCGTTCGCCGGTCGGGGGCTCCCAGGCGCTCGGGCACGACCATTGTGACGTTCAATGGCACCGAGCGCTCGGAAACCACCTTCTAGGCGGAGGGCAAGATGCCAGCTCACTCCCGTATGTTCCGTGCGCAACCCTTGCGTTACTCGGCGCGCCTGATCCCGCTCGTTCTCGGGATCGCTGTGTATGGCCTGACGCAGCCCGCCGGGGCGGCGGGACAGGCCGCCGTTTCCGGCGAGGGTCGGACGATCAGCCTGGCCAAGGGGACGGCCCAGCTCGTCACCCACCCGGTCTCCATGCGACGCGTGTCGGTCTCCAACGCCGAAGTCGCCGAGGCGGTCGTCGTGTCACCCAACGAGCTATTGCTGAACGGTAAGGAGATCGGCACGACCAGCCTCGTGATCTGGGACGCGGAGGGGCGTCGCACGCTCTATCCCGTCGAGGTCGCCCTCGACGCGGCGTCCCTGGAGAACCACTTCCGCGCATTGTTCCCGGGCGAAGCTTTCGAGGTCTCCTCGAGCGGCAACGTGTACATCCTGTCGGGGAACGTGTCGAACGGCACCGTCGCCCAGCGGGCGGTCGAGATCGCCGAAGCGACCGGGGCCATGGTCGTCAACAACATCGCCATTCCGTCCCCGCACCAGATCCTGCTCCAGGTCCGCTTCGCCGAGGTGAGCCGGACCGTCATGCGGGACCTGGCGGCCAATTTCCAGCGCATGATCGCCAACGACGGCGGCTTCATCACGACCGGCCGCTTCATCCCGCCGCCGAGTGGCGAGTTCGGTCCGGATCCGCAGCAGCCGCCGAGCACCCTCGTCGACGCCGTGAACCTGCTGATCTTCGACCTCGACGATTCGAAGTTCGCGGCTTTCATCCGCGCGCTCAAGTCGACCGGAAAGTTCCGCAGCCTGGCCGAGCCCAACCTGCTCGCGCTGGACGGCAAAGAGGCCTCGTTCCTGGCCGGCGGCGAGTTCCCGTTCCCGGTGGTCCAGGGCGGGAGCAACAACGCGGTCACCATCGTGTTCAAGGAGTTCGGCATCCGGCTGAACTTCACGCCCACGGTGACGAACAGCGGGAACATCCACCTCAAGGTGGCGCCCGAGGTCTCGACGCTGGATTTCGCCAACGGCCTCCAGGTCTCGGGTTTCCAGATCCCGGCCATCCTGTCGCGCCGGGCGGAGACCGAAGTGGAGCTCCGGGACGGGCAGACCTTCGCCATCGCCGGGCTCATCGACAACTCGATCACCGACAACGTCGACAAGATCCCGATTCTCGGCGACCTGCCGATCCTGGGTCCGCTATTCCGCTCCAGCGAGCTGCGGCAGAACCGGACCGAGCTGCTGGTGCTGGTGACGCCGCGGCTCGTGCAGCCGTCGGACGAGGCCCCGCCCATCCCGCCGGGCGAGCCCGACACGTGGGACTGGATCGAGCCGCTCGACGAGCCGGTGGGTCAGAGCAACTCGGACATCTCTAACGACTGAGGACATCGTGGATCGTCAGGCCGTAACAGGCGCCGTCATCTCGACCGACCCGCAGTTCCGAGCCGTATTCCACGGCAACGGCGACGGGGCGAAGATTCCGGTCGAGCTGACCTTCGAGATCCTTGTTCCGTTCGTCGAGATCAGCCACGGCCATCTCGAGGAGCTGAAGGTGGTTGGCCCGGACATGGTCTTTCTCGACCTCGAGGAGGATCCGATCCTGGGCTGCAAGCTGGCGCAGTTCCTCTCGGAGGCCACGCCCTCCGTGCGGATCATCGCCGCCGGGACCGACAAGTCGCCCGAGTTCCTCATGCAGGTCATGCAGTCGGGGATCAGCGAGTACCTGCCCAAGCCGGTCTCCGAGGAAGTCATGGGGGCGGCGATCGACCGCGTGCGCCGCAAGATCGGTACGCGGAGCGCCGGAACGGCGACCGTCATGCCGGCCGGGGCGGCCCGCCGCGAGCCGGGGAAGCTCATGGCATTCTTCTCGGCCAAGGGCGGCTCGGGGGCGACGACGGTGGCGACCAACGTCGCCGTTCAGATCCATCGGATGACGGGCAAGAAGACCGTGCTGGTAGATCTCGACCTGGAGCTCGGCGAGATCGCCCTGTTCCTGGGAGTCGAGCCGCGGTTCAGTTTCGTCGACCTGTCGCGGAACTTCCACCGGATGGACTCGAACCTCCTGGCCTCGTTCATCGAATGCCACGATTCGGGGATCCACGTCCTCTCGGCTCCTTACCAACCGGAACGGGCCGACATCGTCACCGCGGATCAGACCAAGCAGATCCTCCAGTTCCTCAAGCAGCACTACCAGTTCGTGATCGTCGACCTGTCCAACTCATTCACCGTCCGCACCGTCGCCACCTTCGAGAAGGCCGACGAGATCTATCTGGTAGCCAACGTGGACCTGCCTTCGCTCCGCAACATTCAGCGCTGCCAGCACCTGATGACGCGAATGGTGGGTGAGGCAAAGGATCTCCGGCTGATCGTGAACCGCTACCAGGCGGAGAACGAGATCACGCTGGAGGACGTCGAGCGGGCGCTGGGCCTCGAGGTCTACTGGGCCCTGCCCAACGATTACGAATCCATCATCTACTCGATCAACAGTGGGCGGCCGGTGATCCTGGACGAGAGCTGTGCGTACACGCAGGAGCTGCAATCACTGGCTGCCAAGATCACCGGTGTACCGGCCGCGAGCGCGCGCAACAAGGGATGGTTCTCGCGCGCGATCGTGGATCCCCTGAGAAACATGATGGGGGCGGAGTCGCGGAAAAAACAGGATCCGCTCATGCTGCCTCCGGCCGTCGTTGGAGGTGAGCACGCATGAACCCGAAGGATCCCTACACCGTTCCCCTGTTCACTACCGAGGGCGATGTCAACCGCGAGCGTCTGCCGTGGGAACCGCCCGAGACGGACGAGGCCGTCGAGGACACGGAGTCGGCTCCGGATCCCGATCCGCGTCCAGCCCCCGCCGAGAACCTCGTTCAGCTCGACGAGCAGTTCGAGACGGCTGGCGACGCACATGAGATCAAGAGCCGCATCCACAAGATGCTGCTCGAGCGACTCAACCTCTCGAACCTCGACTCGTACGACCGCAGCCAGGTCGTGGCCGAGATCCGCAAGGTCGTGCAAGACCTGCTGGACCGCGAGGCGGCTCCGCTCAACTACGAGGAGCGGGAGGCGCTCGTCGAGCAGGTCCTCCATGAGATTTTCGGTCTTGGCCCGCTCGAGCCTCTGCTCCAGGATCCGACCATCTCGGACATCCTCGTCAATACCTACAAGCTGATCTTCATCGAGCGCGGCGGTCGCATCGAGAAGACGGACGTGCGGTTCAAGGACGACCGGCACCTCATGCAGGTGATCGACCGGATCGTCTCGGCGGTGGGCCGCCGGATCGACGACTCGAGCCCCATGGTCGACGCCCGCCTGGCCGACGGCTCGCGCGTCAACGCGGTCATTCCGCCGCTGGCGATCGACGGGCCGCACGTCTCGATCCGTAAGTTCAAGAAGGACGCGCTCTCGGCCGAGGACCTGATGCGATACGAGACGGTGACTCCGCCGATGCTCGAGCTGCTCCAGGGAATCATCAAGGCGCGTCTGAACGTGCTGATCTCGGGCGGCACGGGCGCGGGGAAGACAACCCTGCTGAACGTGCTGTCGTCGTCCATCCCCCGCGACGAGCGCATCGTGACGATCGAGGACTCGGCCGAGCTGCAGCTCCGTCAGCCGCATGTGGTGCGCCTCGAGACACGCCCGCCGAACGTGGAAGGCCTGGGCGAGGTGACGGGGCGTCAGCTCGTGATCAACGCGCTCCGCATGCGGCCCGACCGGATCATCGTCGGTGAGGTGCGTGGCTCAGAGGCCGTCGACATGATGCAGGCCATGAACACTGGCCACGACGGGTCGCTGACCACGCTGCACGCCAACAGCCCGCGTGACGCCTTATCGCGTCTCGAGACGATGATCTCGATGGCGAACCTGAATCTGCCCGAGAAGGCCATGCGCCAGCAGGTCGCCAGCGCGCTCCAGGTGGTGATCCAGGTCAGCCGCCTCTCCGACGGCACTCGTCGGCTGTCCTCGATCTCGGAGATCGTGGGCATGGAAGGCGACGTCATCACGATGCAGGAGATCTTCACCTTCGAGCGTCAGGGGATCGGCGAGGACGGCAAGGTCATGGGGCGGTTCAAGGCGACCGGCATCCGACCGCGGTTCGCCGAGCGGCTGCGCACGGCCGGGATCGAGCTTCCGACCGCGATGTTCTCCAACGCTGACTACAGCTTCTCGCAGGCGGCCCCGGCATGACCGAGAGCACTACCGTCGCCGTGATCGTCTTCACCGCGGTCGCTTGCGTCGTGATGCTCCTGGCTCTGGGCTGGGAGTGGTTCAGCGAGCGCCGGCGGACGAAGGAGATCACAGACCGCCTGGAAGGCATGGCCAAGGGCGAGCGGACGCCTGGAGGCGATCCCTTCGGGGACCTCTTCCGCGATGGCTCCGTCAAGGACGTGGCGTGGCTGCAGCCGGTGGTGTCCCGGCTTCCCCACACCCGCGACCTCCAGCACCTGCTCGACCAGGCCGACATGAACTGGCGGGTCGGAACCTTTCTGCTCATCACGACTGGGGTGGCGACGGCCTTCGGGCTCGTGATCCTCCTCCTGACCCGCATCCCGTACATCGCGATCGCGGTGGCGGCGTTCGCCGCTACCCTTCCCTACATGTATGTCCGGCGCCGGAAGACCAAGCGGCTGCGCGCATTCGAGGAGCACTTCCCGGAGGCGATCGACCTCCTCGGCCGGGCCATCCGAGCGGGTCACGCTTTCTCGACGGGCCTCCAGATGGTCGCCGATGAATCGCCCCAGCCGATCGGGATGGAGTTCCGGCGCGTGTTCGAGGAGCAGAAGTTCGGGCTCAGCCTGGAGGATTCGCTGCTTGCCCTGGCCGACCGGATCGAGCTGCTCGACATGCGCATCTTTGTCACCGCCGTCCTGATCCAACGCGAGGTGGGCGGCAACCTGGCCGAGATCCTGGACAAGATCTCCTACACGATCCGCGAGCGGTTCACGATCGAGCGCCAGGTCCGGGTGTATACCGCGCAGGGCCGCTTCACGGGGTATCTACTGGCCGCGCTGCCGCTCGGCGTCGGGTTCCTGATCTACATGCTGAACCGCGAGTACATGACGATCCTGTGGGAGCGCCCGGTCGGGCGGCTCCTGATCGCCGTGGCGGTGGTGCTGCAGGTGATCGGGTTCTTCATCATCCGCAAAATCATCAACATCAAGATTTAGGCAGGCCGCCATGCTCCTCTACCTCGTCGTCGGACTCGTCATGATCTCGGTGACCGCCCTCGTCTACGGGCTGGCCACGTTCGCCCCCGTCCGCTCGCGGACGATCACCCGGCGGCTGGCCGAGCTGGAGGCCGGGGCGACGCTCCACTATTCGCTCGATCGCCGGCGGCGGCAGGAGAAGCGCGAGAAGGTCCAGTCCATCCTCGAGGCGTTCGGGGAACGGGTCGCTAAGCGCGACGTGCAGTGGTCCAAAATGCAGGAGCTCATGCTCCGGGCGGGCTACCGCGGCCGGCGCTCGGTGGCCGTCTACTTCGGGCTGCGGCTGGTCACGATCCTGGGCCTGGCCGGGGGGGGGTTCCTCGTCGGGACTCTGACCGGAGCCGGATTCTCCAAGTCGCTGCTCGCCACGGGGATCGCCGGTCTGGTCGGCTGGGTCCTGCCGGGCTTCGTCATCAAGCGGAAAGTCCGCCGGCGCCAGCTCCAGATCCAGCACGCCCTGGCCGACACGCTCGACCTGCTGGTCGTGTGCGTGGAGGCCGGCCTGGGCCTCAACCAGGCGTTGGTGAGGGTGTCGGACGAGATCGCGCACGTCAGCGCGGCGATGAGCGAAGAGCTGATGCTCACCAACTTCGAGATCCGCGCCGGTACGCCCCGGGACGAGGCGCTCAGGAACCTCGGTCATCGGTCAGGCGTGGGCGACCTCAAGTCGTTGACCGCCATGCTGATCCAGACCGATCGCTTCGGAACCTCGATCGCGACCGCGCTCCGCGTTCATTCCGACTCGCTGCGCACGAAGCGCCGTCAGCGCGCCGAGGAGGCGGCGGCCAAGACGACGATCAAGCTCGTCTTCCCGCTCGTGCTCTTCATCTTCCCGGCCATGTTCGTCGTAATCCTCGGCCCGGCGGTTCTCCACATCCTCGAGCAGCTCGGCGGCCTGCTGTGAAGACCCTGCACGTTGTCAACCAGACCCGCGGGCGCGAGCTCGGCGAAAGCATCTGGCTCGCCGACCGTTGGTGGCCGCGGCTCAGGGGGCTGATCGGCCGCCGGCTGGAGGCGGGGCAAGGTCTCGTCCTGGCACCCTGCAAGGCCATCCACATGCACGGGATGAAGCAGGCGCTGGACGTCGCGTTCGTGGACGGCTCGGGCGCCGTGGTTGCCGTCTATCCCGATCTCGCGCCCGGTCGTCGGACGCGCTTCCACAAACCGGCCAGGAAGGCGATCGAGCTGCCGCCGGGAACGCTGGCGCAAACGGGAACCCAGGTCGGCGACGTGCTCACGTGCCGGCTCTCCGAGGAGGAGCGATGAAAGCGAGTCACGGTACGGCCACAGCCCCGGTCCCCCCGGCACGGACGGGAAATCCTCCGGTGCCCGCCTCCCTGGAGGAGACGGGCCTGATGCCCGAATCCATCAACGATCTGATCGTCAAGACCCTCTACATCAAAGGCGCCTGCACCGGGAAGCAGCTCTCGCGGGATTTGCGTCTGCCCTTCCCGTTGCTCGACGACCTGTACCAGGACCTCCAGGAGCGGCAGCTCGTCGAGGTCCGCCGGGCGACCGGCCATGGTCGGGGGAGCTATCTCTATGACCTGACCAGCCAGGGACGCTCCCGGGCGCGCGAGGCGATGAGCGCCAACCAGTACGTCGGCCCCGCCCCGGTACCGCTCGATCTCTATCGCATGTGGGTCGAGATCCAGACCATCCGGAAGGTCCACATCACGGTGGATCGCATCCAGGCCGGGTTCGGCCACCTGGTCCTCGATACCGAGTTCGTCGAGCAGCTCGGCCCGGCGATCAACTCGGCCAAGTCGATGTTCCTCTACGGGGATTCGGGCAACGGGAAGACAAACCTGGCGGAATCGATCGCCCGGATGCTGGGCGGCGACCTCTACGTTCCGTATGCCATCGACGTCGGCGGCCAGATCGTCGTGGTCTACGATCCGGTGTACCACCGGAATCTCCCCGACGGGGCCGAAAGCGGCCGCAACGGGGACGATCCCGACTGGCTCGAGAGCGCGCCCAGTCACGACCAGCGCTTCGCGCGCGTGCACCGGCCGGTCGTCTTCACGGGCGGCGAGCTGACGCTTGAGGACCTCGATCTGCAGTACGACACGACGAGCAAGATCTACCAGGCGCCGTTCCAGGTGAAGGCCAACGGCGGTGTCCTGATCATCGATGACTTCGGTCGCCAGCGCGTACGGCCGCGCGACCTCCTGAACCGGTGGATCGTCCCGCTCGAGAAGCGCATCGACTTCCTGACCCTGCACACCGGGCACAAGTTTCCCGTGCCGTTCGACTGCCTGCTCATCTTCGCGACGAACCTCAACCCGACCGAGCTCGTGGACGAGGCGTTCCTGCGGCGCATCCATTACAAGATCTACGTGCCGAGCCCGACCTACGATCAGTACGTGCAGATCTTTCGACGCTGCTGCGTGGCCAAGCAGATCCCGTTCGTGGCCGGTCGCGTCCAGTACATCTTCAAGCAGTACTACGAGCGGATCCCGCTGCCTGCGAGGTCGTGTCATCCACGCGACCTGATCGATCACATGTGCGACAACGCGCGGTATCTCAGCCTCAAGCCCGAGCTGACCATCGACCTTCTCGACCGCGCCTGCAAGTCGTACTTCCTCGACATGCCGGACGAGGAGTACGTGCCCGATCCGGCCGAGCACAACTATGGCGGTCGTGTGCAGTCCCCCATCGGCAGCATCGCCGAGATGATCGCTGGCGAGGATCTGGCGGAAGAGGCGGGCCAGCCCGTGGTCGCGGCGCCGCCCTCAGCGCCGCCGTCACCCGCGCCTCCGCGGGGAGCGTAGTCCGGCTCGCGCGGATCGGATGCGCGTCACCACCTTGAAGAAGCCGCCCCGACAGAAGCCGGTGCCGGCAGTGGAGTACGACGAGCTGGTCTACCGGGAGTCGCTCCGGGCCCTCGGGCTGTTCGCGCCGGTCACCCTCGAGGAGATCCAGATCGCCTATCGTCGCCGGGCCAAGACCTATCACCCGGACCGGGCCGCCGCCAACGGCAACGCCGATGAGGCCACCGGGCAGATGGAGCGCATCAACCTGGCGCACGGCTACGTCGTTCAGCATTTCCAGACCTTCGATCGCGCCCGCAACCGATCGTTGCGGCGGGCGATGGCGGGGGAGCCTCCCGTGCGCGCCTGGCAGGAGATCCTGTTGCTGCCGATCACAGCCGTGTACTCCCTGGCTCTGCTGGCCGCGGCCGGCCCGGCGGCTCTGCTGGCCGGGGCCTCGGGGGCTCCGGGCGCCTTGATGACCCGCCCGCAGCGATTGGCGCTGTGGGCGAAGGAGAAATGGCTCCTGATCGGCCCGCACCTGCTGGTGATGGGGAGCTTCGTCACGCTGGAGGCATGGGGCCTGGGGCCGGGGCTGCTGCGGTGGTGGCTCGGGCTGGCGCTCCTGGTCATGCTGGCCAGCGACATCGCGAGCCGCGCGACGGGTGAGCGAAACCCATTGCGGCAGCATCGGGCGATGGAACGCCTCCAGGCGTTCGTCAGGGGCTAGGGAGGGCGCGGGGCTCGCTCCGGGCGCCGGCGGCACAGAGCCCGCTCCGCTTCGAACAGCTCGGCGAGGGGCCCGATCAACGGATAGCTGTGGTCCAGTCTGAACCATGGCGCATGACCCGCCCGACCAGACGGAAGCATCGTTACCAGCCCCAGCCGGTTGAGACGCTCCAGCGAGTCGGCTGATCCCTGCGGAGTGACGCCGCTCCAGAGCGCCAGATCCCAGGGCCGATGTGGGCTCCAGGATCGCTGCAGAAAGAGCTCCCGCGTGGTGCGCAGAGTCGCCACCCCCACGAACAGCTGATCCAGGGGCCAGCCGCCCCCCGGCTCCCGCCGCAGACCGATTCGTCGAATCCTCGACACCATTCTCCCGGGGCCGAGCCCCATCCCCCGAATACCGGTCCGGCAGGGGTCGTGCCTCGACAGCGCTCCAAGCGCCCGCTTGCGCGCCGGGGCGGCCGCAGCGCGACGGCGGGAACGGCGGCGTTCGCGCGGGGGTCTATATTCCTCCCATGTTGCGCGACCGGGCCTCCCGGGCGGCGTTCGCGCTCGCCCTCCTCGTCCACGCCCTCGCAGTGGCCCCCGTCTGGGGCCGCCTCGACCTCGTGCCGGCGAAGGCGGAGCGGACCCCGGCGGACGAGCCGCCGCTCCGCTTCACCTTCGTGGAGGCGCCCGAAGCCCCAGAGGAGGCACCCGAGGAGCCGACCCCGCTCGTCTCGACCCGGGACAGCCGGGCCGCGCAGCCGAGCGCTCCCGAGCGACCGGAGGGCGAAGCCTATCAGGAGGGTCGGACGGCGATCCCGCAGCGCCCCCGGCCGGCGGGGAGCCCCGCGCAGCCGGGCGCGGTCGCCTCCGCGACGGCGGGAGAGCCGGAATCGAGAGAGCCCCAGCCGGCGGCCGCGCCCTCGCATGAGCCGGCGGGAATGGCGCCGGTCCGGCCGGGCCTCGGCTCGGTGCTTCAACGGGGGGCGTCCCCCGGTGATCGCCTTCCCGCCCCGGAGACGGACCAGCGCGCGACCCGGGCCCGGGCCGGCTCCAGCTACAGCCTGAACACGACCGCCTGGGAGTTCGGGCCCTACATGGAGCGCCTGAAGCGCCGGATCGAGCGGCATGTGTTCCCGCCGCCGGCCTTCTACTACGGCACGGCGGCGTGGGCCACGCGGGTCAAGTTCCGCATCGCTCCCGACGGCCGGCTCGCGAGCCTGGAGCTCCTGGACCACCGCGGCGTCCGGAATCTGCAGCACGTGGCCCTCTCGGCGATCGAGGGAGCGGCCGACTACGAGCCCCTCCCGCTGGACTTTCCCGAATCGTATCTGGAGATCACAGGGAGCTTCTATTTCAACACCTCGCCCCCGGCGCGGTAGGGCGATGTGGGAGACGCTGAGCGAGGGCGGCATCACGATGATCCCGCTCGCGGCGTGCTCGGTGCTGGCCCTGTGGGTCATCCTCGAACGGTCGTGGAAGCTCCGTCGACCGCGAGTCGTCGTGCCCGAGATCGTGAGCGTGATCGACAGCCTGAGGGACCCGGCCGACATCACGCGGGCGCGCGAGGTCTGTCGGCGCTATCCGGGACCGTTCTCGACGATCGTGCAGGTGGCGCTGGACAACCACGCCGAGAGCAAGGACGAGATCCGTGAGCGGGTCGAGGTCCAGGGGCGGCAGGAGATCGCCGCCCTGGAACGCGGCCTCGGCGCGCTCGAGACGGTGGCCGGGATCGCGCCCCTGCTGGGCCTGCTGGGAACCGTCCTCGGCATGATCGAGGTCTTCGAGATCATCTCGCGCCAGGGCGCGGGGCAGGCCCAGAACCTGTCGGGGGGGATCGCCGAAGCCCTGATCACGACCGCGACCGGACTGTTCATCGGCATTCCCGCGCTCGTCTTCTACAACTACTTCACCGGCAAGGCGGAGCGGCTGGTCCTCGACATCGAGGGACACACGAACCGGCTCATCCAGCGCATGCATACGTTGAGCGATGCGCCTTGAGAAGGGCCGCCGGCGAAAGGCGCTGATCAACGTCACGTCGCTGATCGACGTCGTCTTTCTGCTCCTCATCTTCTTCGTCGTCACCTCGACGTTCCTGGAGCGACCGGGGATCGACTTGACGCTCCCCGAAGCGGGCTCGGGCGAGACCGAGGTTTCCGTCGTGACGGTGCGGATCGTCGCCGACGGCCAGATCTTCGTGGGGTCGCAGCCGGTGCCGCTCGAAGACCTCGCCAGGGTTCTCGAAACGCGCCTCCGCGCGGAGGAGACCACCGACGTGACGCTGGAGGCCGACCGGAGCGTTCCCCACGGCCGCGTCGTGGCCGCCATGGACGCGGCCCGGCGGGCTGGCGCCCGGGGCCTCGTGGTGGCCACCCGCCCGGAGTCGGAGGCGAGCCCGCGGATGGAGACGCGTCCGTGAGCCGCCCGTGAGCCGCGCCGCGCAGACCTTCGTCGCGGCGACCGCCCTCGCCGGGATCGTGTTCGTCGTCGGTCCCGGTCCGCCGGGCATCGCCCTCGCGCTCGCCACCGCCGGGATGGTCGGGGCGGCGTTCGCGCTCGAGCGCCCGCGTCGCTGGAGCCTGCGCGCGGGATACGCCCTGCTGCTGACCTTCCTCGCCCTCTGGGCCTACGTGCACCTGGAGGCGTGGCGGCTGAATCAGGGTGGAGCCGACGCCGTCCGGCGCCTGGCCGTGGAAAAGGGCGAGCAGGTGGCAGACATCCTGGAGGGCCGGCTCCAGGTCGACCGAGATCTCGCCGAGCGGGTCGCCTCGCGATTGTCCGAGCGGGCGCGGCGCTTCCCGGCCGAGACGGTGCAGGATCCCGAGCTGTTCGTCGCGCTGGGCCGGGCGGCCGGCTCCCGGCTGGCTGACGGCGTGGGGCTCGAGGTCTACGACGCCGCCGGCAGCCTGCGGGCGTGGTGGGGGGACCCGCGCGGCGAGCGCCTCCCCGCCGACTCGGTCGCGCTGCCCGTGGAGCACGCGGTCGTGCGCCGCCCCGCCGGCTATACGCTGGGCTACGCGGGAGCGCCATGGATTGTCCGCGGGGACTCCTTCCGGGTCATCGTCAAGGACGTGTGGGGGGTTCAGAGCCCGCTGGGAGGGACCACCGACCCCGACCTCGTCCTGCCGACCCTCGAGCGACGGGAGGATCTGGCGTTCCGGGTCGTGCCCGTGGACTCGGCCCGCCAGGGCGCGCCGATCATGGGGGCGGCGCGCGCGGTGGGCCACGTGGTGGGCGAGCGCTTCATGGTCGAGCGCTTCCTCGAGGAGCGACGGGCGGGCACCCGGCGTCTCCTGGGACTGCTTTACCTGTGGCCCCTGGTCTGGTCCTTCGGGGCCGTCTGGCAGGCCGCCCGGAGGGGGATCACGACCCGGCCCGACCTCGGCCGCGGCGCCCTCCTGACGGTTGCCGGCCGGCTGGCGCTGGTGGCCGTGGTCTGGGCCTTTCTCGTGAGCTCCCGCTACCTGGCCCTGTTCCTGCCCGCCGACTGGTTCAGCCCGCTCGGGTTCGCGGTCGAGATGTTCGGGCCGGGAGGGCGCTCGGCGGGGGATCTCTTCGTCACCGCCGGTCTGGCGATGCTGTTCGCGATCGGCGCGTACGCTTTCGTTCCGGCGCGCCGCCATCGATCGCTTGGACTGGCCGGGCTGGGCCTCCTCGCCGTCGGCCTGCTGGCGTGGCTGATCCTGCGCGGCGCGACGCCGGTCGTGGAGAGCGCGGTCCGGGGCATGAGCCTGAGCGTCTTCTTCAGCCCGACGCTCCTCTTCTCGCCCCACTACATGATGGTCCTGCTGGCGTTCGCGCTGTTCGCCGCCGTGGTCATCATCGCGCTGGCCGCCGGCCTGCGGCCACTCGGCGTTCCCGCCGGTCGCTGGTGGACGGTGGCGGCGGCGGCGGTGACGGCGGCGGCCCTGGCGGTCGCCGCGTGGATCCTCCCCGACGAGGCCATGCGCGGCCGACCGGAGATCATCCGGGCGCTCCTCGCGCTCGGGCTGGCGGGGGCGGCCTGGCTCGTCCACGCGGTCGGGCTGAGACGTTTCACGGGACGTGGGGCGGGTCCCGCGGTCGGGCTGGTGGCGGTGACGCTCGGGGCGCTGATCATGTTTCCGCTCTTCGCGCGCGCCAGGGTCGAGGCCGCACAGGAGCTGCTGGTGGAGCGCGCCGAGCGGATCGGCGAGGCGTCCGCGCAATGGCTCCAGTACACGATGTCCCGGATGGTGGAGTACCTGGCCCAGAGCCCCGAAGTGGAGCGGGCGATCGTGGAGGGCAACCGGGACGCGGCGCTGCTCTTATGGAGCCAGAGCCCGCTAAGGACCCCCGACTTCGCCTCCGGTCTCTACCTGGTGGACGCCGCCGGGGAGATCGTGAGCCAGTTCGCGCTGACGACGGTGGACCTCTCGGGGCGGGCCCGTGAGCGGGCCGGTGCAGAGGCGGTGCAGGTGGAGGTGGAAGGGTCCCCGGAGGAGGGCGGGATCTGGTGGGCCACCGTGCCCGTCTATCGGGGCGAGGAGCGGGTGGGCGCCGCCGTGGCGATGTCGACCGACGCCACCCAGCTCCGGCAGGCGCCCGGGGCGACGTTCCTCCTGAGCGACCTCCTGGCCGGCTCCGAAGCCTCCTTCGAGCCCGTCTTGTACCGGGCGCTGGAGCCGGCCGAGACGCCCCCGCCACGCACGCTCCTGACGAGCGTCGAGCGGCCGGACGGGACGCGGGTTCGGCTCGCCCTGCCGCTGGATCCCTTGCTCCCCGGCCCTCGTCCCTACGCCCTGTTCGCCGTCGTCGCGGCGATCGTGGGGCTGTTGCTGGGTCACGCCGAGCGGTGGACCGATCCTCGCGCCCGCGCCCGATGGTGGCGCCGCGCGCGGGCGGAGAACCCGCTGCGCTCGTTCCGCGTCCAGCTCCTGCTCGCCTTCGTCGCGGTGGCGGCGGTGCCGCTGACCCTCTACGGCGTCCTGAGCTACCGGGCGACCCGCGCCGAGGTCTTGGAGGCGACCCGCACGGCGGCCACCGAAGGGCTGGGTGCGGCGAGTCGCCTGATCGTGGAGGACGCCGTCCTCGAGCAGGGGACGACCCGCGCCCTGACGTCACGCCTGCGGGAGATCGCCGACGTCCTGGAGCAGGATCTGATTCTCTTCTGGCGCGGCCGCGCGGTCGCCTCGAGTCGTCCCGAGATCTTCGCCTCGCGCCTCTTCGCCGACCGGATGAAGGGCGAGGTCTACACCGAGCTCTTCGCGGGCGGGCGTCCGAGCGTGTTCGACTCCATGAGCCTGGGCGGCCGTTCCTTCCTGGTGGCCTATCGCCCGCTCCGCGAGTCGGGGGCGCCCGCCGGCTACGTCCTGGCGACCCCGCTCCTCATCCGCGAGGACCAGGCCCGGCTCGATCTGCAGCGGCTGGGAGAGATGGTGTTCCTCCTGTCGGCCTTCTCGATCGTGTTCCTGCTGGTCGTGGGGTGGGGGCTGGCGCGGTTCATGGCCCGACCTCTCGGGGCTCTCGAGCAGGGCACCCGTCAGATCGCCGCGGGAAAGCTGGCCTACCGGCTCCCCGCACCCGCCCGGCGGGACGAGTTCGGGCGTCTCCAGCAGGCTTTCAACGCCATGGCCGAGCGGCTGGACACGAGCCAGCGCGCGCTGGAGGAGGAGAAGTCCCGCGTCCAGGCGATCCTGGCCTCGGTGGGCGCCGGTGTCGTCGCCCTCGACGGGGAGGGGCGGGTGCGCGTCCTGAACGAGCGGGCGGCGGTGCTCCTCGGGGAGCGCCCCGAGATGGTGCTCGGCGAGCGGGCGTCCGGGCTCGCCCGTCGTAACGACGTCGCCGCTCGCTTCTGGGCGCTTGTCGCACGTCAGCTCTCGGGTGGCCGGACCGATCGCGATCTCGTGCTCAGGCGGGACGGCGAGGAGCGCCATTACCATGTGGTCTTCACCGGGCTCCGGGAGCCCGGCGGCTCCGAGGATCGAGGCCTGGTAGTGGCGTTCGAGGACATCAGCGCCAACGTCGCCTCCCAGCGCGTCCTGGCATGGGGCGAGATGGCGCGCCAGGTGGCCCACGAGATCAAGAACCCGCTGACCCCCATGAAGCTCTCCCTGCAGCATCTCGAACGAACGGTGGACGACCGGCCCGACAACTTCGAGGAGCTGTTCCGCGCCAACCTGGATCTGGTGCTGAGCGAGATCGACCGTCTCGAGCGGATCGCCGGGAACTTCGCGCGCTTCGCGGTTCCCGATCCAGGGGCGCTGGTGCCCTTCGACGCCGTGGAGGTCGCGCAGGGCGCGCTGGCCCTCTTCGAGCGCGGCGGTGAGGCCGTGAGCTACGGCCTGGAGGGCGAGCCGGAAAGGCTGTTCCTCCTCGGCGAGCCGGAGGAGTTCCGCCGCGTCCTGGTGAACCTGCTCCAGAACGCCCGCGACGCCGTGCTCTCCGGCGGCCGGGGGCGCGTGACCGTGCGCCTCGAGCGCGATCCCGAGCCCGGGTGGGCGCGGGTCTCGGTCATCGACGACGGCATCGGGTTGCCCGACGAGGGCCTGGAGCGGCTGTTCGAGCCTTCCTTCTCGACCAAGACCCGGGGCACGGGGCTGGGGCTCGCCATCACGCGCCGCATCGTCGAGGCATGGGGCGGGACGATCGAGTACGAGCGGAGGGAGGAGGGGGGAACCGCGATCCACGCCCGCCTCCGCCTCGCCTGAAGCGGCGGCTGAAGCAGAAGAGAACTTCCTCCAAAATAGAAGCGCATTACACAACGCAACAGAAGGTTCATTACATAATGCGGAACTATGGTTCATTTTCGTTGACATCCGAGAAGGCGTCATGGTAGGATGCGGGCGTTCGTCGAGATCGGGGGTGGGCTACCGCCCCCGGAAGTTTTCTCCCGACCGCCACGGCGCGTCCGGGGTCGCCGGCGCCCCCCTCCGGCTGGCCCCACGCGCTCGGGGCGGGCCATGAAAGAGCGGGCGGCCGGCTAGAAGGCCCGCCCGGTGGCGGCGGCGCCGCGCTTCCCCCGTACCATCGGCCGCGAATCGGGTCCCAAGCCCGGTCCGCGGCCTTTTCTCTGGAGGCGGTCGCCAAGGTCCGGGCCCGGTCGGGGAGGACGGACCGTGGCCGGAGCGATCGTGGACAGCTTTTGCTATAAATGGGAAGCTCCTTGCCGGATCGTTGACAGAGCGCGACCCGGGTGGTATCGTGGTTTTCCGCGACCAGGCCAACCGAAAGGAACGGAGGGACGTCGGACCGACCTCAAGAGTGACCGTGAGCGACGCTGGAGGACCCGCGAAGTCGGCGCCCGATCCGCGCTGCACGAGAGCGAAGCCGGACGCGAGCACCACGGCATGGAAGGTTGGCCGCCACCCCCCGCAAAACCAGGAGAAACGGAGGAATCCGTCCATGCTTGACCTCTTGAAGGCATTCTGGACCGACGAGTCGGGCCAGGACCTCGTGGAGTACGCGATGCTGCTCGCGCTGATCGCGCTGATCGTGATCGGCGCCGTGGCGCTGCTGGGTCAGGGAATCGAGGATACGTTCGCCAACATCACCAAGGCGCTGCCGCTCGGCGGTGGCGGTGGCGGCGGCGGCGGCAGCTGAGATCACGGTGGGTCCCGCCTAGAGGCCACGGGTCCGTAGAAAGTCGGCGGACCCGGACCCGGTCGGGGACGTGAGGAGGTGGCCGGCGACACGATGATGACGAATCTCGCTCTGGGAGGGCTGGCGATCCTGGTCCTGGTGGCGGTGTGGTGGGACGTCCGCGAGCGACGGATCCCCAACGCGCTGACGGTCACGGGGCTCGGTCTGGCGATCGGCCTGCGGGCGCTGGATGGGCCGGGGCCGCTCGCGTTCGGCCTCGCCGGGATGGGGATCGCGCTCCTCCTCGCGCTGCCCCTGGTCGCCCTGGGCGGCCTGGGGGGCGGCGACGCCAAGCTCCTGGCGGCGGTCGGTGCGTTCCTGGGACCCGGGCAGCTTCTGGTGGCGCTGGCGATCACCGCGCTCGCGGGCGGGACCATGGCGGTCGTCCTGGCGATTCACCGGGGCGCCCTCTACGAGTCCATGATCGGGGCGGGAGCGCTGGTGACGAGCCTGTTTGGATCGGCGGCAGAACGTCCACGCAGGACGATCCGGACGCCGGGCGCGCTCACCATTCCCTACGCCGTGCCGATCGCCATCGGCGCCCTCGCGGTCTGGCTCCTGTGACGGATCCGAGGCGGAGCACTCAGGATGGCAAGGTGACGAAGATGAAGAGACCGAAGCGGGATTCCGGGCAATCGGTGGCCGAGTTCGCGATCGTGCTGCCCATTCTGCTGGCGCTCCTGGTCGGCATTTTCGAGTTCGGCGTCGCGTGGAACCGGAAGCAGGTCCTGACCAACGCCGCCCGGGAAGGCGCCCGGCTGGCGGTACTCCCCAACACCTTCAGCGAGGCCGCCGTCAATGCCACCATGGACAGCTACCTGACGAGCGCGGGCATCGCTCCGGCCGACGTATCCCGCGACCTCGAGATGTGCAGTGTGCCCTGCACTGGAGACACGGTCACGATCGAGCTCACGATGAACCACACGATGCCTTTCATCAGCTCGATCGCCGGCCTGCTGTCGGGTTCACCGACCGCGGGCGCCGTGACGCTCACGAGCGTCGTCAACATGAGACACGAATAGGCAGGTGGACGAATGAGACGACCCCGGATCTGGATCGCTCTTCTCCTGGCCGCCGTCTCGGGTGTGGCGGCCGGCGTTCTGGCTCTGAACTTCTTCCAGAACCGCCCGTCGCTCGTTCCGACGGCGGCGGTGGCCTCGACCGCGTCCGTGGCGGTCGCAGCCCGCGATCTCGACGTGGGATCGGTTGTCGGCCCCAACGACGTACGGATGATCGAATGGCCGGGCGACGCCGTCCCCCAGGATTATGCCCGCTCGCCGGAGGAGGTCGTCGGCCGGGGGCTGATCACGAAGGTTCTGGCCGGCGAGCCCCTCCTTCTCACCAAGCTCGCGGAGAAGGGGGCCGGCGGGGGTCTCCCGATCGTCATTCCCGAGGGGATGCGCGCGGTGAGCGTGAAGGTGAACGAGGTGATCGGGGTGGCCGGATTCGTCCTCCCCGGAACGCGGGTCGACGTATTGGTCACGCTGAACCAGGCCAACGAGCAGGCCCAGGCCATGACCCGCGTCATCCTGCAGAACGTCCAGGTCCTGACAGCCGGCCAGATCATCCAGCGGGACGCGGAGGGGAGCCCGCAGACGGTGCCGCTGGTGACCCTGCTCGTCACGCCGCACGAAGCCGAGCAGCTCACGCTGGCCGCCACCGAAGGACAGATCCATCTCGCGCTGCGGAACACGCTCGACAACGAGGAGGTGGACACCCAGGGCGCCCAGGTTAACAGCCTGGTCCGCTTCGGCGTGGAGAAGCCCAGGTCGACGGCTCCGGTGAGGATCCGTCGTACGCCGGCGCCGCCGAGCGCCGTCCAGGTCGAGGTCTACAACGGCGCCGAGCGCACCGTGCAATCGTTCTAACACGGCACGCAAAGGGGTAAAGGGACCGGAATATGGAACGCGAGCGTAACGGGAGAGAGGGCCGGGAGGGCGGGGCGACGATCGTCCTGGTGGCGCTCGCCCTGACCGCGCTTCTCTCGGTCGTCGCCCTCGCCGTCGACGTCGGCATGCTGCTGAACTCGCGAAGCGAGGCCCAGCGGGCCGCCGATGCCGCGGCCATGGCGGGCGCGCAGTCGCTGATTCCGGAGCCGGACGACGCGGATCGCGCGGAGAACTTCGCCATCCAGTTCGGCGAGATGAACGTGGTCTTCAACCAGCAGGCGAACATCCTTCCCGAGGACGTGGACGTGGATCTGGCGAACGGGCGGGTCACCGTGCGCGTTCGCCGGGAGGCCGCTCGGGGGAACGCGGTCGGGACCTGGTTCGCCAACGTGTTCGGGGTCAGCGAGGCCGACGTGGGCGCCGTCGCGACGGCCCGGGTGGGCCAGGCGGCCGCTGCGACGTGCGTCAAGCCGTGGGCGATCCCCGACGCCTGGAACGACGAGAACAGGGACAAGACGTACGATCCGGGCGAGTTCTACCAGGCGGACCAGACGGGCTGGGGTACCAGCTACCGGAACGCGGGCGAGCCGGGCCATGGCCAGATGGCCGACGGCTTCGGTCTCGACTACCAGAACGACCGCGGTCGGCAGGTCCGGATCTCCGTGGGCGACCCCCGGGAGACAGCGGTCTCCGGATGGTACTATCCGTGGGACGTTCCTCAGACCGAAAGCGGCGAGTGTTCGGGTGGTCCCATCGGCCAGGGCGGGCGCTGCTACGAGTGGGCGATCGCCAACTGTCATCCGCAGATCATCGAGCTCGGCGCGGTCTACAAGGTCGAAACCGGGCAGATGAGGGGCAAGATGAGGCAGGGGATCAACGCGCTGATCGGCTCGGATCCCGACGCCCGGTGGGACTCGAGCGCGGACAGCGTCGTGGGCAGCCAGTTCACGCCATGGGAGTCGAGCCCACGGAAGGTGATCGTTCCGTTCTACGATCCGACGGTTTTTCCGCTCGGGCAGGGCAAGCAAGACATCGTCTTCAACAACTTCGGCGAGATCTGGATCGAGGGGATGGTCGGCGACGACGTCATGGGCCGCTTCCTGGGCTTCGCCGTGGGAGTGGGGGGAGATCCTGGCCCCAGGGTGCCCGGCCTCCAGTTCGTCCAACTCGTGGAGTAGAGAACGCATGACGATACAGGCGATCCATGGGGTGCTGATCTCCTCCGACGAGGAGGTCCGAAAATCCTTGGAGGATCCCGAGGTCCATCAGAAGCTGGATCTCGTCCTCGCCTTCTCCGTTCCGCTGGCCGACTTCAGCGCCGGGCACCTCGACGATCTGCGGGCTCGTGGGGCCGATGTCGTGCTGCTCGACATGGAGGGCGATCCCGAGCTCGGGTGTCAGCTGGCCGAGATGATCTCGGAAGCCAGCGCGGCCCGTCGAATCATCGGGATCGGTCCGATGCTCTCGCCCGAGTTTCTACTTCGGGCGATGCAGTCGGGCATCGCGGAGTACGTCACCAAGCCGGTCCGGAAGAAGGATCTCCTGGCCGCGACCGAGCGCTCGCGACGGAGTCTCGGCGCCCACTCGACCGCTGCCAGGCAGGTGGGGCGCATGTACGTCTTCTTCAGCCCCAAGGGCGGCGGTGGCTCGACCACGATCGCCACCAACCTGGCGATCCAGCTGCATCGACTGACCGGCGAGCGGACGGTGCTCGTGGACCTCAACCTGGAGCTGGGAGAGGTGGCGGTCTTCCTGGGGCTCGAGCCGCGCTACGACTTCGTCGACCTGGCGAAGAACCTCCACCGGGTGGATACGGGGCTCCTGGCGAGCTACGTGACCCGCCACGAGTCCGGCGTCGACGTTCTCGCGGCGCCGTACCGGCCGCAGATGGCCGATTCCCTGCACGACGACCAGGTGGTCCAGGTGCTGCGGCTGCTGCGGCAGCACTACGAGTACGTCATCATCGACAGCCCGAAGGCGCTCACGTCGCGCACCGTCCACACGCTGGAGGCGGCCGACGGTGTGTTCGTCGTCGCCCAGACCGACGTGCCCACCGTCCAGAACATCCAGCGCTCCCAGGCCCTGCTCGAGCGCCTGGCCGGCAGCGGCAAACCGATCCGGCTGATCGTCAACCGCCACCAGACGGAGAGCGTGATCTCGCTCTCCGATCTGGAGAAATCGGTCGAGATGAAGGTCTACTGGACCATCCCCAACGATTACGCCTCGGTCGCCTACTCGATGAACTCGGGGAAGCCCCTGGCGATGACAACCGGGTCCGCCAGCGCCCGCGAGCTGAAGGGTCTGGCCGAAAAAATCGCCGGGCTCCCTGCCGAGGAGGCCGAGGGGCGAGCGACACGCCTGGGATCACTGCTTGGCCGCATCAAGGACCGGATGGGTGCGGCGACCCATCCGGGCGACGTCCAGATCGTCCGACCCTCGCCGGCTGGAGGAAAGGGCCTATGAGCGAGCCCGAAGACCGCTACGCTGTTCCCCTGTTCGATCGGCAGCCGGCCGTGGAGACGGCTTCGCTGCCGGAAGGGATGGGAGACACGACTCAGCTCCGCACCCACATCCACCGCCAGCTCCTGGAGCGCCTGAACCTCACCAACCTGGAGTCGTACCGGCGCGACCAGGTCGTCGCCGAGGTGAGGAAGGTCGTCCAGGAGATGCTCGCCCGGGAGTCCGCCCCGCTCAACTTCGAGGAGCGGGAGGGGCTGGTCGAGCAGGTCCTCCACGAGATCTTCGGCCTCGGGCCTCTCGAGCCCCTGCTACAGGATCCGTCCGTATCGGACATCCTGGTGAACACGGGCCGACACGTGTTCGTGGAGCGGAACGGCCGCCTCGAGCGGACCGGCATCCGGTTCAAGGACGACAAGCACCTGATCCAGGTGATCGACCGCATCGTGGCCGCGGTGGGCCGGCGGATCGACGACTCGAGCCCGATGGTGGACGCGCGCCTGGCCGACGGTTCGCGCGTCAACGCGATCATCCCGCCGCTGGCGATCGACGGCCCCCACGTGTCGATCCGCAAGTTCAAGAAGGACGTTCTCTCGGCCGGGGACCTGCTCCGCTACGACACTCTGACCATGCCCATGCTCGAGCTCCTTCAGGGAGTGGTGCGGGCGCGGCTGAATGTCCTGATCTCGGGCGGCACGGGCGCGGGGAAGACAACCCTCCTGAACATGCTGTCATCCGCGATCCCAGGAAGCGAGCGCATCGTCACGATCGAGGATTCGGCTGAGCTTCAGCTCCGCCAGCCCCACGTGGTGCGGCTCGAGACACGCCCGCCGAACGTGGAGGGCGCGGGTGAGGTCACCGCGCGCCAGCTCGTGATCAACGCGCTCCGCATGCGGCCCGACCGCATCATCGTCGGCGAGGTGCGCGGCGCGGAGGCGATCGACATGCTGCAGGCGATGAACACCGGCCACGACGGCTCGCTGACGACACTCCACGCCAACAGCCCGCGCGACGCGCTCTCCCGCCTCGAGACGCAGGTGTCGATGGCCAACCTGAACCTGCCGGAGAAGGCGATGCGGCAGCAGATCGCCAGCGCGCTCAACGTGGTCATCCAGATCGCTCGGCTGGCGGATGGCCGGCGGCGGATCGTCACGGTGTCCGAGGTCGTCGGGATGGAGGGCGACGTCATCACCATGCAGGAGATCTTCGTTTTCGAGCGCCAGGGAATCGGCGAGGGCGGGGAGGTGGTGGGCCAGTTCAAGGCGACCGGCATCCGTCCTCGCTTCACGGAGCGGCTCCGCATAGCCGGCATCGAGCTCCCGACCGCGCTCTTCTCCAACATCGACGTCGGCCACGCCGCGGGAGGGAGGCGATGAGCTTTCTGACCACGACCTCCTGGGGAGCGGCGGCCCTGGCCTTCGTGGCCATGGCCTTCGCGATCCTTGCCACGGCCACGTTCTGGGAGTGGTGGGTCGACCGCCGCCGTCAGCAGGAGATCCGCAGCCGGATCGGCACCGAGGACGTCATGGCGCGAACCCTCGACGATCTGATCCGGAAGCCTGTCTCCAGGGTGCCCGCGTGGCTCGAGCCGATGACGGCGCGACTGCCCCACCTGATGGACCTGCAGGATCTCCTCGACCAGACCGAGTTGCGATGGAACGTGGGCACCTTCATGATCCTGACCGTCGGGGCCTCGGTGGCGTTCGGGATGACCGCGCTCCTCCTGACCAACAATCCGATCGTGGCGCTGGCGGCGGCGGTCCTGGGTGGCACCTTGCCGTATCTCTACGTCCGCAGGAAGCGCACGCAGCGCCAGAACGCCTTCCTGGAGTCCTTCGCCGAGGGGATCGAGCTTCTTTCCCGTTCACTCCGCGCCGGCCACGCCTTCTCGACCGGTCTCCAGATGGTGGCCGACGAGGCCGCCCAGCCGGTTGCCGGCGAGTTCCGGACGGTGTTCGAGGAGCACAAGTTCGGGCTCCCGCTCGACGAGGCCCTGTACGGCCTGATCGACCGGATGGACATCCCCGACGTCCATATCTTCGCGACGGCTGTCCTCATTCAGCGCGAGGTGGGCGGGAATCTGGCGGAGGTCCTCGACACGCTGGCCGATACGATCCGCGAGCGGTTCACGATACGGCGCCAGATCCGCGTCCACACGGCCCAGGGGCGACTCACCGGCTACATACTGGTGGCACTTCCGATCGTCATGGTGTTCCTGGTCACCGCGCTCAACCGGGAGTACCTGGCCATCCTGTGGGAGGAGCCGATCGGACGCCTGCTGATCGCTGTCGCCGCGATCCTCCAGGTCGTGGGCTTCTTCGTGATCCGGCGCGTCGTCCACATCGAGGTGTGAGGCCATGCCGTATCTGATCGCCGCTCTCGTCATGACCTCCGTGATGCTGGTCGTCTTCGTCGCCGCGGTGGTGGTCCCGGTCCGGGGACGCGCGGTCCACGATCGCCTCGCGGCGCTCAATCTCGAGCGCGACAGGCACCTTCCGCGCCGCACCCGGCGGACGCGTGAGAAGCGTCGTCAGATCGAAGCTCTGATGAAGGTCCTGGGGGAGAGGATCGCCGACACTCGCGCCGACACGAGCGAGACGTGGCTTCTCCTGACGCGTGCCGGGTACCGGCAGGTGAACTCCGTGGCCATTTACTATACGGTCCGGCTGGTCCTCGTCGCCGGCCTGGCGGGCGGGGCGTTCATGCTGACGTCGCTGAGTGGCGTGCGCCCGATAGGGATGCTGCTCATGACCGGGATGGGGGCTCTGACCGGGTGGCTCCTGCCGCTCTACGTCCTTCGCCGCCGCACACGGCAGCGCTCCCGCATCATCCAGCTCTCGCTGCCCGACATGCTGGACATGATGGTTGTCTGCGTGGAGGCCGGCCTGGGTCTGAACCAGGCCATGCAGCGGGTGGCCGAGGAGCTGGGGACGATGAGTCCCGAGCTGAGCGAGGAGCTCCAGCTCACGAACCTGGAGATCCAGACGGGTACGCCCCGGGAGGAGGCGCTCCGCAACCTGGCTGACCGGAGCGGGAGCACCGATCTCAAGTCGCTGGTGGGAATGCTGATCCAGACCGACCGCTTCGGGACGTCGATCGCTCGCGCGCTCCGCGTCCATTCCAGGGCGCTCCGCACGAAGCGCCGGCAGCGGGCCGAGGAACAGGCGGCCAAGACGACCATCAAGCTCATCTTTCCGCTGGTCCTCTTCATCTTCCCGGCCTTGATGGTCGTCATCCTGGTGCCGGCGATCCTGCACATCGTCCGGTCACTGGGTGGCCTGATGTGAGCGCGCTCGATCTCGGCCTGGCCAACCGCGCGGCGACCAGGGCCACCGACATCCAGGTCCCGCCCGTCCCGACCTCGATCCAGGAGACGGGGCTGACGCCCGAGGGTGTCGGCGCGCTCGCCCTCAAGCACCTCTACGTGCAGGGAGCGCTCTCCGGACGGAGGCTGTCCGACCGGCTCCGGCTTCCGTTCGAGATCGTGGACGACGTTCTCCTCGATCTGCAGCAGAGGCACTTCGCGGAGGTGGTCGGGGTGCGGGGTCACGGCCGCGGGTCCTATGTCTTCGAGCTGACGTCGGCGGGGCGCGCCCGTGCCCAGGAGGCCATGGACGGCAACGTCTACGTCGGTCCGGCGCCCGTGACGCTCGAGACCTACAGCGAGTGGGTGCGGCGCCAGTCGGTGGTGGGGATGGTGATCGAGCCGGAGGAGATCCGCGCCTGCCTCTCGCACCTGGTGCTCCCCGACCAGATCCTTCGCCAGCTCGGCCCCGCCGTCAACTCGGGGCGCTCGCTCTTCCTCTACGGCCACGCCGGGAACGGCAAGACCGAAACGGCCACATCGATCGCGCGCATGCTGAAGGGTCGGATCTACCTGCCCTACGCCGTCATGGTGGAGGGCCGCATCATCGTTCTCCGGGACGCCATGCACCACGACGGTCCCCCCGACCGGACGGACGATGAGGGCTTCCTGACCCCGATGCCGAACTTCGACCAGCGCTTTGCCCTCGTCGAGCGCCCGGTTGTGTTCACGGGCGGCGAGCTGACCCTGGACCTGCTCGACTTGAAGTACGATCAGCACACGAAGTTCTATCGCGCCCCGGTTCAGATGAAGGCCAGCGGCGGGGTTCTCATCATCGACGACCTGGGCCGGCAGATGGTGCAGGTCGACGAACTGCTGAACCGGTGGATGGTGCCGCTCGAGCGGCGGGTCGACTATTTGACCCTCCATACGGGCCACTCGTTCCCGGTGCCGTTCGACTGCCTGATCGTCTTTTCCACCAACATCGAACCGGCCGAGCTGGTGGACGAGGCCTTTCTTCGGCGGATTCACTACAAGATTCACATGGACAATCCGACGCGTGAGGAATACGAGGAGATCTTCCGTCGCGCTTGCGAGGCGCGCGGAATCGCCTACGATCGCGAGGCGGTGGATCTGATCTTCCATGACTTCTACGACAGTCGCCATATCCCGCCCCGCGGCTGCCATCCCCGGGACATCGTGCTCCACATCTGTGATCTGGCCCGCTACGAGCGCCGCGAGCCGACCCTCGACGAGCGCACCCTGGACGACGCCTGCCGGGCTTACTTCCTGGACGAGAGCTAGCCAGCTCACCAGCAGGCTCCTGCCTCTACGGATCGAGTCCTCGAGTTTTTGAACGGATCGAGAACGCTCTCCAGACTCCGCCTGTCGGACGCGGCCATCATTGCCGCAGTGCTGGCCAGTGTCTTCTTCGGCTTGACCGAGACGGTCGCTGATCCGGATCTCTGGGGGCACGTGAGATTCGGGTCCGATATGCTCCAATCCGGGGATCTCCTGCGTCAGGACGACTACTCCTACACGTCGGGAGGCCAGGAGTGGATCAATCACGAATGGCTGTCCGAGCTGATCCTCGCCCTCACGTTTCAGGTCGGCGGTGAGTTCGGTCTCCTGGCCCTGAAGCTGATCGTTGCCTTGACCTTGTTTGCGGCCCTGTACCTCCATCTCCTCGAGCGGGGACTGAGTTCCATACGAGCCGGTCTCATGCTGCTGGTCGCCTACTATCCCTTGAGCGTCGGGGTCCTCACTGTACGCCCGCAGTTGTTCACGTACCTGGGATTCCTTCTCGTCATGCTGGCCATGGAATCAGCCGCTGAAGGACGATGGGGCTGGCTCCTGGGACTACCTGTCCTTTTCGCGGTCTGGGTGAATCTTCATGGAGGCTTCCTGATCGGTGTCTTCGTGCTCGGGGTCTGGGCAACCGTCGTCCTCTTCGAGCGACTGCGCGGAGGCGTCAGTACGAGACGCGTGCCGATGTGGGCGCTGCCGGGCTGTCTCCTGGCCAGCCTGCTGGCTACGCTTCTGAACCCATATGGCGTGCAGCTATGGGAGTTCCTGCTCCGCACGGCGACAGCTCCGCGTCCAGAGATTACGGAATGGGGTCCCATAGAGCTGTTGACGCTTGACGGGGCCGCCTATCTGGTGATCACCGCCGTCACCGCAATCGCGGTCATAAGGAAACCCCCTTCGAAGGGACTCTGGATCGTCTATGCGCTCATGGCGCCATTGCCCATTCTCGCCGTACGACATCTTCCGCTCTTCATCATCGCCGCCCTCGTCATATCAGCACGCCCTCTCGCCAGGTTGTGGAACGGTGCTGGCGCAAGAAATCCGACAACGCACGACCAGCCGTTGTGGCTCTCCACCGGGGTATGGGGTGTGGCGGTTGTCATGGCTCTGCTCTCGTTGGGGCGCCTGGAAGGGGTGGTGATCGATAAAGATCAGCAACCCCTTCCCTCGCGGGCGGTCTCCACTCTCCAGGCCAGCGGAGCCCGTGGGAACCTGGCTGTTTTCTTCGACTGGGGCGAATACGCCATCTGGCACCTCGCACCCAATTTCCCCGTTTCGTGGGATGGACGGCGTGAGACGGTCTATAGCGAGGAGATCCATTCGCAGAACCTGAACTTTTTTCTTGGTCGGGGTGACTGGGAGGAGCTTCTTCGGGAGCATGAGACGGACCTCGTGCTGACGCCGGTAGGTCTACCGGTGTACAACCTCCTTGAAGAAAAGAGGCCGTGGATAGTGGTTTACGAGGACAGATTCGCTGCCGTCTTCGCCAGAGAGGGATCGTCGCAGGCGGAGCGGATCCTCTCTACGCGCGCCCCTGATCTTCCACCCGACGGGGACGGCCTTCACTTTCCATGACGTTGACTCTCCTGGAGCCCCCGGCTACTTTTTCCCGTGCCCCAGGCACGCCGGGCTCGACCCTACCAACCCCGTCAGGACCGGAAGGTAGCAGCGGTACGTAGAAGGCCGGGTCGCTGCGGATACCCTGGGGCATTTGCCAGGCGCTGACGATCGTCGATCTCCCTGTCCGCCTTTCTGATCTCCGCCGGAGCCGCCGCCCCAGAGATGCCCCACCAACCGCTCGCGCTGAAGTACAGACCGGGCACCTTCGGGGACGTGATCAGCCAGGAGCACGTAACCCGCACGCTCAGAAACGCCCTCGATCAGAACCGCGTGGCGCAGGCGTACCTGTTCGCCGGTCCGCGCGGGAGCGGGAAGACGACCACCGCCCGGATCCTGGCCAGGGCGCTGAACTGCGAGCGCGGGATCTCCGGTGAGCCGTGCGGGGAGTGCGAGAACTGCCGCACCATCGCGGCCGGGCGCTCGCTGGACGTGATCGAGATCGACGCGGCGTCCAACCGCGGGATCGATGACATCAAGGAGCTCAGGGAGACGGTCAAGTACGCCGCCGCCCAGGGCCGTTACAAGGTCTACATCGTCGACGAGGTGCATCAGCTCTCCAAGGACGCTTTCAACGCCTTCCTGAAGACGCTCGAAGAGCCGCCGCGGAACGTGGTCTTCGTGCTGGCAACGACCGAGCCGCACAAGATCCTGGCGACGATCCTGTCCCGCTGCCAGCGGTTCGATTTCCGTCCGATCCCGCTCGAGGCGATACGCGAGCGGGTGATGGAGATCGCGGGTCGGGAGGAGATCCGGCTCGGCGAGCAGGCGGCCTGGGCGATCGCGAAGAAGGCCGACGGGAGCCTCCGGGACGCCCTCTCGCTGCTCGACCAGGTGGTCGCCTTCGGCGGCGAGGACATCGACCTGGAGACTCTGCGCGAGCTGATCGGCATGCCCGACGAGGAGCGCTACCTGGAGCTCACCGACCGCCTGGCCGAGGGTGACGCCGCGGGGGCGCTCGCCTTCGGGCGCGAGCTGCGGGCCTCGGGCTACGATCTGGAGGAGTTCTACGCCGGCTTCCTGGAGCATCTCCGAAGCTGCCTGCTGGCGGCCCTGGGCGACCTAGAGATGCTCGAGGACGTGCCCGAGCGCCACCGCGAGGCCTATCGAGAGACGGCCGGGAAGCTCGGGGCCGAAGACCTGCTCCGCATGCTGACCCTGGCCACGGACGAGGAGGGCACCTTCCGGCGGTCGAGCCAGCAGGCCCTGGTCCTGGAGGTCCTGCTGGTGCGGCTGGCGCTTCTGGACCGGACGGTCGACGTGGAGGCGGCGCTGGCGGCCCTGGGAGGGGGGGGCGACGGCTCCACCGGATCGCCCGGGTCCGGCGGGTCCCTGTCACGTGCCGAGGCCACGCGGCCACGGTCCCGCACCGGGACCTCCGCCAGCCCGAAGGCCGCGACCGCGCCGAAGGCCCAGGACGCGGCGCCTCTCGACCTCGAGCTCCTGGTCGAGACGTGGGACGAGGTCGTCGAGGCCGTGCACCGGAGCCGCCCGACCGTGGCCGCTCTCTTGCGGGGAGCCACGCCCTCGAGCTGCTCGGAGGGGGAGGTCATCCTGGTGGTCCCGCCGGATGCCGGGTTCCGTCTCGAGCAGCTCCGGCAGCGGGGAACGCTCGACCCCCTGGCCGTCGTTCTGAATCAAAGGTGGCGCTTCGCGGGTACGATCAGCGTGACCGGATCGGCTCCCGAGGAGCCCGCCGACGCGCCGGCCCGCGGCCGCCCCAACGGGCGGGAGCTGGCCGAGCGCGAGGTCCAGGCGCGGCTCGAGGGGGATCCGCTGCTCCGGCGCGTGGTGGACCTGTTCGACGCCCGTGTCGTGCGGGTCCAGGGCTCCACACCGGCCCAGCCTTGATGATCATGGAAAGGAGAGCGATTGCGCATAGATGAACAATCTTGGTAACCTTCTCAAGCAGGCTCAGAAGTTCCAGAGCCAGGTGTCGCAGATCCAGGCCGAGCTGGGCGAGCAGAAAGTCGAGGCGTCGGCCGGAGGGGGCATGGTGACGGCGGTGGTGAACGGTCGCCAGGACCTGCTCGCGGTCCGCATCGACCCGCAGGTCGTGGATCCGGAGGACGTGGAGATGCTCCAGGATCTCGTCGTGGCGGCCGTCTCCGAGGCGATGGCGAGGGCCACCGAGATGGCCTCGGAGAGGATGCGGAAGCTCACGGGCGGCCTCGAGCTCCCGGGCCTTGTCTGAAGGTCGCTGAAAATGGCACATCTTGAGCGACCTCGTTCCGTTATGTCGGAGTAGCGGTGACCGACGCGGTCGAGCAGCTCATCGAGGAGCTCTCGAGGCTCCCGGGGATCGGCCGCAAGACGGCCAGCCGGCTCACCTTCTATCTGCTCAAGCAACCCAGGGACTCGGCCTACCGGCTCTCGGAGGCGATCCAGCGCGTCAAGGACCGGATCGTCTTCTGCGATACCTGCGGCAACATCGCCGAGGGCCCCCAGTGCGCCTTCTGCCGGGATCCACGGCGGGACGACTCGGTCGTCTGCGTGGTCGAGGAGCCGAGCGACATCCACGTCATCGAGAAGAGCGGGTCCTTTCGCGGGCGCTACCACGTTCTCCACGGCCGGCTGTCGCCGCTGGACGGGGTCGGTCCAGAGGCGCTCACCATCGACCGGCTGCTGGCCCGGGTCCGCGAGGGACCCGTCCAGGAGGTCATCCTGGCCACCAACCCCGATGTCGAGGGCGAGGCCACGGCGCTCTATGTCCACCGGGCGCTGGAGCCGTTCGGGACACGGGTAACGCGCATCGCGCGCGGCGTGCCGATAGGCGGGAGCCTCGAGTTTCTTGACGAGCTGACGGTGGGCGAAGCCCTGGCGGGCCGCCGGGAGCTCTAGGTTCACTGAACACCCCGAACAAGATCACCGTCGGCCGGATTGCGGTGACACCGGTCATCGCGGCGCTCATCTACCAGGAAGGTCTGGTCATGCGGTGGCTGGCCTTCTTCGTGTTCGTGGCCGCCGCCGTGAGCGACATCGTCGACGGTCGGCTGGCCCGCGACAAGGGGGAGATCACCCGCTTCGGCCAGCTGCTCGACCCGATCGCCGACAAGCTGCTCGTGCTGGTCACCTTCATCCCCCTGTTCGGGATCGGCCTCTTGCCCCTGTGGCTCGTCCTGCTCGTGCTGGGCCGTGAGGTGGTGATCACGATCTTCCGGCGCTACGCGCTGTCCCGCGGCGAGGTAATCGCGGCGCGCGGGTGGGGAAAGAGCAAGGCGCTGGTTCAGAACTGGTTCGTCGGCTCGCTCCTGGTCCTGCGCATCAACCTCGGCTATCGGCCGGACGGGAGCGGGGGGCCGCTGTTCGACCACTGGCACGGGTACACCCTGGAGGTCGTGGACGTGTCCTTCTGGTTCGTGGTCGTGCTGACCGTCCTCTCGCTCCTCGACTACCTGGTCGCGTACCGGGGCGTGCTGTCGGACTCGAAGGCGTGACCGGAGCCCGCTGGATCGCGACGCTCGGCCCGGTCGGCTACTGGCCGTGGGGACCGGGGACCTTCGCGTCGGCGCTGGTGGGCATCGTCTGGTGGACGGTCCCCGTGCCGGGGTGGGCCTGGCTCGCCCTCCTGGTTCTCGTGACCGCGGTCGGAATCGCTTCCGCCGGTCGCGCGGAGGAGAGCCTGGGACCGGACGACGGCCGGATCATCATCGACGAGGTGACCGGGATGGGCCTGGCCGCGGTCGTCGTGCCACACACGCTGGCCGGAACCGGGCTCGCGTTCGTGTTGTTCCGGGTGTTCGACATCCTGAAGCCGCCGCCGGTCGGCCGGATGCAGGACCTGCCGCGCGGGTGGGGGGTCATGGCGGACGACGTGGCTGCCGGGGCCCTGGCGGCGCTCGTGGGCGGGATCTTCGCGGCGCTGTGGCTCTGAACATGGCCGGGGACGTCCTCAGCCAGGCCGAGATCGTCGCCATCGGCAACGAGCTCCTGCTGGGGGAGACGGTCGACACCAACAGCGCGCACGTGGCGCGGCGGCTCTCGGAGATCGGTCTACGCGTGGTGCGCACGAGCCACGTCGGGGATGACGCCGGGCGGCTCAGGGCGGTGCTCGAGGAGGCGCTGGGGCGCTCCCGGTGGGTGATCGCCATGGGCGGTCTCGGGCCGACCCGGGACGATGTCACCCGCCCGGTCGTGGCCGGGCTCTACGGCCGTCCCCTGCGCGTCGACCCCGCGCTCCTGGAAGAGGTCGAGGCGAAGTTCCGCCGTTTCGGATACGAGCGCATGCCGCCCGCCAACCGGAGCCAGGCCGAGGTGCCCGAGGGGGCGCGGGTGATCCCCAATCCACACGGGACGGCGCCCGGGCTGGTGCTCGAGGACGGCCGGGCGACCCTGTTCGTGCTGCCGGGCGTGCCGGCCGAGATGAAGGCCCTGCTCGAGGAGGGCGTTCTCCCGGCGATCGCGAGCGAGCTGGGTGAAGCCCTGTCGGTGGTGCGCTCGCGTCTCGTCCGCACCGCCGGGATCGGAGAGTCGGCCCTCGCCGAGAAGGTCGACGATCTGGTCGAGGCGGCGGCACCGGTCGAGGTGGCGTTCCTCCCCGACCTGGGTCGAGTCGACATCCGGCTCACCGTCACCGGGCTGAGCGCCGAGGCGTCCGAAAGCCGCCTGGCGGAGCTGGCGGCCGCGATCCGACAGCGGATCGAGCCCTGGTTCTACGGCGAGGACGGGACGACGCTGGCGGCCGCGCTGGGAAAGGCGCTCTCCGCCCGCGGCTGGACGCTGGTGGTCGCCGAGTCGTGCACGGCCGGCGAGCTGGCCGCGGAGATCACCGGCGTGGCCGGATCGAGCGAGTACTTCCTGGGGGGTGTGGTGGCCTACGCCAACGAGATCAAGACGTCGCTCCTGGGGGTCGCCGCGGCGACCCTGTCGGTCCACGGGGCGGTCAGCGAGGAGACGTGCCGCGAGATGGTTGCGGGCGTCCGGGAGCGGCTCGGGGCGGATGTCGGCGCCGCCGTCACCGGCATCGCCGGACCCGGCGGAAGCAGCCCCGAAAAGCCGGTCGGCCTCGTGTACTGCGGGGTCGGAACACCCGAGGGGACGTGGCTCCGGAAGCTCGACTATCCGGGCTCGCGGGACGCCGTGCGACGCCGGGCCACGATCGCCGCCATGTCGCTCTTGCTGCGCAAGGTGCGCGGAGAGCCCCCGTCGTGATCCTCAAGACCTCCGAGTGCTGGCTCCGGGGAGCCGACGGCGCCCTGGTCCGCTTCGACAACCGCGAAACGGCGCCCGGCGCCCGCGGGGTAGTCGTCACCGTGCACGGAATGGGCGAGCACCTCGGGAAGTACGCCGAGTGGATCGCCTTCGCGATGGGGCGGGGCTACCACGCCACCGGCCACGACCAGCGCGGCCACGGCCGGACGCCCGGTCAGCGGGGCGATTTCGCCTTCGACGACCTGGTGGACGACCTCGAGCGCTGTGTGGGGGTGAGCGCCGACCTGTACCCGGGGCTGCCGGTGTTCGTCCTGGCTCACAGCCTGGGCGGTCTGGTGGCGCTGGCCTACGCCGGCCGCGGGTCGCACGAGGCGCTGGCCGGGATGGCGCTCTCCGGACCTCTGCTGGCGCTCGCCGGACGCATGCCGCATTGGTACGGGTGGGGCGTGCGCTCGCTGGCGAGGGTGGCGCCGCGAATGCCGTTGCCGCGGCACTCGGATCCCGCGCGGCTGACCCGGGATCCCGATCGGATCGAGGCGATGCGCCGGGACGGCCTGCGCCATCGCCGGATCACGGCCCGGGCCCTGCTCGAGATCGGGAGCGCCATGGAGCGGGTCCGGATGACCCCGGAGCTGGTCGAGGTCCCGCTCCTGTTTCTGGTCGCGCGGGCCGACGCGGTGGTGAGCGGGGCCGACGCCCTCGCCTACGCCAGCTTCGTGTCCTCCTCCGACGTCACCGCTCTGCAGTTTCCGGGGGCCTACCACGAGCTCCTGAACGATCTCGGACGGAAGGCCGTGTACGGACGCATCTGCGGCTGGTTCGACGGGCGATGCGGCGGCTGATGCGGGCGTTCATAGCCCTCCCGTGTCCACCGCGGCTCCGGTCGGCGCTGACCGAGGCCCTGGGCGCATGGCGGGGGAGGGGGGTCGCGGTCCGCTGGTCGGATCCGGAGAAGATCCACCTGACGCTGCGCTTCCTGGGCGACCACGCGGACGAGGACGGGCTCGGACGCCTGGAAGGCGGGCTGGCGCGGACGGCGGCGGCCAGCCGGCCGCTGGTCGTACGGCCGGACGCGATCGGCGCCTTTCCCGGGTGGGGTCGGCCCCGGGTGCTGTGGCTGAGGCTGGCCGAAGACGGGGCGCTCGCCGACCTGGCGGGGCGGGTCGAGGAGGCCGCCCGGGAGGCCGGCTTCCCGGCCGAGGACCGGGCGTTCAGCCCGCATCTCACGCTCGGCCGCGTCAAGGCGCCACGCGGGCTCGACGAAACCCTGGCCGACCTGCGCGCGTGGCGCCCGGACACCGGCCTGGAGACGCTCGACGAGCTGATCGTCTACAGGAGCGAGCTCGGCCCGGGAGGGGCGCGACACGAGGCCATCGGACGGCATCGCCTGGGAGGGGCCCCGTGAGCGTTCGGATCCTGCACCTGGCGGATGCGCACCTGGCGGCGCCGCTCGGCAACTTCGGGAGCTACGCGGCGCGCCGCCGGGACGAGGTCGACCAAGCGTTCCGCCGCGCCGTCCTAGCCGCGCTGGCCGAGCGCGTCCACGCGGTTCTGATCGCCGGAGACTTGTTCGACACCCATCGTCCCGACGCGCGCGCCGTCGAGCTCGTGCGCCGCGAGCTGGCGCGCCTCAGGGAGGCGGGGATCCGGATCCTGGCGGTCCCGGGAACGCACGACAGCCTGCTCCAGCCCGACTGCGTGTATCGCCGCGAGAGCCTGCCCTTCGACCGGCTCTTCGACGAGCCATCCTTCGCCGGTCCCGAGCGCGTAGAGGCGGACGAGGGCGTGCTGTGGGTGTACGGGATCGCCTGCGACCCACGACGGGAGGCGGCGGGATGGGACACGCTCGAACGCGTCCCGGAGGCTGGCATCCACGTCGCGCTGGCCCACGCCGCGTGCCGCGACCGACCCGACTGGACCATCTCGCCGGAGGATCTCCCCTTCGACGAGGAGGATCTTCCCGGACTCGGCATGGACTACCTGGCGCTGGGCCACTATCACAACCACCGCGCGTTCAAGGACGAAGGCGGCCGGATTCTGGGCGCCTATCCCGGATCGGTCGAGGGCCGGGACTGGACCGAGCCGGGCCCGCGCCACGCGCTCCTCGTGCAGTGGGACGCGGGATCGCCGGAGCCGAGCCTGCGCCCGATCCCCGTCCATTCCCGGGTCCTATCGACGTGCGAGCTGGACGTCAGCGGGTCGGCCACCGAGGAGGAGGTGCGGGAGCTCGTCCGCGAGCGCTGCGCCCCCGAGACGCTGTGGCGGATCGTGCTCGTCGGCGAGCCGGAGATCCCGCTCCGCCCCGATTCGATCGCGGCCGACCTCGAAGCGGTCTACGGCCACATCCAGGTCGCCGACCTCACCACGCTGGTGACGAGCCGCAAGGTCGCCCAGCTCTGCGAGGAGCAGACCGTTCGCGGGGAGTTCTTCCGGCGCCTGGTCGAGGAGCGCGAGAGGGCCCAGGACGTGCGCCAGCGGCGGGTCGCCGACCGCGCTGTCAAGCTGGGGGTCAGGGTCTTCGGATGAGCGCGGGACTGGATGTGCGGCTCGTCCAGCTGCGGGTGGAGGGGTTCGGACGGCTCAGGGATTTCGAGTTCGAGCCCGATCCCGTTCCCGGGACCATCGTGATGGCGCCCAACGAGGCCGGGAAATCGACGCTCGTGTCGGCCATCCACCGCGGGCTCTTCGGCTTCGAGGACAAAAGGCGGGAGGACGCGCGCCGTCCCTGGGAGTCGGGTCTCTTCCGGGTGACCCAGCGCTGGCGGCTGGGGGAGGACACCGAGGGCACGATCGTCCGCGACTTCGACAGCCAGGAGGTCTCGGTAGAGTGGCGGCGGCGGACCGGCGACGGCGGGAGCGCTCTCGAGGGGCGCTGGGAGGGATCGCCCAATCCGCGCGGTCGATCCGTGGAGCTCGCCGGCTACCACGCCGAGCTCAAGCGTCTGCTGGGGTTCTCCTCTCCCCGGATCTTCCATCAGACCGTGCTGATCGGGCCCGGCAATCCCGACGTCCGGCCGTTGGAGGCCGAGCTCCTGCGTCTGCTCTCGGGCGGCGAGCGGGCGGACTTCCGGGCCGCGCTCGGGGCACTGGCCGAGGGCTACTACGACATCACCCAGGCCGACCTGGACGACCCCTCACGGCAGGCTAAGCGCGCGCCCCGCAAGATCGAGGAGCTGGAGGCGCGCCGGCGTGAGCTCGATCGCCGGCGCCAGGCGGCGCTCGCGGCGGCCACGGCGCGTCGCGAGGCCGAGGAGGCGCGGGAGCGGACGAAGGCCGACCTGGAGGGGCTCGAGGAGGAGCTCAGGGAGCGTGGCCGCGCGAAGGAGGCGATCGTGGCCCTGCGCCGGGTCCGGGCCGAGATCGCCGCCGCCGAGAGCCGGCTCGCGGAGCTGGACGATCGGGCGGGGCGCTTCCGGCAGTGGGAGGAGACCTTTCGCAAGCGCGAGCTCGAGCTCCGGCCCCTGGCCGGCTATCTCGGCAGGCCCGAGGACTATGCGGAGCGGCTCGCCGAGATCGAACGGCTGGACCGCGAGATCGAGGAGCGGCGGGGGCGTGACGAGGCCGCGCGCCGCAAGCCCAGGACGGCGGCTTCCCGTCGCCGGGCTCGGATCATGGCCTGGAGCGCCGCGCCGTGGATCCTGGCGGCCGGGGCGGCGGCTCTCCTGGGCACGCCCTGGACGGTGGTCGCCGGTCTGGCCGGGGTCGGCGCCCTCCTGCTGTTCAGCGCCGGCTGGATCCTGCGCTCACGGAGTGCGAAGGTCCCGGACGAGGTCTCCGGCCCGGGGGAGGAGGTCGTGGAGCTGGAGGGGAAACGGCGGGAGCTGGCCACGGAGGTGGACCTGGCCTCGACGGATGATCTCGCCGCCGAGCGGGATCGCTTCCGACAGGCCCAGCGCCTGCGCGACCAGCTCGACGGCATGAAGGAGACCCATGGCGCGTTGGGGGACCGGGCCGCCATGGAGAAGGAACGGCGGCAGCTCAAGGAGAAACAGCTCGACGTCCTGCGGCTCGAGGAGCGCCACATCCAGGGCGAGAATGCCTGGCTGGCGGACGATCAGGACTACGAGCGGCGATTTCTGAGCGAGACCGCGAGCGTGGAGACGCGAACGGCCGGGCTTCGGCGTGAGCTGCTCGAGGCGGAGCGTCGGCTGGCCGCCGTGCCGGTCCCGACCGACGACCCGAGTCGGCTCGCCGCCGAGATCGACGCCCTCGATCGGGTCCGCGAGGAGTCGGCGCTCGAGCGCGACGCCCATCGCCTCGCCTACCGCACCCTGCTCGGCTGCAAGGACGAGTTCGTACGCGTGGCCGCGGCGCGTCTGGCCGGCCACATCGCGACGGTATTCGAGGATCTGTCCGGGGGACGGTACACCGACGTCCGCATCGACCCGCAGAGCTTCGCCATCTTCGTCGACGGACCGGAGCGGCTCGACGTGGCCGCCGCGGACCTGAGCCGGGGGGCCCAGGACCAGCTCTACTTCGCGCTCCGCGTCGCGGTCGTCCAAGGCCTGGCATCCGACCGGGCGCTGCCGCTCGTCCTGGACGATCCCTTCCTCCACTTCGACGAGGAGAGGCTGGGTCTCGCCGGGCGGGCTCTCCGGCGTCTCGGCGAGCGGCATCAGATCCTCCTCTTCACGCACGATCCTCGTCTGGCCGGATGGGACATCCCGCACTGGGTCCTGCCGGCCGCCACCGCGGAGGTCCGTCCGTCGGTGGATTGACGCTGGCGGTCAGGTCGGCCCCAGCGTCGCTCTTCGTCCGGCTTCCGCCTCCAGGCGGCAAGTCTTTTCCTCGCAACGACCTGGACTATTCCTGGAGCGGCCCTCTTTGGGGCTGGCCCGAAGCGTGCCCCGCGACCGCATCCCGGAGTCCGCAACGTCACGGGGAGCGACGCCGCGGACGCCGATTCGGCGAGGGGCGGCCCGCGTGGATTGCGATTGGGCCAGGCCAGGGAGGGGGCCGGCCCGGCTGGCGGAAGCGCAAGGCCGCCCTCGCCCCAACGGAGCGAAGCGAAAGGAAGTGGCCATGACGGCAAGCAACAAGACAGGCAACAGGAAGGCAAGCAATCTGATCAGGTCGACGGCTCTGGCCGCCCTCCTGCTCGTCCTGCCCGTGGGGCAGGCGGGTCCGGCCGGATGGCTCGGGCCGGAGCCGGCCGAGGCGGCCTCCTGCAAGTGGAGGGTCGAGGTCTGCTCGGAGATCGACCTTGTGGTGTGGAAGGGCACGGTCTGCTTCGAGTACTGCCACGACTGAGACCGGAAGCCCGGTCGAGCGCGCGGCGGTCCGAGGTCCGCGGGGGGCGGAAGCAGGGGCTCCCCGCGGGCAGGCCGTCGCGGCGTTGGCCTGCGGCCTGCTGCTCGCTGGGGCGCTCCCGATCCTGACGGTCTCCGGATGCGATCGGCGACCGGACGCGGGGCCGGCCGAGCTCCGGGTCGTCGGCGAGTTCGAGCCTCCCGGCGAGGGCTATCTGTGGGCGCCGGTCGACGTCGAGTCCGCCGGGGACGTCGTGTGGGTGCTCGACGCCGGAGCCGGTCAGGCCTTCGCCTACGACTCCCGCGGCAGGTATCGCCGGACGATCGGCCGCAAGGGGCCTGGCCCGGGCGAGCTCCGGGATCCGCTGGCCCTGGGGATCGTGGGAGACACGCTGTGGATCCTGAACACCGGCAACGCCCGGGTGGAGTACTTCTCCACGGAAGGACGGCCGCTGGGCTCCGAGCCCCTGCCGGACTCCCTGCCCACGCCCGTGGACCTGGTGCGCTGGAAGGGCGCGTTCATCGGCGCGCTGCCGTTCGGGACATTCCCGCTCGTGCGATTCGGGGGGACGACCCCTCCGGCCCTGTTCGGGGCGGAGCTCGACCGCAGGGCGCGCGAGCTGACCTCTGCGGGCAGGATCCCGTCGGTGTACCGACTCGGGGTGATCGAGGGCGAGCTGTGGGTCGCCCATCTCTATCTGCCGCTGGTGGCGGTCTTCGAGGCTCCGGACCGGCCGGGACGGATCCTCGAGTACGCGGCCCCCGACGTGGGGCGATCGGAGGCGGGCTACGAAGGGGGACCGGATCGGAGGCGGTGGGTGGTGAAGGCGCCGCCACGGCCGGCCGGCGGGCTCGGCTTCCTGCAGCTCGATCGGACCTACTTGCTCACACATCGGCGCGGCGAGGATGGCCGGCAGGTCCTCGTCTGGTGGCCCGCGGAGGGCCGGCCGGGCCGGACGGTTTTGGGTCCTCCAGGGCTTCTGCTCGTGGCAGCGTCCCGGGCCGGGGACCGCAGCTACGTCGTCGGCGCGCGAGGCGAGACGGAAGAGCCGGTGGCGCTGATCGTCGAGACGGGCGCCCCGCTGGAGAGCGATGCGCCCCGCTGACCGCCGGTCGCTCCGGGCCGCGCTGGCGGGCCTCGCGCTTCTGGCCGCCTGCCGGGTCGAGGTCGACGGGGGCCCGGCCTCCTTCCCGTCGCCGGCGCCGGTCGTCATGGAATCCGATACGCTCGAGGCCGTCTGCCCCGAGCGCCTGCCCGTTCTGGCCCTGCCGGCGCCGGTCGATCTGGGCGTCGACGCCGGGCGGCTGCTGCCGGCCGAAGACGGGCTCCTCGTCGTGGCCAGAGAGGGCGGGCTCCATCGCCACGCCGGCGGCCGGACGGAACGACTGCTGGAAGGCGGCCGCGACTACGCGCTGCTCGGAAAACGCCTGCTCCGCCTCGTGGAAGGTCGGATCGAGGCATTCGATCACCGTCCCGCTGGCGTCCCGGTCCTCCGATCGACGCTCCCGGGGCAGAGCCACGATTCATCGATCGTGCTGCTGGAGCGGGGAACGTTCGTCCACTCCGCCTTCAACGAGCAGGCGCTCATCCTGCGCCGCTCGATCCGGAGCGGGGCCGTCGAAGCGGCCCTGCTGCCCGTCGAGCGCGATCTCCTGAGAACCCTTCTTCTCCGCGGGCCCGAACGCCTCCACGAGGACGAAGGCATCCTCGTGGGGGAGGACGCGTGGCTCCTCTACGTCCCCTTTGTGCGCGACCCCGTCCAGGCCCTGCAGACAGCGACCGGTCGCCGGTGGGTCCTGGAGCTGGCCGGCGGTCGACGGGGCGAGGTCCGGCTCGAGCAGAAGACTCGCACGGACGTGCAGCCGTGTCCCGACTGCACCCGTCTCGTGAAGGTGCGTGGTCGGGTATCGTTCGTGCCCCTATACGCGGGCGCGGCGGTGGAGGACGGCGTCTTCTGGATCCTCAGGCTCGATCCCGCCGGCGCCACGCGCGCCGCCCTCCTGCGGGTGGCGGTGGACGTCCCGGTTGTCCGCGCCTGGCGGCTCGCGTTCCCGATCATCCCCGGGGCCCTGGCGGTGTGGCGGGACTCGCTGGCCATCGCCGCCGGGCCGGACCTCTGGCGCCTGGCGCTGCCCGAGCCGGCCTCGGGAGCGCGGTGCTCGGTTGTCGGCCCGGACAGGCGTTCCTAGCTTCCACCGTGATGAGCGACCTGATCGGCGAGAACCAGCTCTACTACCGCAAGGGTTTCGGGCTCAAGGACGACGTCTCGGGCGAGCTGTCGGAGGCCTACCACTCCGATCTCGTGAACCGAGTCGTCGCCGCGGACCATCGGCTCGAGGCCGGCGGGCTCACGATCCGGCTGGCGCGCGAGTTCGGCAACTGCTACGGCGTGGACCGGGCCGTCCAGTACGCCTACGAGACCCGCCGGCGGTTCCCGGAGCGGCGCATCTTCCTGACGGGGGAGCTGATCCACAACCCGCACGTCAACCGGGAGATGCTGGCCAAGGGGATCGGTTTCCTGACGGGACGCTACGCGGACGAGGTGACCTTCGACTCGCTCCGCCCCGACGACGTCGTCCTGCTGCCGGCCTTCGGGGCCCCCACCGACGAGATGCGAAGGCTGAAGGAGAGGGGCTGCGTGCTCGTCGACACGACCTGCGGGTCCGTGCTGCTGGTCTGGAAGACCGTCGAACGCTTCGCCCGGGACGGCTTTACCGCCGTCATCCACGGCAAGTATTACCACGAGGAGACCCGGTCCACGGCCTCGCGCGCGCTCGAGTACCCCGGGGGGGCTTACCTGATCGTGCGCGATCTCGAGGAGACGGCTCTGGTCACCGCGTTCATCCGTAAGGGGAGGGACGCGACGAACGAGGACGTCGCCCGCCTCGCGGAGCGTTTCGCCGACGCCACGAGCCCCGGCTTCGACTGGCGTCGCCACCTGGAGCGGGTCGGCGTGGCCAACCAGACGACCATGCTGATGCGCGAGACCGAGGCCGTGGCCGAGGAGTTCCGCATGGCCATGCACGACCGTCATGGAGAGGAAGCGCTCGACGAGCATTTCCGGGCCCTCGACACGATTTGCTCGGCGACCCAGGAGCGGCAGGACGCGGTGGTCGAGCTGCTCCTGGACCCGCCCCACCTCATGATCGTCCTCGGCGGCTACAACTCCAGCAACACCAACAACCTGACCCGAATCTGCTCGGCGGTGGTGCCGACCTTCCACATCGACGACTCCTCGTGCATCGAGGGTGCAGCGATCATCCGCCACAAGCCGCCGGGCCAGGAGGACGAGGTCCTCACGGAAGGCTGGCTTCAGGATGGTCCGGTGGAGATCGGCCTCACGGCCGGTGCGTCGACCCCCAACAACAAGACGGGCGAAACCATCGAGCGGATCCTTGCCTGCAGGGAACTCGTCGTTCCGGCCTGAGAAATACGGGACGGGATTCCGACGAACGCTGTCGGTACCACTATTGATGCTGAAACCCCTGATGCATCGCTGGGAGCGGCGGCTGTTCATGCAGGAGGAGGCTCGGCGCGCCCACGCCTTCGACTGGGGCCTGGAGTACGTCGGGCTGAGCGCCGGAAGCGTCGGCCCGCTGCGGACCCTGCTCTCCTACGCGCGCGACATCGTCCACGAACCGTCGGAGTTCTACGCCGATCCCGGGCGTCCGCCCCTGGTCCACGAGACGGGCGAGGGGCGCTATCGTTTCCCGAGCGCCGTGCGGGCGCCCGAGGACGAGACCAACCGGATCTCGGTGCGGTTCTTCAAGCCGCGGACATGGACCGGGCGGGCGATGATCGTGCTGCCGCAATGGAATGCGGGCGCCGACAGTCATGTCCGACTGTGCGAGCTCATGGCCCGGCGGGGCATCGCGGCGGCACGGCTCACCCTGCCCTATCACGAGGATCGAGGTCAGGCCGGCGAGCCGCGGGCCGATCTGGCGGTGAGCGCCAACCTGGGACGCACCCTGATGGCCGGCCGCCAGGCGGTCAGCGATGTGCGGAGGACGCGGGCGTGGCTGGAGACCATCGGCTACGAGCGTATCGGGCTCCTGGGGACGAGCCTCGGGTCGTGCATCGCGTTCCTGGCGCTGGCCAACGATCCGCGCTTCCGGGTGGCGGTCCTGCATCATGTCTCGAGCAGCTTCGGGGACGTCGTCTGGCGGGGGATCTCGACGCGCCACGTCCGGTCCGCGCTGGAGCCCCATGTTTCGCAGGCCGCCCTGCGGCGCGTCTGGGCGCCGATCAGCCCGATCCACTTCGTCCACCGCGCCCCGCGGCGCGCTCACGCGCTCCTCCTGACGGGTCGCTACGACCTCACCTTCCCCTACGATCTGTCGGAGGGGTTCCACCGCGCGTTCCGCAAGCACGCGCGGCCGCACCACGTGGTCGTGGCGCCGTGGGGACACTACACGAGCGGGCTGTTCCCTTTCGTCGCGATCACGACGGGGCGGGTTCTGCGGTATCTGGACGCGAGGCTGTAGGAACGGGGATCAGGTCGGCGGGGCGCTGTGCTCGGTTTGGAAGGGGTAGACGAGCTCGTCGCCCGCAATCTCGCGGGTCTCACCGCTTCTGGTGTGGCGGATCGTGGTTTCATCTACCTTCTCGTAGACTTGGCTCACGCTCGTTCGCTGCATGATCTCGCTGGCCAGCATCATGGTTTCGCCGACTTCCATGTCCTTGAAACGCTTTGGCTCCATCGATACGCTCTCTCCTTTCCTTGAGGTTGTCGTGTTCGGACGCGAGAGATTATCCGGAGAGCGGGGGCGGGACAACCGTGGATCGGCGCATCTTCTCGGGAGCGGATGGGGTCTGGTGGCCTCTGCGGTCTTCAAAACCGTAATCGGGCGCGCGCGACGCGTCCGGGGTGGGTTCGATTCCCACACGTTCCCGCCAATTCTTCGCTCGTCGAACCTGCCCCAGCTTCCACTCGCGCGGTCATTTGTCGAGCTGCCGCGATTCCCGCTCCAGGTCGCGACTCGCGCAGGCGGCCTCCACGAGCCGCTCGACCGTCCGCCACACGCGCGGATCGCGGTCCATCCTGGCATGATCGACGCGCAGGAACGTCTTGTGCCAGGGCAGGTCGTCCACCTCGATCAAGCTCCCAGGCGGGCGATCGTAGTCGAATTCCCATTCCCCTACGATGCGCGTCCTGCCGGCATCCACGGGCCGGATCGGGTGCTGACCCGCGATCACCGCCCCCTCGTCCTGGTAGAGATTGGCGGCGTATCGGACGTTCGGAGGGATGGCGCCGTCGTCGGCGCCGACCGAGTCGATCTGGATCGTCAGTTGGACGGGGATGGCGCGGCCGTGGAGAATCCGCGCGAAGACCACGGTGGCCCATCCGCCGAGGCTCTGACCGTAGACCACGAGGTGGGCCCGGTCCGCCTCCTTGGGCTCCACGCTACCGCTCCGGTCGGTATCGAGCGCCTCCTCGAGGAAGCGCAGGGCGAGCCCGAGCTGGCGGTTCGCGAAGGTCTCCGCGTAGAGGCCGGGCTCTTCGCGCAGGTGGAGGGCGAGCCGGCGGACGCCCTTGGTCTCGTCCTCCCGCCGGTCGTTTCCTCCCAGGAAGCCGATCACCAGGCAGGACCGGGCCGGGAGGGGGCGCGGCGCGGGAAGATCCGACAGGCTGATCGAGCCGCAGGCGAGGCCGAGCAGGAGCGCGAAGAGGCCGGTGAGGCGGGGCACGTCGTGAGGTTATCGCGCGTGGCAGAGTGTGCGCTATCTTGACGTCCGGGAGCTCACTATCTGACGGGAGGCATCGATGCACGAAGGTGGCAGCATCCTGCGAGCGGCGCTGGGGTCGGCTCTGCTCATGCTC
The DNA here is from genome assembly GCA_050732935.1 of Gemmatimonadota bacterium. Lineage (GTDB taxonomy): Bacteria > Gemmatimonadota > Gemmatimonadetes > JACCXV01 > JAHWKZ01 > DASRVA01. The sequence continues at coordinate 49,338 of JBOHRW010000200.1, forward strand.
CCCCTCGCCTGCGGCGGCGGCGACGGGGGCGGGCCCATGGATCCGGGAAACGGAGACGGCTTCAGCGTCTCCGGAACCTATTTCGTGACGAGCGAGATCCTGGAGAACACCTGCGGCGGCGATGTGCCCACCCAGGGTACGGTCGAGATCATCCAGGAGGGAAATCAGATCGTCTTCTCGTTCGGAGAGCTGGGAGCACTTCCTCCCGGCACGTTCAATACGGTGACCGGCGAGTTCTTGATAGATGTCTCGGTCACGGACCCGATTCTCGGAAGCCTGGAAATCCTCGAAGAGGGACAGTTCTCCTCCAATACGCAGTACACCTCGGAGGTGATGATCTCGTTCGACGTGCCCGGGGAGGATCCCTGCACGATCCGGACGCGGGACATGGGCACGCGGCAATGATCGAGCGAGGGGCACCCTCACAGCTTGGCGCCATGTTCCATTCCACTTGAACACGGCGCAAAGAAAAGGGTGGGGCCCCGGGCCAGGAGTCGCCGCGTGATCGACCGCATCCCCGTCACCACCGACCCCGAGAACAGCGAGTTCCCGTTCGCCGAGCTGGGCTCCTGGATTACTCCGTTGGAGCGCTTCTACGTGCGGAACCACTTTTCGACGCCGGAGATCGACCCCGACTCCTGGCGACTCCGTGTCGGGAGCGAGGACGGCGCGCGAAGGTTGTCCCTGACGGATCTCGAGGAGCTGCCCGCCCGCACCGTCGTCTCGGTGCTCGAATGCGCGGGGAACGGCCGGCGCTACAACGATCCGCCCGCGAAGGGAGTGCAGTGGGGCCAGGGGGCCGTCTCGAACGGGGAGTGGAGCGGGCCCTCGCTGGCCGACGTGCTGGACGCGGCCGGAGTAAGCGAGGCCGAGCACTACGCCTTCACGGGCGCGGACCGGGGCCCGGTCGCCGCCGTCCCCGGCGAGATCGCCTTCCGACGCAGCGTCCCCAGGTCGAAGGCGCTCGATCCCGAGACGCTGGTGGCGCTGCGCCTGAACGGCGAGCGTCTGAACGCGGCCCACGGCGCCCCGGCCCGACTGTTTGTGCCGGGATGGTACGGGATGGCGTCGGTAAAGTGGCTGGTCGCCATCGAGCCCCTGGACGCCCCGGTCGACGACTACTTCATGGCCGTCGACTACACGCGCCGGACCCCGGCCGGGGATCGCGAGCCCCTCGAATGGGTGGCGCCCAAGGCGGAGATCGCCCGCCCTCGCGAGGGGGCCGAGCTGGCGGTCGGCCGGGTCGAGGTGGCGGGGGCGGCGTGGTCCGGAAGCGCCGCCGTCGCGCGCGTCCTGGTGTCGGTCGATGGCGGCCGTACGTGGAGCGAGGCCGATCTGGAGGGTCCCGAAACGCGCTACGGGTGGAGGCTGTGGCGGTGGGAGTGGGACGCCGCTCCCGGCGAGCACCGGCTGGCATCGCGTGCGATCGACGCCCGCGGCCGCACCCAGCCGGATGAACCCGACCCGGCCGCGCCGGGGTACCTCAACGACTGGGTCCGGCCGCGCACGATCCGCGTCCGCTAGGCCGGTCCGTGATCTCGATGACGATCCGTATCCTCGCCCTGGGGCTGGTCTGGCTGGCCATCGCGGTCGCCCCCGCGACGGCTCAGGAAGCCGAGACGGCAGCCGACACCACGCGGCCCGAGCGCCGCCCGTCGGAGCCGCTCGAGCTCGATTCGCTGGCGGTCGCCCCGGCCGACACGGTGCCCATCCTCGCCCCGCGCTTCCGATCCGAGGGCGGGCCCGAGCGCCTGGCAGAGGTCCCGAGCGAGGACATCCTCCCGAAGAACCCGCGCAACGCGGCGATCCGCGCCTTCCTGATTCCCGGCTGGGGACAGCTTTACACCGGCCATCCTTTCCGCGGCCTCTTCTGGGCGGCCGCCGAGACGGCGTTCTTCACCCTCGGCTATCGGAAGCAGCTCGAGTCGCTCGACCTGCAGGACGACCTCCAGATCGCCCGCGAGGCGTTCTTCGCCATGGCGCCCGATTCGTTGCAGGCCGACACGCTGGCGCTGACCCAGGCTTTCGACAGGAGCCCCGAGGCGATCACGATCCGGGCGGAGCTGTCCGAAGTCGAGGAACGGCGCGAGGACTGGTATGCCTACTTCGCCGTGTCGGTGATCTTCGCGGCGGTGGACGCCTACGTGTCGGCGCAGCTCGATCCGATCCAGGTCGAGCGGAGCGCCGTCGGCCGGGTGACGGCGGGATGGGCGTTCCCGGTCGGCCGCGACCCGGCCAGGCCGGCCCCCGCGAGGCGCCGGCCGTGATGACGCGGGAGCTTCCGATCGGCGTGTTCGACTCGGGGATCGGCGGGCTGACCGTGATGCACGCGCTCATGGAGCGTCTTCCGCACGAATCGATGGTGTACTTCGGGGACACGGCGCGCGTCCCCTACGGGCCCAAGTCGCCGGCGACCGTGACCCGCTTCTCGTTCGAGAACGTCGAGCTCCTCACCCGGCGTGGCGTGAAGGCCGTGGTCGTGGCGTGCAACACGGCCACCGCCCACGCGCTGCCGGCGCTCCGCGAACGGTTCGAGCTGCCGATCGTGGGCGTCGTCGGCCCCGGCGCGCGGGCCGCCGTCCTCGCCACCCGGAGCGGCCGCGTGGGCGTCATCGGCACCCACGGGACGATCGCCAGCGGGGCCTACGAGAAGGCGCTCCTCGACATCCGTCCCGGGCTCGAGGTCGTGAGCCGGGCGTGTCCCCTGTTCGTGCCGCTGGCCGAGGAGGGGATGACCGATCACCCGGCGGCGCGCCTCGTCGCCGCCGAGTACCTGGCGCCCTTTCGCGACGACGGGATCGACACCTTGATCCTGGGCTGCACGCACTATCCGCTGCTGAAGCCAGTGATCGCCGAGACGCTGGGAGCGGACGTCACGCTCATCGACTCGGCCGAGGAGACGGCTCGCGAGACGGCCGGGCTCCTGACCGAGCGCGAGCTGGCCCGGGCGGACGGGCGCCCCGAGTACCGGTACCTGGTCAGCGATCTGCCGGACCAGTTCCTGAAGGTGGGCCAGCGGTTCCTCGGTGGAAGGATCGAGGGGGTCGAGGTGGCGACGGCGGGACCGAGCTGAAATCGATTCGTTCCTTCGTGTTGCGCATGGTAGCACTATCTGCTATCCGGGTGGCATATGGTTCACCGTCGGTGCTGTGCCATCGTCACTTCCGGGGGGTGAACGTCTCCAGCATGAGCTCGCCGTCCTCCAGCCGCCCGTACGTGCGGTGGAGGATCCAGTCGCCGAGATTGAGGTAGAGACCGTGCGGGGTCTCGAGGCGCTCGGGGACGTGGACATGGCCGGCGACGACCGCGTCCACGTCCTCCTCGACGAGGATGCGAGTCGCCGCCTCGCGGAGTCGGCGGGCGTGCTCCCGCGTGATGGCGTCATCGTGCCGGTCGCGGCTGAAGCCCGAGGTGCGGTCGGCGATCGCGTAGCCCAGCCTGGACGGAAGCAAGCGGAAGAGGCGGATCGCGACCGGATGGTGGAGCACGGCGCGCACCGCCCGGTATCCGCCGATCGGGCCGCCCAGGGCATCGCCGTGGGAGAGAAGGAGCCGGAGCCCCTGATGCTCGACGACGTGCGGATCCTCGGCGACCTCGAGCCCGATTTCGCGCTCGAGCCAGCCGGGGCGGTGGCCGGCGCGGGCCCAGTAGTCGTGGTTGCCGCCCATGAACGAGATTCGGACGGCCCGGCGGACGGCCCCTCCGAGCGCCTCGAGCAGCGCGGCGTAACGGGCCGGAGGCGGGCCTCCGAAGTCGAACCAGAAGTCGAAGACGTCGCCCAGGAGGTACAGCGTCTCGCCCGGGCGCAGGGTCGCCAGGAACGCGACCAGGTCGCGCTCCTTGGCCCGATCCAGCTCCGGCGGGCCGGCCCCCAGGTGGACGTCCGAGAGGAAGTAGACGGCATGCACGAGACCGCGAAAACTAGTCGCTTGGCGGGCCGCCTGGGGGCCCGCCGGGTCCGCGGAGCCGATCGAGCCCATCGAGCCCGCCGGACCAGCGCCTCGTGGTGAGCGAATCGCTCCAGCGCGCCGAGGCCGACCGCGAGTTCGGGCCGCGCCGGGGTCTCTGGCGGCGCATCAAGGACATCGCGCTGATGGACGTCGCCGTTCTCGTGAAGGGCGTCGACGAGGGCTCCGTCGAGGCGATGGAGGAGCGGCTCCTGGAAGCCGACTTCGGCGTGCCGGCCACGCTCTGGATGGTCGACGAGATCGAGACCGAGGCGAAGAAGGGGAAGCTCAAGACGGAGGAAGAGTTCCGCGACTTCGTCCGCGACCGCGTGGTGGAGCTCCTCGGCCGCGACGAGGACCGCGACCTGGCGAGGGCCGCGACCCCGCCCACGGTGGTCCTCCTGGTCGGCGTGAACGGGGTCGGGAAGACGACCACCATGGCGCGCCTGGCGCGGCGGCTCTCCGCCCAGGGCGAGTCGGTGCTCCTCGCCGCGGCGGACACCTTTCGCGCCGGGGCGATCGAGCAGGTCCAGAGCTGGGGGGAGCGGCTCGACCTGCCGGTCGTGACCGGCCAGGCGGGCGGCGATCCGGCGGCGGTCGTGTACGACGCCATCGAGGCGGCGGGGCGCCGCGGCCACACCTGCGTCCTGGTCGACACGGCCGGCCGGCTCCACACCCGGAAGGACCTCATGGAGGAGCTGGCCAAGATGGCGCGGGTGGCGGGCTCGCGGCTCCAAGGGGCGCCGCACGACGTGCTCCTCTGCCTGGACGCGACGACGGGCCAGAACGCTATCGTCCAGGCGAGAACGTTCGCCGAGCGGCTGCCGGTGACGGGGCTCGTCGTCTGCAAGCTGGACGGCACGGCGAAGGGCGGCGTGGTCGTGGCGGTGCGCCGCGAGCTCGTCGTCCCGGTCAAGTTCGCCGGGCTCGGCGAGGGACCGGACGACCTGGTCCCGTTCGACCCCGAGCGCTTCGCCGAGGGGCTCCTGCGCTGAGCCGCCGCGTGGCGCCGCCCGCCGTTTTCACGCCGGCGAGCGATATCGGCGCACTGCCGCGCCTGGGGCCGCGGATGGCCGAGCGGCTCGAGGCGCTCGGGATCCGCACCGTGGACGACCTCCTTCACCACTACCCGCGGGACTACCTGGATGTCCGTCGGGCCGTCCCCCTGAGCGAGCTCCGGGAAGGTGAGACGGTCGCGGTCCAGGGGATCGTGCGCACGGTCCACGAACGGCGGTTCCGGGGGCGCGGGCCCCGCTCCCAGATCACCGCCCTCCTCGAGGACGACGAGGGGGCGGTGGCGCTCGTATGGTTCAACCAGCCGTGGATCGGCAAGCAGCTCCAGAAGGGCCGGCGGGTCCACGCGATCGGCCCGGTCGCCCGCTATCGCGGGCAGCTCCAGATCTCGCCCACCGAGCTCCAGCCGCTCGGCGAGGAGGAGCGGCCCGGGGCCATCCTGCCGATCTATCCGCTCAGCGAGGGCGTCACCCAGCGGAATCTCCGCGCCTGGACCAAGGCTGCGCTGGAGCGTCTGGACGCGGTCGACGACCCCCTGCCGCGCGGCCTCCGCGAGGAGCATGCCCTTCCGCCGCTCAGGGAGGCGCTCCAGGACCTCCACTATCCCCGCGAGCCCGAAGGGCAATGGCGGGCGCGGCGGCGCTTCGCCTGGGAAGAGTTCTTCTGGTGGGAGATCCGGCTGGCCCTGCGCGCGGTCGCGCGGCGCCGGCCCGAGACGGGGATCGCCATGGCGGTGGAGGGGGAGCTCGTGCCGCGCCTGGGGCGGAGCCTCCCGTTCGAGCTGACGCGGGCCCAGCGCCGGGTCCTGTCGGAGATCTTCCGCGACATGCGCGCCCGTCGCCCCATGAACCGCCTCCTCCAGGGGGACGTGGGCGCGGGGAAAACGGTGGTCGCGCTCCTGGCGCTCCTCAAGGCCGTGGAGAGCGGCTATCAGGGGGCGCTCATGGCCCCGACCGAGATCCTGGCCGAGCAGCACCAGCGGAAGATCGCCGCGCTCCTGGGGGATCTCCCGGTTCGGATCGCGCTCCTGACCGGTCGGGTGACCGGGGCGGCGCGGGCGGAGGTCCGCGGGGGGCTCGCCTCGGGCGA
>JBOHRW010000201.1:0-1514 GCA_050732935.1 Gemmatimonadota bacterium
GCCCTACACCGGGAATCCAGAGCGTCAGCGAAGATCGGAGGAGCCACTCGATGTGTGAAGGATACGTGCCAAGTTCGGTGAGGGAGGCGGGCGGGAAGGGAAGGAAGCCCGCGGCCCAGAATTCGTCCATGTACGCCGAGGTTTCCTCCGGCAAGGCGACCAGCGGAAGCAACGCACCCAGAACTCCCCCGGCGCCCCACAGGGCCAGAATGAGGATGATCTGCCCAATGGAGGATTCCCTCTGCCGGAACCACCTCCAGACCAATACGACGGCGAACCCACCCAGGAGAAGGATGGCGGTATGAGAGAACCACACGGCCGCCATGCCGAGGAGGCCCAACCCGACCGAGCTCCAAAGGGTGGTCGGGCCGTCCATCCATCGGAGCGCCATCCACAAGAGACCGAGGGCCACGAGGACGTCGAGGGAGTACTGCTTGGTCTCCGCGGAGAAGTACACGAGCATCGGAGAGACCGCGAAAAGGAAGAGCCCGATATTGGCCGCTGGGGGGAGGAGGTATCGTCTCGCGACCGCGCGGAAGACGAACAGGGAAGCGATCCCGGCGAGGAGAGGGAAGAGTCGCAGAGCGTATTCGCTGTTTCCGAGCGCGGTGACGGCGATCTTCTCCAGCCAGAGAAAGCCGAAGGGAGCCACTTGGTCGTGCTCGAGTGGCCTCAGCAGCTCGAGCGGAGATCGTTCGAGGATGTTCAGGGCGACCCGCGCCTCGTCCACCCAAAGGCCGCGGTCGATCGAAAACTGGTAGAGCCTCAGGAAAATCCCGATCGCCAGGATCGTCCACGCGAGCAGGGTGGACGCCAGAATCCGGGCGACGTGGTCGGATCGTCCGTCCACTGGCTTCGCGCGAGGCTCGATCCCCACGTCAGCCCTGGGTTCGCATCCTATAAGGCTCATTTTGTTGCCCGCAAAGCGCCGACGCGCGGCGATAGAGCCCCTTGCGGAGAGCAAGAACGAGGCCGATATGATATGGGCGTAGCGCCCTATGCCAGCGACCGGGCGATCGTGCCGCCGCCCAGGACGCGGTCTCCATCGTAGACCACCGCTGACTGTCCCGGCGCGACGGCGCGCTGGGGCGCGTCGAACCGGACGGCCAGGGTACGCCCCGGGCCCGGCGCGATAGTCGCGGCCGCCGGCGCCGACCGGTACCGGATCTGGACTCCGGCGCGGAAATCGCCGTCCGGCACCTCCCCCGGCGCCACCAGCCAATTCACGTCGTCGGCCTCGAGGCCGTCGGTGAGGAGGTCCTCCTCCGGACCGACCACCAGGGTATTGTCGTCCTCGATCGCCGTCACGTAGAGCGGCTCCCCGGCGGCGATCCCGAGACCCCGCCGCTGCCCGACGGTGAAGAAGGCGCTCCCGGGATGCGTGCCCACCTCACGACCATCGGCGTCCCGGATAGCGCCGGGCTCGAAGCGACCGCCGCCCGCCAGCGCGGGACGCGCCGCCGCTTCCCGCTCGAGGAAGCCATGGAGGTCGCCGTCGGGGATGAAGCAGATGT
>JBOHRW010000202.1:0-1812 GCA_050732935.1 Gemmatimonadota bacterium
CCTTTACACTCCGCGCACGATTTCCAACCGTGCTGAGGGAACCTTTGCGCGCCTCCGTTACATTTTGGGAGGCGACCGCCCCAGTCAAACTACCCGCCTGACACTGTTCACCGCCCCGATAAGGGCGCGGTGTTAGAAGCCCAGTACATCAAGGGTGGTATCTCAAGGTTGGCTCCACAACGACCGCAGTCGCTGCTTCCCAGCCTCCCACCTATCCTGAGCGAGGTGCCTCAGACTCCAATATCAGGTTGTAGTAAAGGTTCACGGGGTCTTTCCGTCTGGCCGCGGGTACTCGGCATCTTCACCGAGACTGCGATTTCACCGAGCCCCTCGTTGAGACAGCGCCCAACTCGTTACGCCATTCGTGCAGGTCGGAACTTCACGTTGATCCTCCGTTACCGGAGGCGCAGACTATCCCTTCACCTCACTTGAGCGCCCTTAGGAGCGTGCTGCGGCGATCGCCTTGTCGATCGCCAGCTCCATAGGCGTCCCACTTCCTTCAGTGAGGGCCGGCGTGTTGCATGCCACCGCCGATCGCATGATCGACTTGGACGGCACGCCTCTCCTTTCGGATCAGTCGTTACGGGGTCAAGGAAGCTGCAGGAGCTTCCCGACTTCCCTCGGGATTACCCGCTACCTATCGGCAGGTAGGGCTTCCCCGATATGAGCCGGTGTGCACTGCTCCTCACGGAGCAGGAGGCAAGTTCATACTTACCCGACAAGGAATTTCGCTTGGACCTTACTCAGCAACGCTGAGCGGACGACGCCCTTGTCAACGCCATCCCTGCATGTCGCCATGCAGCCGGGACCATATCTTCATCCAGTGTCCTGGATGTTCGGCGTATGGTCTCTGAGGATTCTGATCAGGTCGTGCCTGGACTTCCGCCGGTTCATCGTCTGCGCTATCTCGGCGATCTCAATTGAGACCGTCGATCGTCAGATGACTTCCGGCGGCAATTAGCTCCACACACCGCGCGAACTTCTCGAAGTTCTGCTGCTTCGCAGTCCGCATGGGGTGCTGCCTGAAGAACGGTATGACCGTCTCCAGCAGGTCGGAGCGGCGCCGCACCACGTATCGATACAGATGCTCCCGATGATTGTCGTATCGGGTGTTTGGTAGCACCTGGCCGACACCGAAGAACTCGCGAAGGCCATGCAGGCAGTCCACACTGGACTCGCCTTGGGCCACCGCGAACTCGTGGGCGACTTGGTAGCCGGTTCTGTAGCCGCGTCGACTTGCCCGATCCGGTTGCCGGACGAAGCCAATTGAGAAGCATCCTTCTCCGTCTACAAAGCCGATCACCCAGCCACGAAACTCGATCAGCCTTTCCTGCTGATTGCCTGCACCGTCCGGATTTTCACTGCCCATACTGCAGATCGTAGGGCGAGTACCGGACGGATACTCAGGGTTTCCAGCATATAGCCGAATGCTCACCACACTGTTGCCAATGCGGGGGGCAGCGAACTCTACCTTAGGACGGTTATAGTTACCGCCGCCGTTTACCGGGGCTTAGTTTCAAGGCTTCGCCGCCGAAGCGGCTAACCTCTCCACGTAACCTTCCGGCACCGGGCAGGCGTCAGCCCCTATACGTCGTCTTACGACTTAGCAGAGACCTGTGTTTTTGGTAAACAGTCGGTTGGGCCAATTAACTGCGGCCCCCTCGGGCTTCGGCCGCGAAGGCCTACACCCTACCGGGGCGCCCCTTCTCCCGAAGTTACGGGGCCATTTTGCCGAGTTCCTTAACGAGGGTTATCTCGATCACCTTAGTATTCTCTACTTGTCCACCTGTGTCGGTTTTGGTACGGGCACGC
>JBOHRW010000203.1:0-2315 GCA_050732935.1 Gemmatimonadota bacterium
GTCAAGGCCCGGATCGCCGGGAAGTGCCGGGCGGCTGACGCGCTCGAGGACGGGCTTCTCTCGGGCACTGGGGATTCTGTGCGGAATGTGAAAGCCGGGGGTGATCCTGCCGGCGTGCGACGAGGTGTGCCTCCAGGTGTCGCTACCTCCGGCACCTCGACCGCCGCCGGCGACCCCGGCCCACTCGAGACGGCTTCACCAGACGGCCCAGGACGGCCGATCGCGCCCGGAGCTATACCGGGGGTCGGCCCGGGTAGCTATCCACCGACGGTCAAGCGCTCCACGGCGCGAGCGGGGGTTTCGTGACGCAGGCCACCCTCCAGCGCCTGCAGCGCGAGGTCGGCGAGCTCCTCGAGCGGCACGATCGCGGTCGCGACCTCTCCGAGCTCGAGGTCTACCGCGGAAGGCCGATCGACTTCGCCCGCGAGGTCCTGGGTGTCACCTTCTGGGGCGTGCAGGAAGAGATCGCGCGGGCCACGATGACCGACCGGCGGCTGTGCCTGGTGGGTGCGAACTCGGTCGGGAAGGACTTCGCGTGCGCGGTGCTCGCGCTCTATGCGGCGTTCGTCGAGGGCGCGTTGGTCCTCATCACCGCGGCCACGCAACGGCAGACCCGGGAGATCGCCATGGCGACCATCCGGCGGCTGTGGGGCCGGTCAGACCTGCCGGGCGAAATGTTCGCCGAAGCCCTGAGAATCCCCGGCCTCGACGAGAGCGGAATCCTGGCCTTTACGTCCACCGAGTCCGGCCGGTACACCGGGTTCCACGCCGCGAAGGTGTGGGCCGTCCTGATGGAGGCCCAGGCGCTTCCCGAGCACGCGTTCGAAGGCCTCTTCGCGTGCGCGACGGGTCCCGAGGATCGCGTCGTCGTGCATGGAAATCCGCTGTTCCCGGTCGGCCGGTTCGTCCAGCTCGCGAAGTCGGACGGCTGGCGGACGTTCACGATCCCGGCGACGAGCCACCCGAACATCGTGGGGGGCCGGACGGTGATCCCCGGCGGTCCGAGCACTGAGTGGGTTTCCCACATGGCCGCCACCTATGGCGCGACGAGCAATCTGTACCGCTCGCGTGTTCTGGCGGAGTTTCCGAGTCAGGCCGAGGACGGGCTGATCTCGGTCGAGATGCTGAGCGCCGCCGCCGAGCGCCTGGAGAAGCTCCGGGCCGAGCACGAAGGCGAGGAGGCGGTCGCCGCGCTCGATCCGGCAAGGTTGGGCGCCGATGCCAGCGCGCTGGTCGTCCGCAAGGGTCCGGCCGTGGTCGCGATGCGGACGTGGCGGAAGCTCCGGACCGACGAGCTCAGGGAGGCGGTGATCAAGGAGCTCCGCGGTCACGGTATCCGACCGTCACGGGAGGAATGGGTTCCCGAGGGCCGGCGCGGGTGGGTCAACGCTTCGTCGCGCCGGAGGGGCGGCCGCGGGAAGATCATCATCGACGAGATCGGGATCGGGGCTGGTGCGCTGGACGGCCTCCGCGAGGCCGGGTTCCGGGTCCAGGGATTCAACGCCGGTCGGCGGGCCAGGAACCAGAAGCGCTTCGGGAATCTCAGGTCGGAAAGCTACTGGCACACACGGGACCTCTTGGAGACGGGCGCGATCGGAGTCCCCGAGTCGGAGGACCTCTGGGCCGAGCTCCTGGCGATCACCTGGAAGCCGGACGGGAGTGGCCGGGTGATGCTGGAGCCGAAGGACGCGCTGCGCGATCGGCTCGGCCGCTCGCCCGACACGGCGGACGCCCTGACCATGGCCTTCTCGGGCTACCGGACGGCCTATGCACCACCCAAGCTCGAACCCCTTCATTTCTCGAACTGAGGGCTCTATTCCGCAGGGCGGGTTCATCCACTACGGGACCCTGCCGGCCAGCTCGGTCGTGGCGGAGTTCCGGAACCTGGACCAGTCGGTCAACTACACGGCGGGGCTGGAGCACGTCGATACCCGGGGCGGCCGCTCCAGCCGCTCGACTATCCTCTTCTCGACGGGTGCGGGCCAGGCGCAGTGTCCGCCGATGATCGGGATCACCGTGCTCGCCGGACGGCCCGCATGATGCGGTCTATACTCAGGGTCCATGCCGCGGAAATCTGACCTCGGTGAGAAGCGCGCCCGGGCGCGGACCGGGAAGTGTCTCGTCTGCGGCGACCGCTTCACGCCCTCCTGCTCGGATGCGAAGACGTGCTCGAGCGTGTGCCGCCAGAAGTCGTACCGGGATCGCAAGCGCGTTACGGATAGCATCCTCAGAACCCCCGGTTCCCGCCGCCCCCGCCGTAACGCCTCGACCGAGGCGGAACCGTCAGCCACGTCAGGAGAGCCGGTCGGCCTCGA
>JBOHRW010000204.1:0-18029 GCA_050732935.1 Gemmatimonadota bacterium
GAGGTGGGCCGTCTTGAGGGCGATGTCGATCGCCTCGGCGCCGGACGTGGCAAAGAGTACGCGCCCGTTCCGGATGGGTCCCTGGACGGAGAGCGCTCCGGCGAGGGCCATCCGCAGCGGATGAGGCGCCGCGTCGGCCAGGCCGTGGAGGAGCCGGCTCGACGCGTCCCGCATGCATGCCACCACATTGGGGTTTCGGTGACCCACCAGCGCCGCGCCGAATCCGCCGGTCAGGTCGACATAGCGGTTCCCGTCCATGTCGACCACGTTGGCGCCGCGGGCCCCGAGCCATCCGATCGGGAGCTTGCCGTCCACGATCCCCAGGGAAGGCCGGGGTTCGAACCAGGCACCGCACTCGGCGAGCCAGCGGCTGTTCCGTCCCGGCGGCGGAGCGATGATCCTGGGGAGCGCCGTCCCGGACGGATCGCGGACCGGGATGGGAGCCGGTTCGTCACCGTCTGGCGTCGGACGGTCGTCCTTCAAGGCGAGCCGACCTTCCGGACCAGCGCCTCCAGCCCGATCCGGTAGGAGTCCGGCCCGTGCCCCTGGACGCGGCCCGCGCAGGCGGGCGCCAGGACCGACGTCCGGCGCCACTTCTCGCGTTTGGCGAGATCCGAGAGATGGACCTCGATGACGGGCTTCGCGAAGTCACGGAGCGCGTCGGCCAGGGCGTACGACGTGTGGGTGAGGGCGCCTGCGTTGACGAGCGCGCCGTCGGCCCAGTCGGACCGCTGCTGGATCCGGTCGATCAAGGCTCCCTCGTGATTCGACTGGAACCACTCGAGCGTTGCGCCGAGCTCCCGGGCGACGGGCTCGAGGTCGCGCTCGATCTCGGACAGCGTCTTCGTGCCGTAGATCGCGGGGTCCCGTCGACCGAGCCAGTTCAGATTGGGCCCGTTGAGGACGAGGACTTTCACGGGAGGTCGGCTTCGTCGAGCACAGCGATCCGGGTCTCCCCCACCCGCACTGGAAGCGGAACGTGGAGCCTGTCGCCGGAGCGCTTCTTGTCGTGCCGGATCGCGCCCAGGAGAATCTCCCGGTCCAGGGGAGTGTCGGGACGTGTCGGGAGACCGAGCCCCGCAACCGCTGACTCGATCCGGTCGGCGAGGCCCTTCTCTGTGATCCCGGCGTCCTCCCCAAGGCGGGCCTCGGCGACCAGGCCCATCGCGACGGCCTCCCCGTGGGTCCAGCGCCCGCGGCCCACGGTCTCGAAGGCGTGACCGAGCGTGTGGCCCAGGTTCAGGACCCGGCGACGGTCGTGTTCGCGCGGATCCTCCTCGACGACTTTCACTTTGACCAGGATGGCGCGCTCCATCGCTTCGTCAACCACGTCGAGGCGCCGCTCGGCGATCGATTCGGCTTCCCGCTCGCACAGCTCGAGCAGTTCGGGATCCCCGATTAGCCCTGCCTTCAGGACCTCCGCCCATCCCGAGCGCCAGTCTCGATCCGCGAGGGTCAGCAGGCAGAGCGGATCGGCACCGACCACGACCGGCGAGTGAAAGGTGCCGACGACGTTCTTGATCCCGTCCAGGTCGATCGCGTTCTTGCCACCGATCGCCGCGTCGACCTGAGCGAGGAGCGTGGTCGGAAAGAGCGCCAGCGGCACCCCGCGCTTGAAGGTGGCCGCGGCCATCCCGCCGACGTCGCCGGCCGCTCCCCCTCCGAGCACGAGGGTCGGCGTGTCGCGGTCGGAGCCGTGGTCGCGGAGCGCCCGCCAGATCCGCCCCAGACCGTCCATCGATTTCGCCGATTCGCCCGGCGCGAGCGGACAGGGCGTCGCGCTCCAACCGGCGTCTCCCAGTCCGTTGGAGAGCGCGTCGCCGTGAAGCGCCCAGACATGGGGATCGGTCGTGACCACGACCTGACCCCGCGGGGCATCGGGAAGACGTTCCGCGAGAAGCTCCCCGGCATGGGCCAGAAGACCCTGGCCGAGCCGGATGTCCCGCGCGACCTCCCGCGGCGGATCGCCGGCCACCTGGCGCAGTACCTCCACGGCCACCCTTTCGACCGATCGGCGGTCGGTCTCCACGCGATGGGACAGCTCCGCGAACACCGAGGCTCGGCGGACCGCCAGCGCTTCGAGCACCGTTCCTGGCTCGCCGTGCTCGAGCAGCGGTCGCGCCCCGGGATGGTCGGCTGTCCGACCGGCGAGGGTCTCCGCGGGGCCGTCCAGGAGGACGCCGATCCCCCAGCGGGCGAGCCGCTCCCGGCTGGTCGGGTCCTCCAGCGTACCGCCCCCGAGCGCCAGGATCCGCGAACCCTCCAGGACGGTCAGCCGCTCGACCGCCGCGCGCTCCAGCTCACGAAAAGCCCCCTCTCCGTCGGAGGCCCAGATCTCCGCGATCGGTCGGCCCGCTTTGCGCTCGACCTCGCGGTCCACGTCGGCCCACGGCCGACCGAGCCAGCGCCCGACGAGCTCGGCGACGGTCGTCTTCCCCGAGCCCGATAGGCCGGCGAGGTAGATCCGAGGGCTCCGCCTCACGTCTCCTCCGTCGGCTCGAGCGCCTCGGCCGGCGCCGCGGGCGCCCGCAACAGCGCATCGGCAACCCGCGGCTGCCGCCACGGGATCCGCTCCAGGTAGTGCTCGAAGGCGGCGCGGGTGTCGTCGATGTGGTCGCCGCCGAACTTCTCCAGAAACACCTCCGCGATCACGAGCGCCACCATTGCCTCGGCCACGACGCTCCCCGCCGGGACGACCAGCGTGTCGGAGCGGATGTACCTGCACTCGACCTCCTCCCCGGTCTCGAGATCGACCGATCTCAGCGGCCGGCGCTGGGTCGAGATCGGCTTGAAGAAGGTGCGGGCGACAACCGGTTCCCCATTCGAGATCCCGCCCTCGATCCCCCCGGCCCGGTTGGTGCGCCGGACGACCCCGCCATCCCAGAAGATCTCGTCCTGCGCCGCGCGACCGAAGTCGAACGGGGTCTCGATGCCGTCGCCGATGGCGACCGCCTTGACCGACTGGATCGAGAGGAGGGCGCGACCGAGCGCGGCCTCGAGGCGGCGGTCCCACTGGGCGTAGGAGCCCAGCCCCGGCGGAACCCCCAGCGCCACGATCTCGGCCACACCACCCAGCGTCTCCTGGCGCTCGCGGGCCTCCTCGATCCGGGCCAGCATCGCCTGCTCGACCGACCGGTCCGCGCAGTAGAGAGGCGACCGGTCGCGCTCCTGGACGAGGCTTTCCCAGTCCGAGCGATCGGGACGGGCGTCGATCCCGCCGACCGCCACGACGTGGCCCGCGACGGCGATGCCGAACTCGTGGAGGAAGCGATGCGCGACCGCGCCCAGGGCTACCCGCATCGCGGTCTCGCGGGCGCTCGAGCGCTCGATGGCCGGGTTGGCGTCGTCGAAGCCGTGCTTGAGCGTGCCGGTGAGGTCGGCGTGCCCGGGTCGGGGGACGGTCCGCCGAGGTTGCTTCCCCTGGGGGATCTCCCCCCGGTTGGCGATCGTGATAGCGATCGGCGCGCCCGTCGTCGCTCCCCTCCAGACACCACCCGCGATCCGCGCGCGATCGCGCTCGATCCTCATCCGCGCCCCGCGCCCGACGCCGCCCTGGCGGCGCAGCAGGTGGCCGTCCAGGTCGGCCTCCGAGAGCGGCAGTCCCGCCGGCACGCCCTCCAGGATGCCGATCAGCTCTGCCCCGTGCGACTCGCCGGCGGTCAAGAAGCGCAGCATCGATCCAGCCCCGGGGCCACCTCGCGAGCGGCGGCCCAGAAATCCTCCTCGTACGACTCGGCCGCTACCGGATCACCATCGATCAGCCAGGCGGCCCCGAGGCACGCCTGATGGATCAGCATCCCGATGCCGTTCAGCGTGCGGGCTCCGGCCGCGCGCGCGCGCCTGAGCAGCGCGGTCGCGAGCGGGACATAGTTGAGATCGACCACCAGCCGCGCCCGCTCCCAGACCATCGGCGGCACGTCGGGCATCGGCGCGCCGACCTGGCCGCCCAGGGGAGTCGCGTTCACCACGACCTCGAACGGTCCCGGCTCGAAGTCCTCGAGAGACGCGTACCCCATGACACGACAGGCCTCGCACCCCGCCGGCACCCGCTCGGGGCGCCGCGAGACCAGCGTGACCTCGGCGCCGGACTCCGCCGCGGCGAGCGCCACGGCACGCCCCGCGCCGCCTGTGCCCAGGATCGCCACCGACCGGCCGCGGAGCGGCTCACCGATCGACAGGAGACTTCGCACGAACCCGTATCCGTCGGTCGAGCGGCCCTGCCACCCGTCCCTGGATCGGATGACCGTGTTCACCGACTCGATGGCGGACGCCACCGGATCGAGATGCCGGCACCGGCGCATCGATCGCTCCTTCCATGGTGCGGTCACGTTGAACCCGTCGAGGTCCGACGCCCAGAGGGCCACCCAGGGCTCGTCGTCGTCGGGTCGGACGGGGACGATCCCGTACTGGATCGCCAGACCGCGCCGGCGTCCCATGGCCTCCCACAAAGCCGGGCTGAGGCTGTGCTCCACCGGCCAGCCCGCGATCGCCAGTCGAAGCCCGCGCCTCATGTTCCGATGGCGACCGCGGCGGCGAGTCGCTCGAAGAAGCCGGGGAACGAGACGTCGACCCACTCGGCACCCTCGAGCTCGCTCGCCCCTTCGGCGAGCGCGGCGGCGACGGCGAGCGCCATCCCGATCCGATGGTCGGAGACCGCGTCGACCCGCGCTCCCGACAGCCGCACCGGCCCCTGCACGACGAACCCGTCGTCCAGCGGCTCGATCGCGGCGCCCATGGCCCGCAGACCGCTGACGACGGCCTCTATGCGGTCGCTCTCCTTCACCCTGAGCTCAGCCGCGCCGGTCACCACCGTCTCCCCCTCGGCCTGCGTGCCGAGCACGGCCACCAGCGGAAGCTCGTCGATGAGGCTCGGGACGAGCGCGGGATCGACGCGCGCCCCCCGGAGACCGCCACCACGCACGCGCACGGTCCCCCGCGGCTCGGGATCGGTCCCCATCTCCTCGACTCCGATCCCGGCCCCCATCGTCCGCAGGACATCCAGGAGCCCGGTCCGCGTCGCATTGAGTCCGACGTCCTCCACCGCCAGCCGGGATCCGTCACGGGCAGCCGCCAGCGCGAGGAACGGGGCGGCGGAGGAGAAATCCCCCGGCACGTCCACGTCGATCGCCGAGACGGGGCCCGGCTCGATCCTGGTCCGCCACCCGTCGCGTTCGATCCGGGCGCCCATCCGCTCGAGCATGCGCTCGGTGTGGTCCCGGCTCGGTCCCGGCTCCTCGACCGCCGTCTCTCCTTTCGCGCCGAGCCCCGCCAGCAGGAGCGCCGACTTGACTTGCGCGCTGGCCACCGCCAGCCGATGGCTCGAACCCGTCAGCACGGCGGCGCCGACGGTGAGCGGGAGCCGAAACGGCGGTGCTCCGCCGGAGACCGAGGCATCGAGCCCGTTCCCGATCCGCGCTCCCATCGCGATCAGGGGATCGACCACCCGGCCCATCGGTCGCCGGGAGAGCGAGCGGTCGCCCACCAGGGTCACCGGACCGGTCGCCCTCGGCGCCAGCGCACCCAGCAGGAGCCGCGCGGTGGTCCCCGAGTTGCCGCAATCGATCGGGCCCTCCGCGGTCCAGCGGCCGCCGCCCCGCACTTCGACGCGGCGCCGGTCGACCTTCACGACGGAGATCCCGAGCGCCGCCAGCGCCGCGCGGGTCGCCTGTATGTCGCAGCCGGAAGAAAGACCGGTCACCAACCCCTTCCCATCGGCGACCGCGTTCAGCAGCAGCGCCCGATGGCCGATCGATTTGTCCCCGGGCACCCGCAGCGTCGCGTCGATCTTGTCGAGCGGCAGGAGCCGCACGCGGGTCACACGCCGACCGGCTGGCTTCGCAGGGCGGCTCGCAGCCGCTCGAGCTCACCCATCATGCCGGCGAACTGCGGGAACGTGAGGCTCTGGGGGCCGTCGGAGAGCGCGTTCTCGGGGTCGGGGTGGACCTCGACCATGAGCCCGTCGGCGCCGGCCGCGAGGGCGGCCAGGGCGAGCGGTGGCACGAGCTCCCGGCGGCCGGTCGCATGGCTCGGATCGACCACGACCGGCAAGTGGGAGAGCCCCTTCAGGACGGGGACGGCGGCGATGTCCAGCGTGTTCCGGGTGTAGCGCTCGAAGGTTCGGATCCCGCGCTCGCAGAGAATGACGTTCGGGTTGCCCTCGGCCACCACGTATTCGGCCGCCAGGAGGAACTCCTCGAGGGTCGCGCTCTGGCCGCGCTTCAGGAACACCGGCCGATCGCTCTGCCCAACCCTCCGGAGAAGACGAAAGTTCTGCATGTTGCGGGCCCCGACCTGGAGGATGTCGGCCATCCCTGCCACGTCCTGGACGTCCTCGGCCGAGACGACCTCGGTGATGATCGCCAGCCCCGTCTCTTGGCGCGCGCGGGCGAGCAGCTCGAGCCCCTCGACCTCCATGCCCTGGAAGGAGTACGGCGACGTGCGCGGCTTGTAGGCTCCGCCGCGCAGGACGTTGGCCCCGTGCTCCTTGAGGAAGTGCGCGGTCTCGATGATCTGCCCCGCTGACTCCACTGCGCAGGGGCCCGCGATCACCGAGAAGCCGCCGGCCCCGAAGGCGAAACCCTCCCCGCGGACCACCGTGTCGGCCGCCTGGAGCTCCCGGCTGACGAGCTTGAAGGGCTTGAGGACGGGCACCACGTCCTCGACCCCCTCGAAGGCCCGCAGCCGGTCCATCGAGACGTGCCGCTCGTCACCGATCAGGCCGATCACCGTCCGCTCCTCGCCGCGCACGATGCGCCCGACGCGGAGCCCCTGGCCTTCGATGAAGGCGACCAGCTCGCCCATCGCCTTCAGCGTCACGCCCGGCTTCAGGATTACGATCATGCGAGGTCCTCCCTCAGCCCGCTCGCCCCGCCCAGGTACGCGTGACGGATCGCGGGCGCTCCGTCCCGCCAGCGCGCGAGGACGAGAGCCCGGATGACACGCGGAAGCTGGCCCTCGACCGGAACCTCGAGCGCGCTCAACAGCGGAACCGTCGTCCAGCCGAGGGACCGCGCCGATGCGGCCGCATGGGTGGCGGTCAGATCGGGCGTCTGGGTGAACCAGATCGCGACCAAATCGTCGGGCTCCAGCTCGTTGCGACCGGTCATCGCGAGAAGAAGCTCCCGTGACGCCCGGTCGATCGCCTCGTGCGAGTTCTCGGTCACCTGGATGGCGCCCCGGATGCCACGGATCGCGCTCACGTCGTTCCCCGCAGGAAGTTCTCGAGCAGGCGCCGGCCGTCGGCGGTCAGG
This sequence comes from Gemmatimonadota bacterium, assembly GCA_050732935.1. GTDB lineage: Bacteria > Gemmatimonadota > Gemmatimonadetes > JACCXV01 > JAHWKZ01 > DASRVA01. Next base: position 7,251 of record JBOHRW010000204.1, read on the forward strand.
ATCGACTCGGGATGGAATTGTACGCCCTCGGTCCGCGTGCCGGCCACGCGCAGCCCCATGATCTCGCCCTCGGAGGTGTAGGCCGAGATCTCGAGCTCCGGCGGCAACCCGTGCTCGTCGACGACGAGGCTGTGGTAGCGGCCCGCGGCAAACGGATTGGCCAGCCCAGCGTAGATCGTCCGCCCGTCGTGATAGACGCGGGACGCCTGTCCGTGGACGACCCGCGGGGCGCGCTCGATCCGGGCGCCGTGCACGTGACCGATCGCCTGGTGGCCGAGGCAGACGCCGAGGATGGGGATCCGGGGCTGCCATGTCTCGATGATGGCGCACGTCCGGCCCGCGTTCTCCGGCCGCCCCGGGCCCGGCGAAACCACGACGTGCGTGGGAGCGAGATCCCCCACGTCGTCGACCGTCACGGCATCGTTCCGTCGCACAAGGATCTCCCGCCCCTTCCCCGCCATTGCCTGGACGAGGTTCCAGGTGAACGAATCATAGTTGTCGATCACCAGAATCCTCATATCGGCTCCGAGGCGAGCTCGAGCGCCTGTTCCATCACCCGCCCCTTGCTCATGATCTCCGCGTGCTCGCGATCGGGCACGCTGTCGGCCACGATCCCGGCACCGGCCTGGAAGGCGTACCGGCCATCGTGGAATACGAGCGTCCGGATCGCGATCGCGTGGTCCATGCTCCCGTCCACGCCGAAGTAGCCGACAGACCCCGCGTAGGGCCCCCGTGCGGCGTTCTCGAGGCCGTGCAGGATCTCCATGGCCCGGATCTTCGGCGCCCCGGTCACCGTCCCGGCCGGAAAGGCAGACCGGAAGAGATCGAACTGGTCGGCCCCCGACTTCAGCACCCCTTCCACCGTGCTCACCATGTGCATCACGTGGCTGTAGCGCTCGATCTGCATGAGCGCGGATACTTCCACCGAACCCGTGGCGGCCACCCGCCCCAGGTCGTTGCGCGCAAGGTCGACGAGCATCGTGTGCTCGGCGTTCTCCTTCGCATCCGCGGCGAGCTCCCGCGCCAGATCCGCGTCCTTCTCTTCGTCCGCCCCGCGCGGCCGGGTGCCGGCGATCGGGCGCAACAGCGCCCGGCGCCCCTCCAGGCGCGCCAGCGCCTCGGGGCTCGAGCCGACGATCGACGCGCCGGCGACGCGGAGGAAGTAGAGATACGGCGAGGGATTCAGGATCCGAAGCGCGCGGTAGACGGCGAACGGATCCGCATCGCTCTCTCCTTCGAAGCGGATCGAGAGGACGATCTGGTAGGCGTCGCCGTCCCGGATGTGCTGCTGAGCCGTCTTGACGGCGTCCAGGAAGCGGCCCGTCTCCAGGTGCGGACGCGGGGGGCTGCTCTTCCCCGCCCGCGGCCGATCGGCCACCGCGGAGAGCGCCTGACGGACCTCCCCCCGCATCCCCTCATCGTCTTCGTCCACCAGCGAGTGATAGCGGATCGTGGACCGCAGATGATCGAAGACGAGGATCCCGCGCGGCACGACGAAGGCCGCCGTCGGCAGCTCGAAGACGCCGTCTCCAGGCTCGGGAAGCCGCTCGAACCACCCCGCCGCTTCATACCCCACGTAGCCGACCAGCCCGGCCGGGCCGCGGGCGATCCGCGGCGCCTCGGGACCGGCTTCGGCGAGCCAGCCCCGGAGGGCCTCCATCGGATCCCTGGTGACGGGTCGCTCCGTGCCGTCCACGAGCATCCGCTCCCGCTCCAGAACGACCCGGTTCCGCACGCCGAGCCCGATGAAGGAGTAGCGCCCCAGGCGCTCGCCTCCCGCCGCGCTCTCCAGAAGAAAGACGGGCTCCAGCGCCTCGAGCTTGAGGAACGCCGAAACCGGTGTCTCGAGGTCGGCCGCGATCTCGTTCTCGGGCTCGAACGGCCGCGCCATACGGGGTTCTCCTCGGACTTCGCCCCTCAATGACCGAAGGGCGATGGGCAACAAAAAAACCCACCCGGCGATTCCGGGTGGGTCGGTCGTTCGCGAGTCGCTCCGCGTGCTACACGCCGCCCACCCGTGGGTCGAAGTACCACCCGATAAAGAAGAAGGCGGGGGCCTGGATCGTCATCGCGTGCATCAGGTCGGCTAGCGTAGCGTCAACGCCGGATCGCGTCAAGCCCTGCATTCCCCTGCGAAGCGCCCCATACCGGGCGATGCGCCAGAGTCTCGCGCCCCTTCCCGGCCGGATTTCCGCCCCGACCCCCACCGACCTCGAGTGTGGCACAGAGGATGCAACACATGCCTCCGCCATGGTTTTTTCACGCTTCTTCGAATTCGGCAGCCGCGGGGCGGGGCCGCGCCCGTGGCTTTTCGCCGCTTTCCTGATCGCTCAAGCCGTCGCTTGCGGGAGCAAGAGCCCGGCCGGGCCGGGCGACGGATCGGGGGATCTGGGGATCTCCGCTACCCGTCTCGCCTTCGAGTCGCACGAGAGCGAGCAGACCCTCGAACTCGAAAACCGCGGCACGATCGAGGTGCCTTGGGAGGTCGAGACCTCCGTGGAATGGCTCGTGGTGTCGCCTTCGTCGGGCACCCTGGCCCCCGGGACGGTTCCCGTCTCGGTGCGTCTCCTGAGACAGCTCCTCGAGCTGGGGACCCACACCGCCGAGGTCAGCTTCACGCTCGGAGAGGCGGCGTTCGTCGTCTCCATCACGGCCGTGAACACCGGCATCGCTCTGGCCCGCGTCGAGCCCGAGAGCCTCCATCTCGGGCCGGACGACAGCCAGGCCGCGATCACGCTTTCGAATCTGGGCGAGGCCCCTCTCTCGTGGACCCTGTCGGGTCCCACGTGGGTGACCATCGATCCCGGTGGCGGCTCGCTTTCTCCCACTGACTCGGTCGTCGTCGACCTCGCCGTCGATCGGACCGGTCTCCAGGATGGGGCGAGGACGGCGACGCTGTCGATGAGCTCCAACGGCGGCACGCCGACCGTCGAGCTCGTGGTCGAGGTCGCGTCACCCGCCAAGCTCGCGCTCTCGCCTTCCACCCTCGATCTGCGGACCTCCTTCAGTCTCCAGACCGCGGGGATCATGAACATCGGCGGCCAGCCGCTCACCTGGTCGGCCAGCGGCGGAGAATCATGGGTCTCCCTCTCGCGGATGTCCGGAACGGTGAGCCCCAAGACGACCCAGCCGGTCGTCGTGAGCGTGACCCGGGAAGGCCTCGAGGACGGATCGTACGAGGCCCGCTTCACGGTCGGCTCGAACGGCGGGACGCAGGATCTCGTGGTCCGGATGCAGGTGGGGTCGTCCCCGCCACCGCCTCCGCCGCCACCCCCGCCGCCTCCCGGAGGCTCCATCGCCCTCGCGGGACGGGTCGTCGACCAGTTCAGCGGCGCCGGGGTAGCGGGCGTGACCGTGAGCTTCGCGGGCACGACCTCCACCACCGATTCGAGCGGCGACTTTTCGGTCCCCGGGGAGCCTTCCTCGTCACTCGACGACCTCCAGCTCGACGGGAGCACGATCCACACGCGGCTGACCTTCGCGCGCGCCGACGACGACCTGTGGGAGGTGATCCCGAGCAGCTTCAGCATCTCGGTGTTCGACGACGTCGCCCGCGAGTTCGAGCCGCGGACGATTCGCTGGATACAGAATCCGCAGGTCTACATCGACACGCGGGCACACCCCGGCGGAGGCACGGCCCCGCAGGCCTGGATCGACGAAGCCCAGGACGCCGCCGGGGACCTCATCCGCGACTGGTCGGGCGGGGTGCTGCAGGCGGCTTCGGTGACCGCGACGAGCTCGCCACCCCTCGAGGGGACGCCGGGCGCGATCGTGATCGAGTTCAACGAGGATCCGACCATCTATTCGAGTCCCAACGCCGTCGGCCTCACCCGCACCTTCTGGACCGCCCAGCGGGCCATCTCGAGCGCCCACATCTGGCTCCGCTTCAACGGGATCGGGGACTCCGGGGTGCGCGTCGCGGTGATCGCCCACGAGCTCGGCCACGGGATGGGGATGGGCCATATGAACGGATCGACCCAGAGCATCATGGAGCCCGCCATCTCGTCCATCGACCTGACGACGTTTGACCGTCAGACCGGCGAAATCGTCTACAGCCGCTCGCCCGGCAACACCAGCCCCGACACCGACGACCAGAGCACGTTCCTGGGTGGCCTGGCCCCGGCTGGAGTTCCCGCCGGCAGCTATGAGTGGGTGTGCGGCGCGGAGTAGGGCGGGCTCTTCAGCGCTCCGAGAGGATCTCGATGCCGTCGTCTGTCACCCGCACGTCGTCCTCCCACCGTACCCCGAACCTCCCCGACAGGTAGATCCCCGGCTCGACGGTCACCACGTCCCCGGGAGCGAGCTCGACCCGGCTTCCCGCGACCAGGTAGGGCGGCTCGTGGATCTCGCGGCCCAGGCCGTGGCCCAGGCGATGGGTGAAGCGCTGGCCGTGACCGGCCTCCCGAATAACGCTCCGGGCGGCCTCGTCCACGTCCCCGCAGCGGACCCCTGGCCGCATCATCGAAAGGGCGGCCGCCTGAGCGGAGCGAACGACATCCAGGATGGCGCGGAACTGTTCGGGCGAGTCGTCCGCCGGCAGGGCCCTGCCGTCCCACCAGAAAGTGCGCGTCAGATCGGCCGTGAAGCCCTCCCCCCAGCCGCCCCAGTCGAGCAGCACGGCCTGCCCGCGCTCTAGACGGCGCTCTCCGGGCTCACCGTGCGGAACCGCGCTTCCCGGCCCGAACTGGACCAGCGACCACGCTTCGAACCCGCGGCGGCCGAACGCGTCGGCGATCCGTGCCTCGACCCCGGCTTCCGTGTCCCCCTCCGTGAGCGACGGCACGACCTCGTCGTGGACGTCCCAGGCCGCGCCGATGGCGCGCCGGAGCGCTTCGATCTCGGCGCGCGTCTTGGCGCGCCGCAAGGCCTCGAAGAGGACCGCACCGTCGACCATCTCGGCCCCCGTCGCGGCGGCCAGCCGGCTGGCGTCGTGATAGGCGGTCGAAGGTTCGAGGGCCCAGGTCCCGCCTCGGCCCAGCTTCCGCCCGGCCTTGACGAACGGGTCTTCCGCCTCCTCCCACGTCTCGACGCTAGCCCAGGGGAATGACTCGGCCATACGCTCGCCTTCGAACGCCGGGCAGACGATCCACGGGTCGCCCTCGATCGGGATGCCCAGACAGACCAGCCGCTCGGAGCGCTCCTGTGTGGCGTGGTTGGCGACTCCCGTCAGCCAGGCCAGGTTGACGCCGGGCGTCGCCACGACACCATCCCAGCCCCGGGTCGTCAGCTCGGCGCGCACGCGATCCAGGGCGCTCATGCCGCGATCTCCTCCAGGCGGTCAGCCATCTTCTCCTCCTTCACGCTCTTTACGAGACTCGTGGCCCGCGCCGAGGAACGCCACCGCGACCGACCCCGGTCCCGCGTGCGCGCCCAGGACCGGCCCCACCTCGACGATCTCGATCCGCGATCCCGGCGCCGCCTCGGCGAGCCGGGCGCGGCAGGCGTCAGCGACTTCCGCGGCCGCGGCGTGGGCGATCCAGATCCGTTCCGGCGGGCTCGGTTCGGACATCACGGCGGCGCACGCCCGATCGAGGAGCCTGCGCTGCACGTGGCCGCGCCGAGCCACTCCCAGGACGCGCGGACGGCCATGCTCGGGTGAAAGGGTCAGAAGCGGGACCAGGCGGAGCCAGCCGGCGAGACGCGTCTTCCAGCTCCCGACGCGCCCACCGCGCTCGAAGTACTCGAGCGTCGGGGCGCCCAGGAAGAGCCGCACCCGGGAGCGTGCGTCGGCCGCGGCCCGGATGACATCCCCCGGCTCGCCGCCGGCCAGGGCGCGCTCGGCGGCGGCCCGGACGACGAGCCCCTGGGCGATCGAGGCCGTTCCGGTGTCGAAGATCTCCACGCGCCCGGGATCGGCGAGCTGGGCGCCCTTCCGCGCCGCGTCGATCGTCCCGCTGAGGGCGCCTGAAAGACTGACCACGACGATCGATCCGTAATGTTCGAAGAGGTAGCGGTAGAGCGCGGCGTAGTCGCCGGGAGGCGGCTGCGAGGTCCGCACGTCCTGCTCGCCGCGGATCAGCCACTCGTACACCTCGTCCGGGTTCAGCGTCTGCTTGTCGAGATAGACCTCGCGGCCCAGAAAAACCCGCAGGGGAACGGTGTGGATCCGGAGCCGCTGGAGGTCCCGCTGCGGGATGTCGGCGGCAGTATCGGTCACCACCGCCACCCGCGCGCGCTCGAAACGGTCGATGTGCTGGGTCCGCATGTCGTCGGCCTTCGTGTGGACCACTCGTCCCCGCGCACCGACGGCCTCGAAGACCCGCTGTGGATGGTCGGTGTGAACGTGCACGCGGACCCGCCGCGGAGAGCCTGCCACGACGACCGAGTCTCCCAGCCCCTCGACATCGGCGCGCAGCGCGGCTACGTCCAACATTTCGCCTTCGATCAGGCACTCCGTGCAGAAGCGGAACCGGATCGCCTCGGGGTCCTCGGCGACCCTGGCCCGCTGGAGAGGAGCCGCGTGGTCGCCCTCCTCGATCACGCTCCCCGCCACACGCCCCTCGGCGAAGTGAAGCATCCCCTCGAGAAAGTAGACAAAGCCCTGCGCCCCCGCGTCCACGACGCCCGCCCGGGCGAGCTCCTTGAGCTGGCGTGGCGTCCGCGCGAGCGCCTCGCGGGCCTCTTCGAGCGAGTCGCGGAACACCTCGAGCAGGTCCGCTCCGTCGATCGACGCGCGATCGCGAAAGCGGTCGGCCCACGCGCGCATGACGCTCAGGATCGTGCCCTCGCGTGGACGGGCCAGAGCGGCCTGGGCGGATTCGTTGGCCCGCCACACGGCGGAAGCGAGGCCTTCTCCGTCGGTCCGGTCCGAACCGTCCAGCGCTTCGGCGAATCCCTCGAAGAACTGGGCCAGAATCGCCCCCGAGTTGCCGCACGCTCCGTACAGCGCACCGTCCGCGAGGGCGCGGCTCACCTTGCCCACTGTCCGGTCGCGGACCCGCTGGGCCCGCTCGACAGCGCTCACCAGGGTTGCGGCCATGTTGGTACCGGTATCCCCGTCCGGGACCGGAAACACGTTGATGCCGTTGAGGTTCTCCTGGCGCTGGCCGACCCATTGCGCGGCCGCTGTGGCGGAGCGCCGCAGCCGGACGCCGTCGAGGTAGCGGATCGCCAGACTAGCGCCCTTCGCTCGCGGCGTCGGCGGAGCGCTGCGAACCGTCCTGGTCCCCGCGCCGCTGGAGGATCTGCGCGAGGCGGCCCGGGAAGTCCGAGATCAGCCCGTCCACGCCGAGGTCGAGAAGCCGCTTCATCTCGCGCTCCTCGTTCACGGTCCACACGAAGACCTCGCGGTCGAAGCGGTGGGCGGCTTCTACGAAGGACGCGTTCACGATCTGCAATCCATGCCATCGGACGGGTACGGCGAAGGCCGCCGCGGGAGGGGTGTACCCGTCCCACGAGCCGTTGTTGACGCGTTTCAGGAACTCGGCTACGTCCTCGGGACCGTAGCCTGTTGGCTGCTCGGGCGCCAGCGCGCGGTAGCGGTCGAGGGGCTCCTGGGCGAGCGAGAAGACGAGCGTCCAGTCCCCGGCGTCGCAGTCCCCGATCACCTGCCGCAGATCTCCCTCGAGCGGCGGCTCGACCTGCTTGATCTCGACGATGATCGGGATCCGCCGGAACTCCTCGAGGATCTCACGGAGGGTCGGGATGGAAACCCCCTGCCCCTGGAACGGATACGTGCGACCCTGGTCGGGGGTGAAGCGGCCGCCCGCGTCGAGCTCGCGCAGCTCGGCCAGCGTGAGGTCGGCCAGCGCCCCCCGTCCGTCGGTCGTGCGGTCGAGGGTCGAGTCGTGGTAGACCACGATCTCGCCGTCCGCCGTTCGGTGGACGTCGAGCTCGAAGCCATCGGCTCCGGCGGCGCGGGCTTCACGGAAGGCCGCCAACGTGTTCTCGGGACAGGTTCCGCTCGCGCCGCGGTGGGCGAACTGGCGCGGGAGGGGACCGGAGAAGAAGGTCACGGCGGGGCGAGTCTAGAGGAGCGGTCAGGGGGGGTCAAGCGGAATCCAGGAGCGGGTGACCGGCCAGCTCGCGCAGGCCGCTTACCCGAGCCGATCCGGCCGGAAGGGCGGCAGCGCGCTCGTTGCGATCCAGCCAGATCGCCCCCCAGCCGGCGGCGATGGCCGGCTCCACGTCATGATCGATCCGGTCGCCGACCATGATGGGTGGCGCCGTAGCGAGCTCGCCGAGCGCCTCACGGGCCGCCGTGAAGGCACGCGCGACCGGCTTGGCGGCGGGAAGATCGGCCGAGATCAGGACCCGCGCGAAGTAGCCGCGAAGCCCCAACTCGCCGAGAAGACCCTCCAGCCGACCGTCCCAGTTGGAGAGGACGGCCAGCGGCACCCCCCGACGACGGAGCGCCCGCAGGCCCGGTCGCACGTCGCCGGGCACTCGCCATGGGCCGGGACCGGCGAAGCGCTCCCAGGCCATGTCGAAGAAGCGCTCGAAGGGCAGACGGGCGGCCACGCCGGCCCTGGCCAGCGAGGCTTGCACGACCCGCCGCCACCAGTCCCGCTCGGCCATCCGGCGCGCCTCGACTTCCATGCCACCGAAGGCGAGCGGGGGTGCCGCCTGGAATTCGCGATGGAAGGCGGTTTCGAGGACCGATGGATCGACCGGGACGCCGACCTCGCGGGCGATCGCGGCGTAGGTCTCGCCGACCGGCCGCTTCAGATCGACGAGCGTTCCCGCCGCGTCCAGGACAATGACCCGGCGAGCCACTAATGGTCACCGACCACTCGATCAGCCGGCGTCCCGAGCGGCCGCCGCCTCCTCGATCTCCGACACGGCCCGGTCACGAAACCCCTGCGGCTTCAGGCCCAGCGTCCGGTTGACCAGGCAGTAGAAGCTCTCCAGCGCGATCGTCATCACGAGCTCGAGCATCTCCTCGATCTTGAACGTGCGACGGGCTTCCTGGAAGAGCGTGTCGTCCACCGCGTCCAGCACCATCCGCTCGGTGAACTTGAGAGCGATCTTCTCCCGGTCGTCGAAGAGCGTCGATTCCTCGTGGAAGTCGAGCTCGCGCAGCTTGGCCTCGCCGATTCCCTTTCGGAGCAGGCACCCCTCCAGGAGATCGACCGAGTACTCGCAGCCGTTGAGGCGCGCGGTCTTCAGCTCGACGAGCTGCTTGAGCGCGGCATCGATCTCCGTCGGCGCGTCGATCGCGTCCGACACCATGCCCATGAGCTCCACGTAGACCGGCTTGTGGGCGAGGATGCGGAGGTTCTCGGTGACCTCCCCCATCCGCCGCTCCATGTCCTCGAATCCCTTCCGAACGCGAGGGTCCTCGATGCTCTCGGGATCGAGGGGCGGGAGTCGGACCATCGGCGCTCCTCTCGGGACGGAGTATGCGCAGCAGAGGGCCGCGTACGATAGCGAACGGATTACGGGACGGCCAAGCAAAGAGGTTCTACCCGGGCGCGCCGGACGAGTTCAGAACCCTTACGTTTCCGGCGTGTACTATGGGCGGATTCCCGGGGGGGCTACGGTAAGGAGGAGAGAGCCTGAGATGAGCGCCGATTCGAACGACCATCCATGGCCGGCCGAGCCGCTGACCTCGCCCGTCTGCCCCCGGTGCGGGCAGAAGGAGCGGCCTCACAAGACCGAGGAGAGTCCCTCGGGCCACGTCATCTACGAATGCCCCAAGTGCGGGCGCTCGTGGACGATGCGCCACCCCGACGCCCAGGCGATCAAGGAGCGGGTCAGCCGGCGGCAGCGGCGGCGCGACAGTTAGCGAGCCGGGAGATCCGCCGTGGATATCGGCCACGGTCGACGCCTCGTCCCTCCCGTCCAGGTCCAGCGCTTGGCCGCGTTGAGCACGAACGGGTTTTCCTATAGCTTCCTGTAAACCGATACCTTCGTCGTCGGCGTCTTCCAACATGAGGGGCAACGTGCCACCAATGAACGGCATTCAGGATGTGGTCATTATTGGCGGTGGGCCCGGTGGTTCAACGGCCGCCAGCCTGTTGGCCATGCACGGGCATCAGGTCACGGTGTTGGAAAAAGAGAAGTTCCCCCGTGAGCATGTGGGCGAATCTCTGCTGCCCTTTTGCTACAGCCTTTTCGAGCGTCTCGGGGTTGTAGATGAAATGAAGCGTCGCTTTGTACGCAAGCCGGGCGTGCGCTTTGTGGACGCCCACGGCAAGCGGGCGACTTCGTGGTGCTTTGCTCATGTCATCCATGATCACACCTACCTGTCGTTCCAGGTGACGCGTGGCGAGTTCGACCAATTGCTGCTGGAGAATGCAGGCCGGCACGGCGCGACGGTCAGGGAGCAGACACACGTGCGGACCGTGGACCTGGACGGTCCGGACGACACGGTGCTGGTGACGGCCGTGGGGCCGGACGGCAGCGAGCAGCAGCTGCAGGCCAGGTTTCTGCTGGATGCCAGCGGCCGCAGCGCGTTCATGGCCACCGAGCATGGCTGGCGTCGGCGCTACGAAGGGCTGGATCGGACCGCATTCTGGACGCACTGCGCTGGGGTCAACATGATCGGGGGCCTGGAAGAAGGGCTGTCGTTGATCGTGTATCTCGGCGGCGACAAGAAAGGCTGGATCTGGGTCTTCCCGCTGGGGACCGACAGGCTGACCGTGGGCGTGGTGCTCAACAACGAGCACATCCGCCAGCAGAAGGCAGCTCTGCAACAGGAGGGGGTCGAGGAGTGGAGGCTGGAACTCTTCTGGCGTGAGCTTGCGTTGTCACCTTTCGTGAGCCAGATCCTGGAGGGCTCTCATGTCACGTCGCCGCTGAAGGTGGAGGGAGATTATTCGTACTATGTCGATCAAG
>JBOHRW010000205.1:0-22615 GCA_050732935.1 Gemmatimonadota bacterium
AAGCTCCCCGGATGGGATCCGAGGGCCGGGAGATCGCCTTCTTCCATCCGCTGTTCACCCACGGAGTGCTGGTCGAGGTCGCGGGGCCGCGCGGTGAAGAGACCGGCGATCTGGCCGGTTCGCCCGGGGAGGCTGCAGCCGAAGAGTAGGGCAGTCACAGGCTGCGACTCTCCCTCGGAGTCCGCTCGAACTCAGCGTAGTCGGCCGTCAGCTCCTCTCCCGCCTCAATGTCTCTGGCCGCGTAGTCCGGGCCGTACCGATCCCGCCCGTAGTCCGATCTCAGATTCGAATCCGCGCTGTGGTTGATGAAGCGCGCGTTGTCGAGGCAGACGACGAGCCGCTCGAGGTGGTAGTCCACGTAGCCGAAATGGGCGAACCAGTCCCGGGCGTGCTTCGGGAAGCCCGCGATCGCGGCTGGATCGAGATCCAGATCGAACCCTGGGGAGAATCCCCAGACCTCGACGCCTTTCGGGATGCCTTCGACAGCGAACACGCCGATCCCGTGGATGGAACTCTGGCCCAGCCTGGTCGCGACGCGCAGCAAGAGATGAGCGCCAGAGCCCAGCCCCGCGCCGGGAGCGCGGGGCTAGGGCTGCGAAGGGTTGAAGAGCTGGCTACTGCCCGATCACCACTGGGCGGCCTCGAACGCATTGATGCGTCCGGCCCCATGAGTGAGCCTAATCCCGACGCGGCTGTCGGCTGTCTGCTCCAGCTGCTCGCGAAGATCCCCCTCACTCTGACTTCCGCCAGTCTCGGCATCGATCAACGCCAGGACACCGGCGGCGTGAGGGGCCGCCTGGCTCGTCCCCACGACCAGGACATACGAGCCGAAGCCGCACGAGAAGGGCAGGTCGACCTGGAGCGGCGAGCAGGCGCCGATCACGAAATCCAGCGAGTTGCCGGAAATGAAGTCCCCGCCCGGAGCGGCTACCGTGATGGGCTCGCCGAAGTTGGAATAGCTCGCCAGACGGTTGAACTGTGTCTGGTTGATCGGTCCGACCGCGCTGACCCTCACGATGTCGGGATGGGTCTGGCCGGGGACCAGGATGTTGTTGACAGCGCTTGGATGGGTCTGGTCTCTCGGAAACAGTCTCCGACCGTCGTTGCCAGCCGAGTTGACGACCGCGATGTTGGCGTCGATCGCCACGCCCACGGCGTCCCCGACCGCATCGATCAGCGGCTGGAAGGCAGGAATGTCAGGCACGCCGCCCGGCACCCCGATGCTCATGTTGATCACGTCGACCGGCAGGCTCGCGGCGTACAGAAGCCCGTCGATGACGTCGCTGAAGGAGCCCGAGCCCCTGCAGTTCAGGACCTTGACGGCCACGAGCGTCCCGTTGGGAGCCACGCTGGCGGCGCCGATGTTGTTGGAAGTCACGATGCTGGCCACGTGCGTGCCGTGGAAGTTGAAGTCGCGGAAGTCGGTCTGGTCGGCCGCCGGGCAGCTCGGATCGCCACCGGTGTTGATCACGCTCTGGCTCCGCGCCAGGTCGACGTTCCCCTCCATGTCGAGATGTTCAGGGGTGATCCCGGAGTCCAGAATCGCCACCTCGATCGACGGATCGCCCGTCTGAACCGCGAACGCATCGTCGACCTGGATGAGCTTCATGTTCCACTGGAAGATGTGCCAGAACACCGCGTCGGTCGGGTCGGTGACCGTGCTCGGGACCGCGACCTGGCTCTGGTCGACCTCCAAAAGCTCCACGTGGGTGGGCGTAGGAATCCACGGCACGACGACATCGCGGGTCACGCTCTGTACACCGGGGACCCTGGCGAGCGCGGCCGCTTCGGCCTCGCTGATTCCGCGCACCAGTGCGCGGCCGATCTGGGGCCACTCGCGTGCCACCGAGCCGCCCGTGGACTCCACCGCGTCGACCATCTGCGCGGTCACGAGCCGCCGTCCGCCGGCCGGCGTGAGGCCCCGGTCGGCGATGGTCACGATGTAGGCGTCGACCTGCCTCGCACCGACGATGCTCGTGGTTCCGGGGATCGGAACACTCGGTTCATCGGGGGCTACGAGCGGTGCTCCGCTGTCGCTGCATGCCGCGGCCAGGACGGCCAGCAGACCCGCTGCGAGAGAAGCGCGAATCGAAAGGATTCCTTTCATTTCTCGACTCCCGGATGGGGTTTGGAACAGCAGCCGTCATCAGGACGCATGCATTTTGGCGAACGGGTGGCCTGGGGGCTATCTCCTGCCACCGCGGAGCCGGTCGCACGAAACAGCGGATGTAGTAATCAAATGCTTTGTACGAAGCTTGTCAAGGCCGGGCGGACCCGGTAGGGTCGGCCCTCAGCCCTGATCCCGAGACGACAAGGTCCCGCTCGCGACGCTCTCGGCCACGGGCGCCTTCTGGGCGGACTCCTCCACGTCGATCTCGGCCCGCCGAAACTCGAGCTTTTCGCCGTCGGCCCGAAGATCCACGAAGACGAGGTCCCCCTCCGCGAGCGTCCCTTCGAGGAGCTCGAGCGCCAGCGGGTTCATGAGCTCCGTCTGGATCACCCGCTTCAGGGGCCGCGCCCCGTAGACCGGGTCGAAGCCCTGCTCGGCGAGGTAGGCCTTGGCTTGGTCGGTGAGCTCGACCGACAGCCCGCGGCCGGCAAGCACCCGCTCCAGCCGGCCCAGCTGCACGTCCACGATGGCCCGCAGATCCTCGGGCGTCAGCCGGTGAAAGATCACCACCTCGTCGACGCGGTTCAGGAACTCGGGTCGGAACCGCTCGCGGAGGGCGTCCATCACCCTGTTCCGCATCAGCGTCTCGTCCTGCTCCTCGCTGATGTACTGGCTCCCGACGTTCGAGGTCATGATGACGACGCTGTTGGTGAAGTCGACCGTCCGACCCTGACCGTCGGTGAGCCGGCCGTCGTCCAGCACCTGCAGCAGGATGTTGAACACCTCGGGGTGGGCCTTCTCGATCTCGTCCAGCAGCAGCACCGCGTACGGCCGTCGCCGGACCGCTTCGGTCAGCTGGCCGCCCTCCTCGTAGCCCACGTAGCCCGGTGGGGCGCCGATCAGCCGCGCCACGGCATGGCGTTCCATGTACTCCGACATGTCGATCCGCACCATGGCGTCCTCGTCGTCGAACAGGAACTCGGCCAGGGCGCGCGCGAGCTCGGTCTTGCCGACCCCCGTCGGCCCCAGGAAGAGGAAGCTCCCGATCGGCCGGTTCGGGTCCTGGAGGCCCGCCCGCGCCCGGCGTACGGCGTCGGCCACGGCGCGGATCGCCTCGTCCTGGCTCACCACCCGACGGTGAAGACGATCCTCCATGCGGAGCAGCTTCTCGCGCTCCCCCTCCACCAGGCGCGAGACCGGGATCCCGGTCCAGTGGGCGACCACCTCGGCGATGTCCTCCTCGTCTACCTCCTCCTTGAGGATCCGCCCCTGGGCCTGGGTCTCGGCCAGCTCTAGGTCGCGCTCCCGGAGCTCCTTCTCCAGCTCGACCTGCGTCCCGTACTGGAGCTCGGCCGCCTTGCCCAGATCGCCAACCCGCCGCGCCTGCTCGGCGGCCGCCTTGGTGTTCTCGATTCGCTCCTTCAGCTCGCGGATGGCCTGGATCTCCGCCTTCTCCTCCTGCCATCGGGCGCGCAGCGCGTCCGCCTCCTCGCGCAGGTCGGCCAGCTCCTGCTCGATCCTTTCCAGGCGATCCTGCGCGGCCGGGTCGTCCTCCTTCGAGAGCGCCCGCCTCTCGATCTCGAGCTGGGTGATCCGGCGCTCGATGACGTCGATCTCGATCGGCATCGAGTCGATCTCCATGCGCAGGCGCGATGCCGCCTCGTCGACCAGGTCGATCGCCTTGTCGGGCAGGAACCGATCGCCGATGTAGCGGTCGGCCAGGGTGGCCGCGGCCACCAGCGCGCCGTCGGTGATGCGGACCCCGTGATGGACCTCGTAGCGCTCCTTCAGCCCTCTCAGGATCGCGATCGTGTCCTCGACCGAGGGCTCTCCGACGAAGACCGGCTGGAAGCGACGCTCGAGGGCGGCGTCCTTCTCGATGTGCTTCCGGTATTCGTCGAGCGTCGTGGCGCCGATCATCCTGAGCTCCCCGCGGGCCAGCGGCGGCTTGATCATGTTCGAGGCGTCGACCGCCCCCTCCGCCCCGCCGGCGCCGACCAGCGTGTGGAGCTCGTCGATGAAGGTGACGATCTCCCCCTCGGACTCGGTGATCTCCTTGAGGACGGCCTTGAACCGTTCCTCGAACTCCCCGCGGTACTTGGCCCCGGCCACCATCGCTCCGACGTCGAGCTGGATCAGCCGCTTGTCCTGGAGGCTCTCCGGGACGTCCCCGGCCACGATCCGCTGGGCCAGCCCTTCGACGATCGCCGTCTTCCCCACGCCGGGCTCCCCGATCAGCACCGGGTTGTTCTTCGTCCTCCGCGCCAGGACCTGCATCGTGCGCCGGATCTCCTCGTCGCGCCCGATCACCGGATCCAGCTTGCCGCGGCGGGCGAGCTGGACCAGGTCGCGGCCGTAGCGCTCCAGCGCCTGGTACTTGTCCTCGGGATTGGGATCGGTCACGCGCTGGCTGCCGCGCACCTCGCGCAGGATCCTGAGGACGTCGTCGCGACCGACTCCGGCCGTCTTCAGAATCTGACCCAGCGCGCCGATGCCGGTGTCGACCCAGGCCAGCAGGACGTGCTCGATCGACGTGTACTCGTCCTGCAGCTCGTCGCGGGCGGACTCCGCGCGGTCGATGAGCCGCGAGAGCTCGCGCCCGACCCGCGGCTCGGACCCGCCCGACACCCTGGCCAGCTTCCCGACCGCGTCGTCGATGCGGCGGACGGTCGAGGCGGTCTCCACGCCGAGCCGCCCCAGCAGGGTCGGCAGGAGCCCGCTTTCCTGGCCAAGGAGCGCCTGCGCCAGATGCTCGCTCGCGATCTCGGGATTGCCGTTCTTCCGCGCCTCGCTCTGGGCGGCGACGAAGGCCTCCTGAAGGCGCTGGGTCAGGCGATCGAGCTGCATGGCTTCTACCTTACCCGGCGGCCGGCCGGCGGGCAAACCCCGGCCTACGGGGGGCGGGGTCGCGATCCCGAGGGCGTCTTGCGTATATTCCACCCGCTTTGCCACTCTTCTCGCCCGCCGGGGCAACGTGTCTTACAGCGCGACGCTCCAGCGCGTGTATAATTGTGCGCTTGTCTCCGATCTCTTCTTCTCGGAGGGGGAGGAATGGCGGAGGCATCGAGAGTCGCAGGGCGGATCTCCAGCCGGAAGGGTCTCATGGAATACGCGCTCTGGAATACCATCGCGCTCTGCGTCATCGCCGGGTTCTTCCTGATCCTCACCCTGGTGCTGATCTTCGTCGGGATTCCCGTGGCGCTGGACGTGAAGCGCTCGGCCCGACACATGAAGGGCACGCTGGACGAGGTCCGGATGAAGGTCGACCCGATCCTCTTCCGCGCCCAGACGGTGGCCGACGACATCCAGGAGATGTCCGCCACCGCCAAGCGGGAGGTCGACCGGGTGGGCTCCTCCGTGGACCGCGTCAGCAAACGGATCGACGATCTGGCGGCGCTGGTCGAGGTGGTCCAGAGCGAGCTGCAGAAGCCGCTGCTCAAGTCGGTGGCGACCCTCTCGGGTGCGAGGCGGTTTCTGTCGCGCTACTGGTAGGCGGCGGGGATCGATGTCGGAGTTCGAGATGTTGATGAGAGGTCGCGGGCTTTCAGCGACCTGCGAGATGACAGGAGGAGAGTCATGAGCCAGCGAGACACCGGAGCCGTCGATTTTTCGGCGGTGTTCGTGCTGGGCGCGCTGTTGGGAGCGGGGGTGGCCTTGCTCCTGGCGCCCCAGGCGGGCCCCGACCTGCGCAAGGACGTGCGCAAGAGGGGCAAGCGCATCCGGAAGGATGCGGGCAAGCAGTTCGGGAAGGCGGCCGGGTCGATCCGCGAGAGCGGGAGCGAGTGGAGGGATGAAGCCGGGGATCGTCTGGAAGAGCTCGGCGAGGAGATCTCCGCGGCCGTCGAGGAAGGCGTGCGCTCGATCCGCGAGACGGCCGCCGAGGAGCTCAAGGGAATCGAGAAGCGCCTGAACCGCAGAAAGCGGGGCCTATTCCGCTGATCCCGCTTCTCGCCATGATCGGCGTTGCGCTCGCGCTCCTGCTCGCTACCCCCGAGGCGGCCTGGGCGTGGGGTCCGCCTACGCACGCCTTCATAGGCTCGCGGATCCTGGAGAACCTGGCGGTCCTGCCGGTCCTGGTCCGCGAGCTGCTGAAGGCGTATCCCTGGCAGTACCTCTACGGGAGCCTGGCGGCGGACATTGCCCTAGGCCAGCGCTACCTCCCCTACACCCGGCATTGCCACAACTGGGAGGTCGGGTTCACCATCCTGGACCACTCGGAGACCCCGTCCCAGAAGGCCTTCGGGCTTGGCTATCTCAGCCATCTCGCGGCCGATACGATCGCCCACAACGTCTTCGTCCCCCGGCAGCTCGCCGCGACGCCCTACGCCACGCGGCTGGGACACACCTACTGGGAATACCGCTTCGACTCCGAGACGGGGGACGAGTTCCTGCGACTGGCGCGGGAGATCGTGACGAGCGATCACGAAGAGGCCGACGACCTGCTCGAGCGGGTCATCACGCAGGCCTTCTTCTCCTTCCAGACCAACAAGCGGATCTACCAGCAGATCATCCACCTCTCGAACCAGGAGCGGTGGAACACCCTATGGGTGCGGATGGCCGATCGCTCCCGCTGGGACCTGCCGCCCGAGCGGGTGGACCGCCTCTCCCGCCTGTCGATCGCCTACGTGGAGGACGTGCTGCGGCTGGGCGCGGAGAGCCTCTCCCAGCGGATGGACCCGATCGGCAGCGAGCGGCTGGCGCTCGCCAAGAAGCTGCGCCGGCAATCGTTCCGGACGGCGCGGCGTGAAGTCGGCCGCGAGCTGGCTGCCGGGCCCCTCACTTCGATCTCGATGGAGGACGCCGCGCGCCTCGTGAAGTCGCGTCCGATCCCGCCCCAGGAGATGGAGATGCTCGCGACGGTCTTCTTCCCCGATCCCGGCTGGCCGGCGCGTTCCGCGGAGGGAAACGGCCACGATGCGGAGAGCGAGAGCGACTTCTGGGCCGCTTTCAGCGGCGTTCCCGTCATGCCGGCGGGGCGCTAGCGCTCGACGGGCACGGCCAGGGCGACGGCGGCACGGCCGAGCCAGGGGCGTCGCCCGGGTTCAGTCGCCCGCAAGGCGCATCCGGATCAGATCGTTGACGAGCTGGGGGTTGGCCTTGCCCCCGGTGCGACGCATGACCTGGCCGACGAAGAAGCCGATCAGCCCCCCCTTGCCGTCCCGGTAGGCGGCGACCTTCTCGGGGTGGGCTTCGAGGACCGCTAGGACCTCAGCCTCCAGCGCGTCGGCGTCCGACACCTGCCCCAGCCCCCGCTCCTCGACGATAGACGCCGGATCGCGGCCGGTTTCGACGATCGCCGCCAGGATCTCCTTGGCCGCCCTGCCCGAGATCGTCCCCTCGGACTTGAGCCGGAGGAGCGCCTCCAGATGGTCCGGAGAGAGGGGTCGCGGCTCGGGCACGAGGCGCACCTCCTCCCGACGCTCGTTGGCGAGCCGCAGGACCTCCCCCATCAGCCAGTTCGACACCTCTTTGGCATCGCCGAACCGTTTCGCCACAGCCTCGAAGTAGTCGGCCATCCCACGGCTGGACGTCAGAACCCCCGCGTCGTACTCGGGAAGGCCGTACTGGTGCACGAAGCGCTCCGCCCGCGCCGTGGGGCTTTCGGGCAGCCCGCCTCGGATCGCCTCGACCTGCGCGGCCGGGACGACGAGCGGCTCCAGATCGGGCTCCGGGAAGTAGCGGTAGTCGTGGGACATCTCTTTCGACCGCATCGGGCGGGCCTCGCCGCGCGCGCTGTCCCACTGAAGCGTCTCGGGGACCACGGCCCGGCCGGTTGCGAGAAGCTTCGCCTGGCGGCGGATCTCGAACATCAGGGCGTCCTCGACGTAGCGGAACGAGTTCACGTTCTTGACCTCGGTCTTCGTCCCGAGGGCCGTCTCGCCTCGCGGACGGATCGAGACGTTGGCGTCGCAGCGCAGGCTTCCCTCCTCCATGTTGCAGTCGGAGACATCGAGGTACCGCAGGACCTGCTTGAGCGTCGACAGGTAGATGAAGGCCTCGTGCGGGCTCCGGAGGTCGGGCTCGCTCACGATCTCGACGAGCGGCGTGCCGCAGCGGTTGAAGTCGACCAGCGTGCCCTCCGGGCCGTGCATCGACTTGCCGGCATCCTCCTCCAGATGGAGACGCGTGATGCCCACCGTCTTCGAGGTACCGTCAGCGAGCCGGATCTCCAGCCGACCGGCGGTCGACAGAGGACGATCGTACTGAGAGATCTGGTATCCCTTCGGAAGGTCCGGGTAGAAGTAGTGCTTGCGGGCGAACACCGAAGTTGCCCGGACCTCGCAGCCCAACGCCAGCGCCGCCGTCACCGCCAGCTCCACCGCCCTCTGGTTGAGCACGGGAAGCGTGCCCGGATAGCCCAGACAGACCGGACAAACCTGAGTGTTGGGCGGCGCTCCGTAGCTGGTCGAGCAGGCGCAGAAGATCTTGCTCGCGGTGGCGAGCTGGACGTGCACCTCGAGGCCGATCACCGGCTCGTAGCGCTCGAGAATCCTCTGCAGTCCCCGGAGGGCGGTCGCTTCGGCCATCAGGCGGCCTCCCGCTCCAGGAAACGCGCCAGCTCGAACAGTCGCCGTTCGGCGCGCGGCGGACCCATGAGCTGCACGCCGATGGGGAGCTTCGGACGCCCGCCGGATGCGGCGGCCCTGCCGAAGGGGACCGACACGGCCGGGATCCCCGCCAGGTTCGCGGTCACCGTGTAGATGTCGTTGAGGTACATGGCGAGCGGATCCTCGACCTTCTCCCCCAGCCGGAAGGCGAGCGTCGGGGTGGTCGGCGTGAGCACGGCGTCGACCCGCTCCCAGGCGGCCTCGAAGTCGCCGCGGATGCGCGCCCGCACGGCGCTGCCCTTCCCGTAGAAGGCCTCGTAGTAGCCGGCCGAGAGCACGTAGGTCCCGAGCATGATCCGGCGCTTCACCTCGGCGCCGAAGGCCGCCCGGGTGCGGGTGTACATGACCTGCAGATCACTGGCTTCGGCCGCGCGATGGCCGTACCGGACCCCGTCGTAGCGGGCCAGGTTCGAGGACGCCTCGGCGATCGCCACGATGTAGTAGACGGCGACCCCGTACGGTGCGTGCGGGAGCGAGATCTCGACGATCTCGGCCCCGGCCGACTCCAGCCGGTCGCGCGCCCGCTCGCAGGCCGCGCGAATCTCCGTTTCCAGTCCTTCACCGAAGTACTCTTCCGGCCAGCCGATGCGGAGCCCGCCCGGCCCGGCCTCGTCCAGCCCGTCGGCCAGGCTCCCCACCGCGTCCGGCAGCGTGGTGGCGTCCCGGCGATCGGAGCCGGCGATCGCCTCGAGGATCCGGGCCGCGTCCTCGACCGTCCGGCCGACCGTCCCGATCTGGTCCAGCGACGAGCCGAAGGCCACCAGGCCGTAGCGGGAGACACGGCCGTAAGTGGGCTTGACTCCCACCACCCCGCAGAACGCGGCCGGCTGCCGCACCGAGCCGCCGGTTTCGCTTCCCAGCGCCGCCGGGACGTAGCCGGCCGCCACCGCGGCCGTCGAGCCACCCGAGGAGCCGCCCGGCACGCGCTCGGGATCGTGCGGGTTTCTGGTCGGGCCGAAGGCCGAGCTCTCGGTGGAGGAGCCCATCGCGAACTCGTCCAGGTTGGTCTTGCCCAACACGACCGCGCCGGCCTCGCGGAGCCGTGCGACGGCGGTCGCGTCGAACGGGGACACGTAGGGCTCCAGGAGACGCGATCCGCAGGTCGTCGCCCCGCCGGCCACCGCGATGTTGTCCTTGACGGCTATCGGAACGCCCGCCAACGGCGGTCGTTCGCCCGCGGCCACGCGCCGGTCGACCTCCTCGGCGTCGTCGAGGGCTCCGTCGCCACGGAGAGAAAGGAACGCGTGAAGTCGATCGGACGCCGCCCGCTCCAGCGCGGTCTCGACCGTTTCGCGGGCGCTCGTCTCCCCGGCACCCACCGCGCGGGCAATGTCCGTCGCCGTACGACGGTCGTCCGCGCCCCTCACTCGACCACCCGTGGCACGCTGAAGAGCCCGTCCTGCGAGGGCGCCTGCGAGAGGAACCAGGCCGGGTCCGGCCACGGCTCCACCTGGTCGTCGCGGAGCGGCTGGTCGGGAGGCTCGGGCTCGGCGGCGCTTCCGGCGTCCAGTTCCTCGAGCTGTCCGACGTACTCCAGGATCGCCGACAGCTCCCGGCGGAAGCGCTGGATCTCCGCTTCCGACAGCTCGAGCCTGGCCAGGCGGGCGATGTGGCGGACGTCCTCGGCGCCGATCGACATGGGCGGGAGAAGATAGGGACGGGGTCCGCTACGCGCCGGTCGGCGGCGGCCCTTGTGGAGAGATCGCTTCGTCGGCTTCGGCCGTCCGCCTTGGGCGGGACGGCGGCGGAAGGTTACTCCAGCGCGGCGGTTTGGGCGGTAGGCTCGGCGGTGGGCTTCGACTCCTCGGCGGCGTCGACTCCGCCCTTCCCCGGCTCTTCAGCAGGCGGAGGTTCCTCGGCGGGCGCGTTCTGGTCCAGGTCCTTGTAGACCACGATCGGCTGGCAGACGATCTCCTGATTCCCGCAGACGAGTCGTCCGACCGAGGCCGCCAGCGCCCACTCGCCGTTCACGATGTAGGATCCGTGGACGGTCACCATCGCCCGACACGACTCCTCGGGGAGCGCGTTGGGGACGTTCACCTGGACTTCGGAGGTGATCTTGTAGTCCTTGACGGGCGGCTCGACCGGGATCGGCTCCTTCTCGATGACCGCGGTGATGGCGTTCGCCAGGACGACCTGGCTCGGGAGGGCGAAGTCGACGTCCACGGTCTGCCCGGCGGACACATCGAGCGGCCGGCGGATCGTGCCGTAGCCGAGATACTCGGCGCTGATCGTGTAGCTGCCGGTCGGAACGTGGTCCACGAAGTACGAGCCGTTCTCCATGGTGACGTTCCCCAGGTTGGTGCCCTCGATCATGACCATGCCACCGACCAGCGGCTCGCGGGTCTCGCTGTCGTACACCTCGCCCACGACCCGGCCGGTCTGGAAGCCCGACCCGCTGTGGGAACCGGTCTGGGACCAGGCGGTCCCCGCGGCGCACCCCAGGAGCACGAAAGTGCCCAGGAGCGTCCGAATCGCTTGGTCGAAGCTCATTCGTGACTGGATCCGTAGGGTTCGGTCCCGAGAATCGAGGTCAACGGTCACCTCATTATGACGCAATCTTCAGGCCCCTTTCAAGCACGTTGCGGTCCAAGCTACCCCGGTCCACCGCCTCCGTCACGTGGCATGGCACTTTGCGGCTCCCGCTTGCCGATCACGCGGCGCGGGCCCCCTCCCCGGTCACCACTCCTTCTCCAGCTTCGCGAACCTCGCCACCAGCCGTTTCTCGCCCGCCCGGTCGAAGCGCACCGTGACTTTCAGGTCGCGCCCTGCACCGCTGACCGAGACGATGCGGCCGCCGCCGAACTCACGGTGTCGGACCCGCTCGCCAGGCCGGTAGTCGGGAGCGAGATCGGACATCTCCTCGGGTAGGGCGGTGCCCTCCGGAGGATCGTCCACGGCGATCGTGTCCCACGCCGCGGCGCCACCCGCCATTCCACGCGACACCTCGCCCCTGCCGGCCACTCCCGCCGCGTCGCGCGACCTCCCGCGCCCTCCCCAGCTCCCCCATCCCGACAGCGGTTCCTCCTCCCAGTCGACCAGCTCGCCAGGCAGCTCCGCCAGGAACGGCGACGGGCCTCCCGCGGACGTCTGTCCCCATCGATAGCGCTCGAAGGCGTAGGAGAGGACGACCCGGTCCCGCGCCCGCGTCAGACCAACGTAGAAGAGCCGCCGCTCCTCTTCGAACTCCCGCGGCGAGTCGAGCGCGCGGGCGAGCGGGAAGAGGCCGTGCTCGCAGCCGGCCAGGAACACGACCGGGAACTCCAGACCCTTGGCGTTGTGGAGGGTCATGAGGGTGACGACGCCGCCCTGGAGATCGGCCTGATCGAGGTCCGTCAAGAGGCTCACCTCCTCGAGGAACGTGGCCAGGTCGCCCTCTCCCGTCCCGCGCTCGATGCTGAAGGTCTGCACGCCGGCCACCAGCTCGTGGAGGTTCTCGAGGCGGTCCTCGCGGCGCGGATCCTTGAGCGTCCGGTAATGCCTGAACAGACCTGCCTTCTCGAGGTACTCGGCGATCCAGCCAGCGGCGGGCTCCTCCGCCGCGCGGGGCGCGAACTCGGCCAGCAGGTCGGCCACCTCCTCGAGCCCCGCCGCGGCCCTGGCGTTGACCTGGAGGCGAACCGACGGATCGATCAGCGCCGCCGTCAGCGCCACCCCCCGCTCGTCGGCGACCGCCTCGAGCGTCTGTATGGTGACCGGCCCGATCCCGCGTCTGGGGACCCCCAGCACGCGCCCCAGGGACCAGTCGTCCGACGGATTGACGAGCACCCGCAGATAGGCGATCGCGTCCTTGACTTCCTGGCGCTCGTAGAAGCGGGTCCCGCCGACGATGACGTACGGGATCCCGCGTCGGCGGAGCGCCTCCTCCAGCAGCCGCGACTGAGCGTTGGTGCGGTAGAGCACGGCCACGTCGCTGGGCGCGTAGCCCTCGCTCTGAAGCCGGGAGATGCTGCGCGCCACCCAGCCCGCCTCCGAGTTCGCGTCGGCCGCCCCGTAGACCTTCAGCGGGTCACCGCCCACGCGCTCGGTCCACAGCTTCTTCGGCTTGCGATGCCGGTTCTTCTCGACGACTGCGTGTGCGGCTTCGAGGATGACGCGGGTCGATCGATAGTTCTGCTCGAGGCGGATGGCGACCGCCTCCGGGAAGTCGTCCTCGAACGAGAGGATGTTCCCGATGTCGGCGCCCCGCCATCCGTAGATCGACTGGTCGTCGTCGCCCACCACCGTGATCGAGCGATGCCCGGCGGTCAGCAGCTTCACGAACTGGTACTGGGCGTGGTTCGTATCCTGGTACTCGTCCACCAGGACATGACGGAAGTTGCGCCGCAGGGACTCCAGGAGTCGCTCATCGTCGCGCATGGCCACCACCGTCTGCATGAGCAGGTCGTCGAAATCGAAGGCGCGGTTCTCGCGGAGAACGCGCTGGTAGCCGCGATAGGCCTCGGCCACCGCCTCTTCCACGTGTCCGTGATGCGCGGCGGCGTATTCCTCCGGAGAGAGCAGGCGGTTCTTGGCGTCGGAGATCCGCCGCCTGAGCCCGTACGCGTCCATCGAGCCGATCGACCAGCCCATGGCGTCCATGACCGTCTTCAGGATCTGAAGCGAGTCGTCGCCATCGTAGATGGTGAACGATCGCGGATAGTCGAAGCGGTCGGCGATGCGGCGCAGGAGCCGCGCGCACACCGAGTGGAAGGTGCCGATCCAGAGCCCCTCGATCCCGCCCGGCCGATCGGCCAGCAGCTGGACGATGCGCTCCCGCATCTCCCCGGCCGCCTTGTTGGTGAACGTCACCGCGAGGATGCGGTCGGGGTCGACGCCGTGGACTTCGATCATGAAGGCCGCGCGGTGGGTCAGGACGCGGGTCTTCCCGCTGCCGGCTCCCGCCAGGACGAGAAGCGGGCCCGGTCCGTGCTCCACCGCCGCGCGCTGGGCGGGGTTGAGCGAAGCCAGCAGTCGCTCCCTCATCCCGTGTCCCTTCTCCCTTCCTCGGCAATCGGCAGCACGATGCGGAACCGCGCCCCGGCGACGCCCTCCCCGCTCACCAGCTCCAGGCTCCCCTCGTGGTAATCCTCGACGATCCGGCGGGCGAGCGAGAGACCGACCCCCCACCCCCGCGGCTTGGTCGAGATCCCGGTTTCGAAGATCCGCTTGCGGAGTGCCCATGGGACGCCCGGGCCGTCGTCGGAAACCTCGACGACCGCCGTCGCCGGCTCCTCGCCGGGAGCGACCCGGAGCGTGATCCGTCCCCCGCGTCCCTCGAGCGCGTCGATCGAGTTCTTGACCAGGTTCTCGAGCGCCCATTCCAGAAGCGTCCGGTTCCCTGAGACGGGCGGAACGGGAAGACGCTCCATCACCAGCCGGATCGGCTTCCCGCGCTTGGGGAGGCGCGCCCCGAAGTACGCCTCGACCTCGCCCAGCAGATCGTGCAGGTCGATGGGATCGAGACGCGGCTGGCGACCGATGAGCTCGAAGCGATTGGCGACCTTGCCGAGCCGATCGATGTCCTGCTCCATGGCGGATAGGGCATCCGCCTCGTCGACACCCCCGCCAGGAACCGAGGGAGCGGCCACCACCGCCGCCCGCTCGGCGCGCAGGAGCTCGACCCAGCCGTACAGCGAAGAGATCGGCGTGCCGAGCTGGTGGGCGCTTTCACGGGCCATGGCGACCCAGATGTGGCCGCGCTGGACGCGCAGGTTGTAGCGGATGAGCCAGAAGGCGATCAGGGCCACGGCGGCCAGCATCAGCGCCTGGATGTAGGGCAGGTATCGCAGGAGCGTGATGGTGCCCGCCTCGCTGACGTGGATGACCTGGATCACGTTCCCGGACTCGTCGGTCACCGGATAGGGCGCCGCGATCCGATCCATCCTCGCCGCCTCCTGCCGCAGCGCCAGCCGCTCGGCGGGCGACCAGGGCCCCGTCTCTCTCTCGAGATCGAGGTCGTCGAGGTTGCGGACGGCGGTCGGGTTCCCTCCCGGATCGGTCAGGATCACCGGGTAGGGGAAGCTCTGGATCACCTCCTCGAACAGCAGCAGCTGCGCATCCTCGGGCGAGCCCACCCGCAGGGCACGAGCGTACAGGGTGGCGAGACGCTCGGTGTCCTCCCGGATGTCGGAGACGAGCGCCCGGGTGTACCAGACGTAGCCCCCGAAGAGGGCGATCGTGGCCATGATCGCCACGATGGGCCAGACACGCGGGCGGACGGTCGAATCGCGCGTCGCTTCCCCCTCCCCTCAGGATGGCGGGCAAAGGGTTTCGCGGCCGCCCATGTACGGCCTCAACACCTCGGGCACCACGACGTTGCCCTCCATGTCCTGGAAGTTCTCCAGGATCGCGATCAGCGTCCTGGGCAGGGCCAGGGCGCTGCCGTTGAGCGTGTGGGGATGGCGCGTGCCGCCGTCGGACCGGTAGCGCAGATTCGCCCGCCGGGCCTGATAGGCCTCGCAGTTCGAGCACGACGAGACCTCGAGCCACGTCCCCACACCCGGCGCCCAGGCCTCGAGATCATACGTCTTGGTGGCGGCGTTCCCCATGTCTTCCGCCGCGAGCAGCGAGACCCGATACGGGATCTCGAGCGCCTGCAGGATCGCCTCGGCGTCGACGGTCAGCGACTCCAGCTCCTCGTACGACGACTCGGGAGTCGTAATCTTCACCAGCTCCACCTTGTCGAACTGGTGGACGCGGATGAGACCCCGCGTGTCACGTCCATGGGCGCCGGCCTCGCGACGGAAACAGGCCGTGTACGAGCAGTAGCGCAGCGGCAGCACCCCGGCGTCCAGGATCTCGTCGCGATGCCAGCCCATGATCGGCACCTCGGCCGTCGGGATGAGGTACAGCTCGTCCCGCTCGGCCAGGTAGAGCTGGTCCCCGAAGCGGGGCAGGTGCCCGGTGGCGGTCGCCGTCTCCGGGTTGACCAGATAGGGCAGGTTCAGCTCGTGATAGCCGGTGGCGCGGCCACGGTCCAGCATGAACGCCACCAGCGCCCGGGACAGGGCCGCCCCCTCGCCGACCAGCCCGACGAAGCCCGACCCCGAGATCTTGGCCGCCCGCGCGAGATCGAGCGCTTCCAGCCGCTCCCCGATCTCCCAGTGCGGCTTCGGCTCGAAGTCGAAGGCGCGCGGCTCCCCCCACTCGCGCACGATCCGGTTGGAGCCGGCGTCGCCAGCGGGCACCGAGACATGGGGCAGGTTGGGGACCTGGAGGAGCAGCGAGTCGAGCGTCTCCTTGAGCGCGCTCCCCTGGTCGTCCAGCGCCTTGATGCGCTCGCTCACCCTCCGCATCCCGGACTTCAGCCCCTCCGCCTGTTTCTCTTGGCCGGCCCCGATCAGGCGGCCGATCTCCTTGGAGCTGGCGTTCCGCTCGGCTTTCAGCTGCTCGCTCTCGGCGAGCAGCCTTCGATGCTCGACGTCCAGCGAGATCAGACGCTCGACTTCCGCCGTCTCGCCGCGCTTCCGAAGGGCCTCGCGCAGCGCGTCGGGGTCATTGCGGAGCAGCCGAACGTCGATCACCCCTCTTCCTCCACGAGGCGACGGTTCAGCGGCTGGCTCTGGTAGGCCCACTCGAAGCGGACGAACCGCGACTGCGGATCGTCGGGGAACTCCGTGCCGGCTTCGGTGATTCGGAGCTTGGCGTAGTTGATGGGGATGACCCCGGAAGAAAGACGCGAGATCCGGAACGCGTAGACGTGGCCCTCGACCACGGGAACGCCCGTCGAGTCTTCGACCGCGCTGTAGCCGTCCTGGGGGGCCTCGATCACCGAGTCGAAATCGACCGGCCCCAGGTCCTGGATGCCGGTGCGGGCCAGCGAGATCTCGACCAGCGAAGAGAACGGCCGCAGGATCAGCGTGCCGTCGGCTCGCGCGTCGAGGACCCAGCTTCCGAGCGAGCTGCCGAACCCGTCCGTTCCGATGAAGAGGCGCTGCGCGGTCGGGAAGTCCCAGGCGCTCGGGAAGCCCGGCAGGGCGAGCTCCCAGACCTGCGACTCCCCGGCGCTCACGTCGGGCGTTATGGTGCGGAAGGGATTGTCCTCGTCGCACCCGAGGCCGCCGATCAGCAGGAGCGCGGCGACGACGTCAAGCAGTCGTCGCATCGCTGCCGACCTCCTTCGCCGTTCCGGCCGCCACGCGCGCCCGGGCCTCCTCCAACACGTCATTCGCCGTCTCCTTCCATTCGATGCGTGGACGCCAGCCCGCCTCGGACCGGAACTTCGCAGGATCTCCCACCATCCAGGCGATATCGGCGGGACGTGTCCGCGAAGGATCGATCTCGAGACGCACCGGTCGACGGGCCAGTCCGCACAGATCCTCCAGCGACTCCTTGAGGCTCCGGCCGCGCCCGCCGCACACGTTGTATACCTCCCCCGGCCGCCCGCGCTCCATCAGCAAGAGATATGCACCGACGACATCGCGCACGTCGAGCAGGTCGCGAACAACCTCGACGTTGCCCACCGTGATCGTCTCCGGGCCGAGACCCGCCTCCGCTTCGGCGATCCGGCGCGCGACCGACGGGAACAGGTATGGCTCCCATTGACCAGGCCCCGTGTGCGGAAAGGATCGCGCCCGGACGACCTCCATCCCGAACGTCCGGGCATACTGCTCGCCGAGGAGGTCCTGATCGGCCTTGCTCCCTCCGTACGGACTGACGGGTGCCATCGTCCGGTCCTCGGCCGCCGGCCCGGCCGCCGGGTCCAGGTCTCCGTAGACCTCGCACGAGGTGACGAGCAGGACGCGCTCGACCCCCGTTCGGCGACAGGCTTCCAGGACGTGGAGCGCCCCCCCCGCGTTCACCTCGTAAGTGGCGATCGGCTTCTCGAACGAGTTCGCGACGCTGGCCTTTCCCGCCAGGTGGATCACGGCGTCCGGCCGCGTCTCGTCGATCGTCCGGAAGACGGCGGCGATGTCGCGAACGTCGAGCTCGACGATCGGCTCGGGCCCCGCAACGGAATCCGCGGAGAGCACGGTCCCCGACACCGAATGTCCCGCGGCCCCCAGCGCCGCGCCCAGATGTCGCCCCACGAATCCTTCGATGCCGGTGACGAGGACGCGCATAGGAACGACGGGGTGGGAGGAAGGCGACGGGCTGGCCCAGGAAGACCGCTGTTCGACGGCTGTGAAGTTATGCCCCCGGCGAAGCCGGGCAAGCCGCGAGAGCTTCGAGGATCGCCTCCTCGCCGGCCTCCAGACGCTGTTCCCGGCGCGCCATCGCCACCCTCGCGGCGTCCCGGAAGTCGTCGAAGCGGACCGGGCGCCGCTCCACCCCGTCGTACCATGAGAAGTCGGGCAACCAGGCCGGCGAGACCGCCCGGCCGCCGAAGAAGTGGGTCGCCACCCCCAGCCGGACGCCGGTCGTCAGGAGGGAGCCGATCCCCGTCTTCACGTGGTCGCCCAGGAAGGCCCCGAGCTTCAAGAGGCCGGTGTCGACCCGGCCCTCGGGACCCTGGACGCGCACCGTGCCGTAGGTGTTCTTGAGGTCGCTGTTCACCGTGCCGGCGCCCAGGTTCGCCCACTCCCCCAGAAAGGAATGGCCCAGGAACCCGTCGTGGGCCTTGTTGGCGAAACCCTGGAAGACCGTCAGCTCGACCTCGCCGCGCACCTTGCAGCGGGGGCCGATCGACGATCCGCCTCCCACGTGGCCGCCCAGGATCGTGCTCTCCGGACCGACGTACAGGGGACCCTTGAGCACGGCGTGGGCGCCCACCTTGACGCCGCGGTCGAGCAGGATCGGACCCTCGGTCGAGTCCAGGACCGAGAACGCCCCCACCAGGACGCCGGTCGCGGCCCGCGGCGGCTCGCCGATCACGGCCGTCGGCGATGCCGGCTCGAGCGCCACTCCCGCGAAATCCGCCGCGTCCTCGACGAGAAGCTCGGCGTTACGATCCATCAGTTCCCAGATCGAGGTCACGCTCCGCCCGCCGGCAGTCGCCGCGGGCAGATCGAGCCCCGCCAGCGCCTCCCGCGCGGCCCCGGCCTCGGCCAGGCTGCCGGCCAGCTCCCGCGCCACCGGCGCGTCCACCCGCCAGCCCACCGGGGCGCCCTCGCAGAGGTACATGACCGGCTCGTCCCCGAAGGCCCACTCCGGCGGCGACGCCCAGGCGGAGACGGCGATCCGGTAGCCGTCCGCAGGGTCCGGCCAGGCATTGAGCGTCGGCGGATCTCCGGAGCGGAAGGCGCAGCCCACCACCCTCGGGTCACAGAGGAGGGCCCCGAGCGGCCCGTGACGCTGGCTCCAGCGGGCGCGAAAGCTCCGGGTGCCGGCCAGCAGGTCGGCGACCGGCCGGGTCGCCGCGAGCGGCCAGAAGGGCGCTCGGGGTGGATCGATCAGGACGAGCGGCGGGGTCACCGCGCGGCGCGGATCGTCGTCCGGGCCGTCCACGCCTCGGCGTACCCCATTAGGGCGAGCCGCGCCCGGAGGGGCTCGGCCTCCTCCGGGGTCGCGAAGTCGCCCACCTGGACCTTGTACCAGGGATCGACGCGCTCGACGTACACGGGCTGGCCCTCCAGGCGGTCTTCCAGTCGTCGCGCCACCCCGGCCGCGGTGGAACGATCCCGCGCCGCGAAGATCTGGACGCGATAGCCGATCGTGAGCGTGGCAAGGTCGGGCGGGACAGCCACGGCCGGGCCCGCGTCGGCCGGGGCAGTCCGCACCGTGCCGGTCACCACCGTCTGGCGCTCGACGGGGACCGGGTCGGCCGTGGCCGACCCGGTGTCGGCGTGGAAGCGGCCGTCCGGCGTGACGTGACCAACGACGGTCGTCTCTCCCGCGTCGGCGGCCGGGCCCTCGGGCCCCCTCGGCGTCTCGGCTTCCGCCGCCGGTCGCGGGGCTTCCCGGGCGGCCGACGACGGCGGGCGCTCGGCATAGGGTCCGGCGCACGCGACCGCCAGCCCGACGAGCGTCACGAGGGACGGGCGGGCGATCATCCGCTCTCCCCGTCGGCCGTCACCCGCCGGACGAACGAGCGGATCTCCTCCAGCCGGTCCCGCGCCGCCACCAGCGTGGCCTCCCCGGTCCGCACGATGATGACGTCCGAGACGCCCAGCGCGGCCACCAGGCCGCCATCGGCGAACGCGATCACGTCGTCGCACGCCTCCAGCCGGCAGTCGCCCACCTCGATGTTCCCCTGCTCGGAGAGCGGCAGCCACCTGGACAGGCTCTCCCACGACCCCAGGTCGTCCCAGCCCCAGTCGGCGGCCGGCAGCACCACCGCGCGATCGGTCTCCTGCATGATCCCGTAGTCGATCGACGTGGCCTCTACCGCGTCGTAGTAGCGCTCCAGCGCCCCCTGCCGGTCGGCCGCCCAGTCCTCCACGGCGGACGCGATCGCCCGGCGTATGAGCGGCAGGTGACGGGCGTACTCGTCCAGGAACACCGACGCCCGGCCACAGAACAGGCCGCTGTTCCAGTAATGGGTGCCGCTCCGCCAGAGCTCGCGGGCGGTCTCCGCATCCGGCTTCTCCAGAAAGCGCCGGACCCTCCACGCGACGCCCGCGCCGGGGCCGTGACTTTCGCCCCGCTCGACGTACCCGTAGCCGGTCTCGGGACGGCTGGGGACGATGCCGAAGAGAACGAGGACGGGGTCTTCCGAGGCGATCTGGAGCGCCGTGGCGGCGCTGGTGCGGAAGGCGTCGGCGTCCCCGATGGCGTGGTCGGCGGGAAGGACCAGCATGGCACCCTCCGGATCGGCGGCGGCCAGGAGGCCCGCCGCGAGGCCGATCGCGGGAGCGGTGTTCCGCGCCTCGGGCTCGCCCACGATCCGCTCCTGCGCGACCTCGGGGCACTCGGCCGCCACCCGCTCGACGAGAGCCCTGCCGGTGAAGATCCAACGCCCCTGGGGAGGCACCAGTCCGTCCAGCCGATCGGCCGTCTCGCGCAACATCGTCCGATCGGAGAGGAGCGGCAGGAGCTGCTTCGGCCGCTCGGGCGTGGAGGCGGGCCAGAAGCGCTCGCCCACGCCGCCCGCGAGGATGACAGCGTGATTCACGGTCTTCAACGACCCCCAACCGGGAGGATCCCCTGCTGCCGGAAGAACTGGCCCAACTGCGCGACAAATGCCCGGATGTCACCAAGCTCCTCCAGCACGGCGATCACCTTCTCGGGGATGAGCTCGGCGTAGCCATGAACAAGGAGGTTCCGGAAGCCAGCCGCCCCTTCCAGCCTGGTGAGCCGGCGCTCAATCGTCTCGAGCAGCGTCCGAACCGTCTCCGCTTCCACCACCGAACGTCCCCTCCTCGATGCGCCGGCTCAGATACCGAGTGAAGATCGATCGCGCGGTCTCCATGTCGCAATATCGCCCGACGCGTTCGATGTAGAAGCGGTGTCGCAGGCGTTCGTCGCGCGAAAGGATCAGGCGCCCCGATCGCAGCGCGTTGAACGATAGACCAATAGGAGCGTTGTTCAGCGCGACCACGTTCACGGGACAGTCTAGCTCCCGCTCGATCGTGGCTTCCAGCTCGAGGGCACGATCCACGACCAGCGGTCCGTTCTCCGCGAACCAGACTGCTACGTCTATATCGCTGCGCGGTCCGGCCCGGCCCTTGGCGACCGAGCCGAACAGGTAGGCGAAGCGAACGTCCTTCTCGGCCGCCAGCATGGACCGGAGCCTCGAGAGAACCTCGTCCGCGGCGAACGGCGCGAGCCTCGCAGTGCGAATCATGACAAAGAACCTAGCCGCCGGTTCGCGAGCCGAGCAACCGCCGGGGCGAAGGCATGGATCGAGCTTGACATGAGCCGAGCGGGAACGTACAGTCGACACAAGCCATTGGTGACGTTCCGGTTGTTCTTCTCCAGCCGCTTTCCGGAACGCCTTTCCCGCTTGTAGTGCTTCGGTCGGTCGCTCGGCCGCGACTTGAAGATCGCCCCACCGCTTTCCCGGCCTGTCGGATCGCTGCAGCAGTTCCTCGCGCGATGGGAGGTCTTCATGAAGATCGAAGTCAAGTTTGCCCTCTACGGCTTCAGCGCAGCGGCTTCTCTTGTGGCTGGCGTCACGTCATGCGCCGACCAGCCGACCGAGCCACCGGATCGGACGCCGGCAGGACTTCGCCCCAGCGTCATCCAGGTCCCGGAGGAGGAGATCCTGGGCGGCGTCTACAGCAACACCCGGCCGGTCACGCCCCTGCAGGTGGAGGGTTGGACGGCACGGCTGGAGGCGATCGACGAGGGAGCGTGCATCTTTCGCGCCGGCAGCCCGTCGCAGTGCCTCACCTCCGGCTCCTCGACCACCATGCCGGTCATGGCCGAGGGCAGCCGTCCCGGCAAGATCACGGAGGTCATGTGGGGCTGGTTCGACAACATGGATACCGACAACAACCCGTGCGATCCGAACAACAGCGACACCGCCGAATGGCACGACCTGGACCAGAACGACGTGCGGGATGACGGCGATGAGGAGCTCCACTGCATCCGGCCGGGTCGCTATCGGATCGACGTCCTCGATGGCGGGGTGGTCAAGCGTACGCGGATCGTGGACCACGTGCGAACGACCTCGTCGACGCTCAACGGGAAGGTGATCGAGGAGCCGGGGCAGAGTCAGGCCAACGACACCTTTCTGCACACCGAGCTGACGTCTTCGGTCTCGGTCTCGAACAACGTCCTGGCGATCGACAACCCGCAGACGGAGGAGACGTTCGCCCCCAGCGACACGGTGGTGCTGACGAACGTCCGGGTACGTTTCGACTCGCGCGCCACGACGAGCTGGGACGGCGACCCGCGCGGCCCGCTCATGAACCGGGTGTACTTCGATCGGGTGGGTGACCCCGGTGATCGCACCGGCTACTGGAACCCCGATCTCGTGATCCGGACGCACCCTTATGAGGATACTGGCTCCTTCAAGACCAGGGCCGAGATCGCGACGCCGAAGGATCCCACCGGCGACACCAACCGGCTGTCGCCCGAGCGGACGATCATC
>JBOHRW010000206.1:0-39845 GCA_050732935.1 Gemmatimonadota bacterium
AGCCAGCGCGAAGTTGTCGTTCGCAGCTACTAGGTTCCCAGGACCGTTTTACGTGAGGACCTGAGATGCACGACCTGCTGCTTCTGCTCCGTCCTGCCCCGTCGAAGCCGGATCGCCCCCACGAGAGTGGATCGGACTGTTTGCATGAAATGTACCCCCTCCTGCCTTCCCGGGTCCACCCTCAGAAGAACGAAAACGGGGGGCATGTGCGCCCCCCGTCCGTGGTTGCTGCCTGGTGAGGAGGTCTAGTACATGTCCTCCATGCCGCCGCCACCGGGCATCGGCATCTTCTTGTCGTCCTCCGGCTTCTCGGTCACGACCGCCTCGGTCGTGATGAGGAGCCCGGCGATCGAAGCCGCGTTCTGGAGCGCCGTGCGCGCCACCTTGGTCGGATCGATCACGCCCGCCTCCATCAAGTCCTCGAACTCCATGGTCTGGGCGTTGAAGCCGACGTTCTTCTTCTCGGCCTTGATCTTCTCCACGTAGATCGCGCCTTCGAGACCGGCATTCTGGATGATCCACTTGGCCGGCTCTTCCAGCGCCTTTTTCACGATCTCGACGCCCCGCTGCTCGTCGGGGTTCTCGAGCTCGAGCTTGTCGAGCGCCTTCTGGGCGCGGAGGAAGGCCACGCCGCCGCCGGGCACGATGCCCTCTTCGACGGCCGCGCGGGTCGCGTGCAGCGCGTCCTCGACACGGGCCTTCTTCTCCTTCATCTCGGTCTCGGTCGCGGCGCCCACGTTGATGACGGCGACGCCACCGGCCAGCTTGGCCAGCCGCTCCTGCAGCTTCTCCTTGTCATAGTCCGACGTCGTCGTCTCGACCTGCTGCTTGATGGCCTTGATCCGGCCCTGGATGTCGGCCGTCTTGCCGGCCCCGTCCACGATCGTCGTGTTGTCCTTGTCGATCACGATCCGCTTGGCCTGCCCGAGATCCTTGAGCACGACGTTCTCGAGCTTGAAGCCGACCTCCTCGGAGATCACCTGGCCGCCCGTCAGGACCGAGATGTCCTGCAGCATCTGCTTGCGGCGATCGCCGAAGCCTGGCGCCTTGACCCCCGCCACCTTGAGCGTGCCGCGGATCTTGTTGACGACCAGCGTCGCCAGGGCCTCACCCTCGACGTCCTCGGCGATGATCAAGAGCGGCCGGCCCGCCTGGGCGACCTTCTCGAGAACCGGGAGCAGGTCCTTCATCGTCGAGATCTTCTTGTCGTGGATGAGGATGTACGGCTCCTCGAGCTCCGTTTCCATCTTGTCGGGATTGGTGACGAAGTACGGAGAGAGGTAGCCGCGGTCGAACTGCATGCCGTCCACGGTCTCGAGGAAGGTCTCCAGGCTCTTCGCCTCCTCGACGGTGATGACGCCGTCCTTGCCGACCTTCTCCATCGCGTCGGCGATCAGGTCGCCGATCTCGGGATCGTTGTTGGCCGAGATGGTGCCGACCTGAGCGATCTCCTTCTTGCCCTTGGTCGCGACCGACAGCTTCTGGAGCTGCTCGACGACCGTCTCGACGGCCTGGTCGATCCCGCGCTTGAGGCTCATCGGATTGAGCCCCGCGGTGACCGACTTGATGCCCTCGCGGAAGAGGGCCTGCGCGAGGACGGTCGCCGTGGTGGTGCCGTCACCGGCGATGTCGCTGGTCTTCGACGCCACCTCCTTGACCATCTGCGCGCCCATGTTCTCGACCGCGTCCTCGAGCTCGATCTCCTTCGCCACCGTGACGCCGTCCTTGGTCACCGTTGGCGAGCCGAATTTCTTGTCCAGGACGACGTTCCGACCCTTGGGTCCCAACGTCACCTTGACTGCGTCGGCCAGCTTGTCGACCCCGCGCTTCAGGGACGTGCGAGCCGCCACGTCGAATTTCAGTTCCTTGGCCATGTCGCTTTCAGCCTCCTATTCGAATCGCGTTTCACCACGTTCAGATGGTGGCGAGGATGTCGCTTTCCTTGACGATCAGGAGCTCTTCGCCGTCGATGTTGACTTCGGTTCCGGCGTACTTGCTGTAGAGAACGTGGTCGCCCTTCTTGACCTCGAGCTTGATGCGCTCCCCGTTCTCCGCGATCTTGCCGGGCCCGGCGGCCACGACGGTGCCCTCCTGGGGCTTCTCCTTGGCCGTGTCGGGAATGATGATGCCGCCCTTCTTGGTCTCCTTTTCCTCGAGCGGCCGCACCACGACCCGGTCCGCCAGCGGGTTCAACTTGGTGGCCATTGCTGCACAAGCCTCCTATTTGTTGTTCAGAAGTAACCCTGTCTAGTGGTATCTCGACGGTTTGAGGGTTTGGCACTCGTCGAGTCTGACTGCTAACAAGCTTACCGCCGCCACTGCGGATTGTCAACCGGCGGCGCTCCCTACACTCCCTTCAGATGGTGCGCGGATGGAGCCTGTCGTGTCCCCAACCGATCCCTTTCAGGGTTAGATCCGGGTCCACGACGTCGATCGTCCGGCATTGGGGCGCGACCATCCGCGAGAGGCCTCCCGTCGCGACCACCCGGGCGTCGGGATTCCACTCCGCGCGGATCGCCTCGACCAGGCCGTCGACCATGGCCGTCGCCCCCTTGTAAACGCCGATCTGCATGTTGGCGACGGTGGTCCGGCCGATGAAGGTGTCGGGAAAGCCGGGCGCGATTCTCGGAAGAAGCGCCGTCCGCGCGGCGAAGCGCTCGAATCCGCTCTCCAGGCCGGGCGCGATGATGCCACCTAGAAAAGCGCCTTCCGCCGACACGACGTCGAAATTGGTCGCCGTACCGAAATCGACGACGATCGCGGGCCCGGGGTGCTCGAGATGGGCGGCCAGCGTGTTGGCCACGCGATCGGGCCCGACTTGCCCGGGCTCCTCGACGTCGAGCCGTATGCCGAGGTCGGGATGATAGCCGAACTCCTTCACCGCCACGCCGAGATGGAGCCGGGCGGCTTCGGCGAAGATGCCCGTCAGGGGCGGCACGACCGAGGCGATGAAACCGCCCTCGAGATCCGCCTCGGCTCCATGCAGGAGAATCCGCAGCACGACGCCCAGCTCGTCCGGCGTCCGATCCGCCTGGGAGCGGATCCGCCAGCGGCGGGCGATGCTCCCGTCGTCGGAGCGGAGTCCCAGCACCGTCGACGAGTTCCCGATGTCGGCCACGAGCAGCACGCGCGCCAAGATAGCCCGGCGTCAGACCTCCTGCCGCCGGGCGCGGCGGGCCTCCCCGGCCGCCAGATGCACGACCCCGTCGGCCGTCTCGAGGACCAGTCGGCCGTCCGGCGCCACACCTTCATAGCGTCCGGCGAGAATGCGGTCGCCCGTCTCGATTCGCAGGGCGGCCCCGATCGGCCAGAGATCCAGGTCCGGCCAGCGGGCAAGACCGCGGCGGACTCCAGCCTCGCCGTCTTGGAGGAGCGACAGGGCCGCGCCCAGGATGGTCTCCGCCGCTGCCGCGCGACCTGGCCACGGCGTCCAGAAGGTCTCGAGGGCGGCCGCGCCCAGATCCGGGTCGGCGGGCACCCGCTCGAGGTTGGCGCCGACGCCGATCAGGAGCCGGCCTCCTCCGCGGTCGTGCTCGGCCAGCAGGCCGCACCACTTGCCGTCTCCCGCGAACCCGTCGTTCGGCCACTTGCAGTGCAGCGAGGTTCCCCCCGCCCTCCGGATCGCGTGGGTGATCTCGGCCTGGATCGCCGCCAGGACGGCCGGCGGGATCCGAGCACCCGGGTCGGGCCAGGCGATCGTGGCGTAGAGGTTCCCCGGCGGGCTGACCCAGCTCCGGCCGTGGCGGCCTCGCCCTGCGCGCTGCTCGTCGGCCAGATGGACGACTGGGGCCGAGACGGCGCTTCGGGCCTGCTGCATGGTCGAGCCGATCGCGCCGTGGGCGACGACCTCCACGCCGAGCTTGCGGGCGAGCGCCGGAGCGTCCCAGAGCTCCGGGGTCACGTCCGTTCGATCAGACACGAGAGATCCAGAGCCGGCGCCGAGTGCGTGAGGGCTCCCACCGAGATCCAGTCCACCCCTGTACCGGCGATCGCGCGGACCGTGTCGAGGGCGACGTTCCCGCTCGCCTCCAGGAGGATCCCGGGCCTGCGGGCGCGCACCCGCCCTACCGCTTGGGCGAGCTCGGGTGGCGCCAGGTTGTCGAGGAGGATCCGGTCAGGCGGGTGCGGGTGATCGAGGACGACCTCGAGCTCGTCGAGCGAGCAAACCTCGATCTGGACCGGCAGCCCCGCCGGATTCCCGCGTGCCACGGCGGACAGCGCCATGGCGATGCCGCCGGCAGCGGCGATGTGGTTCTCCTTGACGAGAAAGGCATCGAAGAGTCCCCGGCGGTGGTTCGTCCCGCCGCCGGCCTTGACGGCCGCCTTCTCGAGCGAGCGCCAGCCCGGCGTCGTCTTCCGCGTGTCCACGATATGGGCCCCTGTTCCGCTGATCGCGTCGACGTAGCGGCGCGTGATTGTCGCGACCCCGGAGAGATGCTGGAGGAAGTTGAGCGCCGTCCGCTCCCCCTCGAGAAGCCGGGCGAACGACCCCCTCGCCGTGGCCACCAGGTCGCCCGGCTCGACGGCGGTCCCGTCGGCGAGCCGGGCTTCGAAGACGATCTCGGGATCGGTCTGCCGATACACCTCCCGTGCCATGTCCAGCCCGGCGATCACGCCGGTCGCCTTGGCGACCACTCGCGCCCGTCCCTTGACCCCCGCCGGGACGGTGGACGCAGTGGTGACGTCGCCAGCCCCCAGATCCTCTTCGAGCGCGGAACGCACGAGTCGCTCGGCCGCCGTCCCGGCGGTGCTCACCCGGCCCCCCATGCCAGCCACATCCCGAAGAGCGCCGCGATCGCCAGGCAGTAGAATCCGAGCCAGCGGAACTCCCGCCGGTCGATGGTGCGGAAGACCACCCTGATCGCCACCAGGGCCGAGGCGAACGCGAAGACGACGCCGATCGAGAAGACGTCGGCCATGCCCGCGCCCGCGAGCTGGCCGAGGGCGCCGGACTCGTACACGATGGCGCCGGCGATGGCCGGGATCGCTATCAGGAACGAGAACTCGGCGGCGGCGGCAGGCGCGAGACCGAGCCAGATCCCGGCCACGATCGTCGAGCCGGACCGGCTGATCCCCGGTAGCAGGGCGCACGCCTGAAAGAGGCCGATCAGGAGGGCGGTCCCCCACCCGGGTTCCAGAAGCCCTGCCTCATCGTCCGGCCGGCGCCGGAGATAGAGCGACAGGAGGAGGCCGCCGGTGATCGCCAGAAACCCGGCCACCAGCGAAGGCCGCGTGAAGGCCTCTCGGACCGTGCCATAGAACGTCACGCCGGCGATCACGGCCGGCACCGTCGCCACGCCGAGCTTCCCGATGTAGCTCCACTCCGATCGACGGAGGAGCTCGACCAACCGGCTTCGAAAATGAACGAGGATCGCCAGCAGGGTCGCCCCATGGACGAGGATGTCGAAAGCGAGATGGTCGCCCCGGAGATCGAACAGAGTCTGGCCGATCACCAGGTGACCACTCGAGCTCACCGGCAGGAACTCGGTCAGACCCTGGACCAGGCCCAGGACGGCGGCTTCGATGGCGGTCACCGGACACGCCTCGCCAGGTGGGCGCGCCAGGCGTCGAGCACGGAACCTGCGGAGGGGGGTTGCGTCAGGTAGGCGCCCTGATGACGGAACCAGGTCCCCTGTCGCTTCGAGTAGGCGCGGGTCGCCGTCAGGATCTCGCGGACCGTCGCTTCGCGTCCACGCCGGCCCTCGAAGAAGGGCCACCACTCACGATACCCGATCGTGTCGAGGCCGGGATCTCGGGGAGTCCAGCCCGCCTCGTAGAGCCCGCGCGCCTCCTTCTCGAGACCGGCCTCGAGCATGGCATCCAGGCGCTCCCCGATCCGCTGGTGCAGCTCGGCGCGCGGGCGGACGAGCCAGGTCGCGAGGTGCGGTGGCGGGGATTCGCCCCCCCGACGGAAGTCCGATAGAGGACGCCCCGTCAGGAAGTAGACCTCGAGCGCCCGGTCGACGCGCTGGCGGTCGCCGGCCCCGAGTCGCACGGCGCTGTCCGGGTCGAGCTCGGCGAGCGCGGCGTGCCGATCGGCGACCGGAATCCCGGCCAGCCGGTCGCGGGCTGTGACGCGCTCGGCCGGTCCGGCGTCTTCGTCGATCGCGTCGAGCCCCCCGGCCAGGGCGGCCAGGTAGAATCCCGTCCCGCCGCACACGACCGCCACGCGTCCACGTCGCTGGATGGCGGCGATCGCGTCCCGGGCATCCTGCGCGTAGTCGCCCGCGGTGTAGCGGACTCCGAGATCGACTATATCCACCAGGTGGTGCGGGACCCGTCGCCGTTCCGCCGGCGTGGGCTTGGCGGTCCCGATATCCAGGCCCCGGTAGACCTGCCGGCTGTCGGCGATCACGATCTCGCCTTCGAGCCTCTCCGCCACCTCGAGAGCCACGGCGCTCTTCCCCACCGCCGTCGCCCCCGCGATGACCAGATACGGCTCACCGAGATTGGCCATTCTCAACGCCCTGCTAATGGCGGCCGAACTGGCGGTCGAGGTCCTCCAGCGTGATCTGCAGCACCGCCGGTCGCCCGTGCACGTCATCGTAGGGAAGCCGGGTCGCGAACAGGCGGTCGATCAGCTCGACCATCTCGTCCTGGGTCAACGGCTGGCCGGCCTTGATGGCGGCCTTGCAGCTGAACAGCCGCGCCACGCGCTCGTGCTGGTTCATGTCAGCGCTTCCCCCGCCCGGGGCGGCGAGGTCGTCCAGCAGGCCCCCGAGGGCGGCCTCGGGGTCGAAGGCGTGGCGGAAAGCAGGCACCGCCGAGATCGCCACCGCGTCGCCGCCGAAGGGTTCGATCTCGAACCCCAGCCGGCCGATGAGCCCGCCGTAGTCTTCCCACGTGGCGCGCTGCTCGGGCGTCAGGTGCAGAACGATCGGGAACAGCAGCCGCTGCCCCGGGCGCGTCCCTTCGCGCAGGTCCGAGACGACCTCGTCGTAGAGGACCCGCTCGTGAGCCGAGTGCTGGTCGATGATCACCACGCCGCTGGCGGTCTGGGCCAGGATGTAGCGGCCGTGGAGCTGCCACAGGCCGGGGGCCGACCGATCGCCCGAGGCGGGATCGAGGGGGATGCGTCCGACGATCGCGTCGTGGTCGGGCGTCGCGGCTCCAGGCTCCTCTTGTGCCGACCCGACCCGTTCACGACGACGCGCGCCGAAGAACATCCCGAGCTGGCGATCCCCGATCTCTCCGCCTTTGTTATCCGCCACTTTGAGGGCGCCCTTGCGGAAGGGCCGCCCGGCCGCGGCGGGGGTCCCGAGCGCGCGCCGGACGGCCTCCTCGACCACCTGGGCCACCCGGGCCGGTTCCCGGAACCGGATCTCGCGCTTGGTGGGATGCACGTTCACGTCGACACGATCGGGATCGATCTCGAGAAACAGAAAGGCGTCCGGGCGGGCGCCCCCCGGGAGCGTCGACCGATAGCCGCGCAGCACGGCGTGGAAGATCTCCGGGGCGTCGATCGGCCGGGCGTTCACGAAAACGTGCTGCCGGCGTCGGCTCGCCCCGGCCGCCGCCGCCCGTTGCACCAGGCCCCGGACCGCGATCCCTTCCTCTTCGCCCTCGATCGGGAGCAGGGCCTCGACGTAGGACGGATCGTGGAGGGCGGCCAGGCGCTCGGGCAGGCTCCGGGCGGAGGCGAGGCTCAGGATCTCTCGCCGGCCGTGGGTCACGCTCCAGCGGACGTCCAGCCGCGCCAGCGTGAGCTCCACGATGCGCTGCAGGTTGGCGGCCTGCTCGGTCGCCGCGGTCTTCAGAAACCGTCGTCGGGCCGGGGTGTTGAAGAACAGCCCCCGGACGTCGACCGTCGTGCCCCTCCCCCGGGCGACCGGCTCGACGCTCCTGACGTCGCCGCCTTCCACTCGCAGGCGCGTCCCCTCGCCATCCAGCGGGCTCGTCTCCAGGGTCAGCCGGGTCACCGCCGCGATGGCGGGCAGCGCCTCGCCGCGGAAGCCCAGCGTCCGAATGGCGCCGAGATCGCGCTCGGCGGCGATCTTGCTCGTCGCGTGGCGCTCCAGCGCGAGCAGGGCGTCCTCGCTCGTCATCCCGTGCCCATCGTCCGCCACGGTGACGCGGTCCACCCCGGCCCCCTCGAGGGCGATGTCGATCCGGGTGGCCCCGGCATCCAGGGCGTTGTCGAGGAGCTCCTTGAGCACGGCCGACGGTCGCTCGACGACCTCGCCCGCGGCGATGCGGTTCACGATCTCGACAGGCAGGACCCGAATGCGTGGGGTCACGGCAGCTCGAAGCGCGCCCCGGCATGGCGCACGACGAGCACCGCGCAAGGCGCCTTCCGCACCACCTTTTCGGCCGTCGAGCCGAACAGGGTCTCGGCGATCCCCGTTTGCCCGTGAGAGCCGACCACGATCACGTCGACCTCGGCCCGACGTGCCAGGCGAATGATCTCGACGAAGGGCTTGCCGTGCAAGACGTGGGTCTCGATCGACAGACCGTCGCGGGCGTCGCTGTCGAAGAGGTCCTCGATCGCCAGCCGGGCGTTCTCCCGAAGCTCGTCGTAGACCTTGTCCGAAGGAAAATGCTCGAGGTGGAAGCCTTCCCAATAGGAGAACTCCTCCACCACGTGGACGACGTGCAGGCGCGCCTCGTGCCGCCGGACGAGATCGGCGGCGTGCTGCGCTGCGTGAGCGGCCGGCTCCGAGAAATCGGTGGCCAGGAGGACGTTCGCGTACTCGATCACGGTGAACGGGGCTCCGAAAGCGACTCGTGAAGGGACCGGGAGGGCCGGTGCTCGGTGAACGACCCGAATCTACAGTTCCCGATACCTGCGCGCAGCCGGTCCCGGCCAGTTTGGTGGTTCACACCCGGTCAAGGAGAGGCGACCCGCTCGACCGAGCCGGCGGGAACCCATCCGGCGGGACTCCCGGGCGGGCGGACGCGCCAGCTCGTGTTCCTCGTCTCGAGCACGCGCACGTGGGCGCCTTCCGGCAGCTCGACGATCGGCGACCCACCCGGCGCCGCGGCCACCGCCACCGGTCGCAACGCGATGGCGACGTCGCGGCTCCCCGTCCATGCCCGGGCCACGACCGCCGCCGCGATCAGCGCCGCCACGGCGAGGACGGCAAGGCCGATCTTCCTCCCGCCGCCGGTCGCCGCGAACGCGATGAACCCGATCGTGGTCGCGGCGAGAAGGACCCACAGGAGCTCGTCCAGCCGCGCGCGCTGCAGCACGTCTCTCACGGGATCATCGCGTTCCAGTCCGAGCTCGGCCATCAAGCTCCCCAGGTCGGCACGCAGCGCATCGTTCCGCGGCTCACCGGCGAGGGCCCGACGGTAGTGGACCACGGCCTCTCCTCGTCGCCCGACGCGCCACAGGGCCGCGGCGAGGTCGGCCTCGAGACGCGGATCGTCGTGCCTGTCCGCGAGCTCGTCATAGATCGCGATCGCCGGCGCGAACTCTCCCGCCCGATAGGCGGCGTTGGCCCGATCCCAGACGGCTTCGTCCTGGCCGGCCATGGCCGCGGGGATCGCGGCGGTGAGACAGATCGCGAGGAGCGCGGTCGCGGCCGACGATCCGCGTCGGCTCCGTTTCCGGCCGCGGAGCCGCCGCTCCACCTCATGCAGGCTGCGATCGGCCGCTTCGGGGGAGGCCCGACCGTACTCCGCCTCCAGGACGGCTTCTCGCGCCACCCGGGCGAGCGCGGCCACGTCCTCGGGAGGGCCATCGCGCCAGGTCGCAGCCAGCGCCTCGTCCATCGCCCGGAGGGCCGAGTCGAGACCCCGGCCTCCGGCCGCCCGGGCCGCCTTCCGACGCGTGGCGAACCGCTCCACCGCTTCGGCCGGACGAGGCGACGGCGCGGGACGGCGGCGCCACGCGATCAGCGCCAGCCACGCCAGCCAGGGGCCGACCAACGCGCCCCAGTACCACGCCGGTACGGTCTCCGGATCCGGGTCGACGGGACGCCGAGCCGGCCACAGAGTCGGTCCACCTTCCTGGCCATCCCCGGGCCCGGGGATGGCCGCCAGCGACGCCGCCGAGGGGAGAACCTCGATCTCCCCCAGATCGAGGGAGTCCACGACGTAGGCGCGGATGGCGGGATCGAAGTACGCGAAGCGGGCCCGTCCCAGGTCGAGAGGTCCGGCCCGGGCCGGCGAGAGGAGGTACATGAAGGAGGCTTCCCCACGCACGACGCCGTCCCGCACTCGCGTCGCGGTCTCCGCGCCGGCCTTCGTCACGGCGACGTCCGGCCAGGCGGGCAGGAACGGCTCGCCGACCGTCGTCGGATTGCCGACGCCCTTGACGGCGAGGGTGAGCTCGAGAGGCACACCCACCATCGCGGACCGATCGCTCACCGCGCCCTCGAGCTCGAAGCGCCCGACCGCGCCGTCGTGGCTCACGGGGGCTCCTTCCGGAAGCGGATCGACCTCGACGTGCAGGGGGTCGGTCCGCAACGTGCGGGGTCGCCCGGGGCGCCACCATTCAATGGGATCGGGCTCCAGGATTCGCACGCTGGCCGGGCCGATCTCGAGTCGACCCGGCCGCAGGGGAAAGAGCGCGTATCGGAAGCGCTGAACGTGAAAGACCCGCGAACCGATTCGTTCCGTCTGGACCCGCGGCGCGGAATCGACCTCCACCCTCCAGAATCCGGGCGACGAGGGCGGGTCGTAATCCGGACTCTCGGCCAGCGCGGCACGGGGGTCGTGATAGAAGGCGAAGGTCAGCATGATCTGCTGTCCCACGTAGGCCCGCTCCCGATCCAGGCGCGCGGTCGCGAAGAAGGCAGGGAGCCCGTCGGCAGTTTCCGAGGCGAGCCCGTCGCGCAGGGGCCGGACCACCTCGAGATCGAGAGCGGAGGTCTCCAGGGTGCGGCCTCTCACATCCACGCGAATCGGAGCGATGCGGAGGACGCCGGCGGCCATCGGTCGCAGCCGGTAGCGGTAAACGACGCGTCGGGACACGTCGCCATCGAAGAGGCTCACACGTGATTCCCGGCTCCGGCTTACGACCGCGGCCGGAAGATCGGGGAGGGTGGGCTCCGGCACGTCGTCGGTGAGCCCTGCCGGCTCGACCTCGACCACCAGCTCGGCGGTTTCCCCGAGCTCGATCCGGGACGGCTCCAGCCGCGCCGTGACCTCCGCCCGCTCCTGCCCGTACAGGGGGGCGGTCACCGCCAGCGCGAGGAGGGCACCCACCAGGACCCCGGACCATCTCCCCGGAAGCCCGCTCACCATCCGGGTCGTCCCGCCTGGTCGGCGCGCCGGTCGCCGCCACGGATCAGCGCCTCCTGCTCCTGCGCCGCCAGGGCGTCGAGGAGCCGCTCGGCCTGGTCGCGGGTCAGCGATCCAGGAGAACCCGAGGTCCCGCTCGACGGCGGCTGCGCGCCCGTGCCGCCCCCGCCGGCTCCGCCCCCCTGCCCTTCGCCGCCCCCGGCCGAACCGCCGCCATCCCCGGCCGCCTCGTCCCGCCGGCGCAGCGCCAGCTCGAGGTTGTGCTTGGCGTCGCGG
This sequence comes from Gemmatimonadota bacterium, assembly GCA_050732935.1. GTDB lineage: Bacteria > Gemmatimonadota > Gemmatimonadetes > JACCXV01 > JAHWKZ01 > DASRVA01. The sequence goes on from JBOHRW010000206.1 coordinate 11,464, forward strand.
TCGTCCGGGTCCCGGACCAGGGCCTCGCGATAGGCGGCCACGGCGCTGTCCCAGTACGGAAGGCTCCGTTCCGCGCTCGTGCTTTCCACCTCCTCGGCCATCCGGAAACGCCCGTTTCCGGCGTTGTACCAGGCGGCCTCGGCGCGCGCCCTCTCGAGGGCGGTGCGGGCGGCCACGGCGTAGCTCGCGGCCGCCTCGCGGTGCCGCCCGAGACGGTACGCCGCGCTGGCCCGGTTGTAGGCGTCGGACGGATCCGCATTGGCCGAACGGTCGTTCGCGCGCCACACCCTAAGCGCGTCCTGGTAGCGCCCCTCTTCGTAAAGGTCTTCGGGGTCCTGCGGGCGCCCCATCGCCAACAGGATCAGCGCCGCCAGGACCGCCGCCATCTCGGCCGGGAGGCGTCGCGACCGGAGAGCGAGGATGGCTTCGCCGGCCAGCGCGAGGACCGCCAGCGCCAGCGGCCAGCGATAGCGATCGGCCTGGCGCTCCTCGGACCGCCCTTCCCGGCGACCCGTGTCCAGCCTCGACAGACGAGCGCCGAGCCGCGCCAGGGACGGCTCGTCGCCGGCCCTCGCGAAGATGCCACCGGTGGCCTCGGCGGTCTCTTCGAGCGCCTCCCTCTCCAGTCGGGTCACGACCGGCTCGCCGGCGGCGCGAACCCAGTCGCCGCCCGGCAGCGGGATCCTGGATCCCTCTTCGGTCCCGACGCCGACCGTCTCGATCTCGATCCCGCGCTCGCGCGCCAGGTCGATCGTGGCTTCCAGCCGGCTCCCATGGTCCTCGCCGTCCGAGAGGACCACGACGGCCCGCCCGGGGGCGCGCTCGGGTCCGAAGGCGCCGAGCGCGACCTCGATCGCCCGGCCGAGATCGGTGCTCGGATCGCTGATCCAGTCGGGCCCCGCCGAACCCAGATAGAGCTCGATGGCGCTCGCGTCCTGGGTCAGCGGGACCGCCAGCGAGGCTTCGCCGGCGAACACCACCAGCCCGGTCTCGGCGCTCGGCAGCATGGCCATGAGCTGACGAACCACCCGCCGCGCGCGATCGAGACGGCTCGGGTCCACATCGCGCGCCAGCATCGAGCGCGAGACGTCGATCGCGAAAACGACCTCCTGGCCGACCGGGACGGCCGTGACGGGAGCCGTGCCCCATTGCGGACCGGCCGCCGCCAGGACCAGCCCGGCCAGGCCCAGGACGAGGAGGCCGCCCCGGATCCCGCGCCTTCCGGCCGGAAGCTCCTGCGTGCGTCGCCGTACGTCGGTGTCGGCGAACCGATCCAGCGCCCGCCGCCGGCGCTTGACCGACCAGACGATCCCGGCCGTCGCGACCGGCACCAGCACCAGGCCGATCAGGTACGCGGGCCGAAGCCACTCGATCCCGTTCACGGGAGTCTCCGGAAGAGGGTTCCCCTCAGCATGCCCTCCAGCACGACGAAGCCAAGGGCGGGGATGAGGAGCCACATATAGCGATCGAGACGGACCACCGGTCGCCGACCGGAGAGAGGAGAGCGCTCCAGCCGATCGATCTCCGCATACACCTCCGACAGGGCCTGCGGGTCGGTGGCGCGGAAGTAGCGCCCGCCGGTACGATCGGCGATGTCACGGAGAACGTCCTCGTCGATCCGCACGATGACCCGGACATAGCGTCGGCCGAAGCGCGGATCCTCGAGCAGATAGGGGGCCTCACCCGTCGTGCCGACGCCGATCGTATAGACGCGCACGCCCAGCGCCCGGGCGGTCTCGGCGGCGGTGAGGGGGTCGATCTGGCCGGCGTTGTTCACCCCGTCGGTGAGCAGGATCACGACACGGCTCTTCGCATCGCTCGAACGCAGCCGGTTGACCGCGGTGGCGAGTGCGGTCCCGATGGCCGTGCCTTCCGCCAGGGCTCCGATCTCGACCCGCTGCACGGCGTCCACGACCGCTCCGTGGTCGAGGGTGAGCGGCGCCTGGGTCACGGCCTGGCCGGCGAAGGAGACCAGGCCCAGGCGGTCCGAGGAGCGATTCTCGATGAAGTCGGTCGCCGCCTGCTTGGCCACCTCGAGGCGGTTCCGGGGCTGGAAATCCTCGGCCTTCATGCTGCCCGAAGCGTCGAGGGCGAGGACGATGTCCACCCCCGAGCTGGTGACGGGGCGCCCGGCTTCCAGCTCCTGGGGGCGCGCCAGGGCGATCACCCCGAGCACGAACGCGAGCATGCGCAGGATCTCGGGCGCGGCCCGCAGTCGCTCGCGCCACGTCGTCGGCAGCTCGCGGGCGGCCGCCAGGGCCGGCAGGACCAGAGCCCGGCGCCGACGACGACGGGACCACAGCCAGGCCGCCGGCACGAGGGCGAGGAGGAGCAGCCACCAAGGGGAGGCCAGGGTCCAGCCGAGCTGGCTGGCAAGCGCGCTCAAGAAGCCGCCTCCTGGGCCGGCGCTTCGGAGGGGCGCCGACGAAGGGCCTCGATCCGATCCAGGCTCTCGAGCGCGCGCCTGGCGAGGCCGGGCACGGCACCAGAATCGGGAGCGACGCGCGCGAACTTCGCGAGGTCCACGATGGCCAGTACGCTGGCCAGCCCCGGGCGTTCCTCGCGCAAGGGCTCGGGGAGAGCCGAGAGAAGCTCCAGGGTCGTGCGCTCGCGGGCCGCGACCCCCCATGCGTCCGCGAGATAGGACCGGAGCGCGTCCCCCATCCCGGCGGCCGCCGCCACCCGCCCGGTGGGCGTCGCCGGCTCCTCGCCCAGGGCCAGGATCCGCTCCCGGGCCTCGCGATAAGGATCGACCGCGACCGGGCGCATAGGCCGCGGATCGGCCCTCCGCCGCCGCCGGCGCCACCAGAGCGCGGCCAGCGCCAGGACGAGAGCGGCCAGGACGAGCCAGATCCACCACGGGAGCCCCGGCGTCCGCCACAACGGTTTGATGTCCGCCAGCAGCGTGTCTCCCGGCGCGAGCACCGAGGCGACCTCGAGGGTGTCGGAGACGACCGGCACCCGGAGCGTGTCACCACGGCCGTCGGTCACCAGCGCGTCGATCGGCGGCAGGACGACGTCCCCGGGTCGGAACGATGCCATCTTGAGCCGCAGGAGGCCGTCCCGCCGCTGGCTGTCGAACACCGCCACCTCGGGACGGGCGGCGTAGCCCTCGACGATCGACTGAGGAAGCAGGTAGTGGCCCGCCGGACCGCTGGCCCGCACCGTCACCCAGAAGTGGTCGCCGACCGTGAGCGGCGGCGCACCCGAGGGCAGCGGGTCGGGGATCACGCGGATCTCGAAAGGCTCCGCCGCCGGCGCCTGCGCCACGACCCGCGTGGTTGGCGCCATCAGGAGAAGAACGAGGATTCCGAGCCCTCTCACCGGCGTCTCCGGCCCCGGAATCGACGCCGCTCCCGGCGTTCGAAGAAACGCCGCAGAGGCTCCACGTAATCCGCCAGGGTGTCCACGTCGACGACGTCGATGCCGGCCTCCCTGAAGAGTTGCGCGCGCTCCTCGTCGGTATGCGCAGCGGCTTCGGCGTAGGCCTCGCGTACGCGCGACGAGCCCGTGTCGAGCCATCGCCGGCGCCCCGACTCCGGCTCGACGACCTCGATCAGCCCGACGTCGGGAAGCACGCGGTCCCTGCGGTCGGAAAGGACGAGCGCCACCACGTCGTGGCGGGCGGCCAGCGCCCCGAGAGCCCGGCCGTAACCGCGGTCGAGGAAATCGGAGAGAACGAAGATCACGCTCCGCCGATGGAGCACCCGGGCCAGGAACTCGATGGCGCCCGCCAGGTCGGTCCCGCGGGCCGGGGGGTCGAACGTCAGGATGTCGCGGACGAGCCGGAGGACGTGCGACTTCCCTTTGCGCGGCGGGACGTAGCGCTCGATCCCCGTCGCGAAGAGCAGGGCGCCGGCGCGGTCGTTGTTGCGGATCGCGGCCAGTCCGAGCACGGCGGCGATCTCGGCCGCCCGCTCGCGCTTGAGCTGGCCCTGGGTCCCGAAACGGGTGGAAGCGCTCCCGTCGACGGCCAGGATCACCGTCAGTTCGCGCTCCTCCACGAACTGCTTCACGTACGGGACGCCGCGCCGTGCCGTCACGTTCCAGTCGATCGCGCGCACGTCGTCGCCCGCCTGGTACTCGCGGACGTCCGAGAACTCGACCCCCCGTCCCTTGAAGACGCTCGTGTACTCGCCGCTGAAGATGTCGGTGACCAGGTGGCGGGTCTTGATCTCGAGCAGCCGGACCTTCTGGGCCAGCCCCGGGACGATCACGGAACGTCGAGGCGCTCCATCAATCGAGCGAGCACCGCGTCCGGATCGACCTCCTCCGCCTCGGCCTCGTAGGTCAAGAGCAGCCGGTGGCGCAGGACATCGGGAGCGACCGCCTTCACGTCGTCCGGGATCACGTAGGCGCGACCCCGAAGGAAAGCGCGCGCTTTGGCGGCCTTGGTGAGGAAGATGCCGGCGCGCGGGGACGCGCCGTAGGCGATCCACGGCGTCAGATCGTCGAGCTCGTAGCGATCCGGGTAGCGGGTGGCCTCGACGAGGTCGAGGATATACTCGAGCACCTTCTCGTCGACGTAGAGTCCGGCCACCACCGCGCGCGACCGCAGAATCTCCTCCGGTCCCACGACCGGCCGGACGATCGGCGTATCGATGCCCGTCATCCGCCGGATGATCTCCCGCTCGTCGGAGCGCGGCGGGTAGGTCACGTGGAGCTTCAGCATGAAGCGGTCGACCTGGGCCTCGGGCAGCGGATAGGTGCCCTCGTGCTCGCTCGGGTTCTGCGTGGCCAGCACCAGGAAGGGCTCCTCGAGCCGGTAGGTCGTCTCCCCCAGCGTGATCTGCTTTTCCTGCATCGCCTCGAGCAGCGCCGACTGGACCTTGGCCGGAGCACGGTTGATCTCGTCGGCCAGCAGCAGGTTGGTGAAGACCGGTCCCCGGTGGACGTCGAACTCGCCGCTCTGGGGACGATAGACGGTGGTGCCGACGAGGTCCGCGGGCAGCAGGTCGGGGGTGAACTGGATGCGCTGGAAGTCGCAGTCGATCGCCGCCGCCAAGGTCCGGACCGCAAGCGTCTTGGCCAGCCCCGGGACCCCCTCGAGGAGGACGTGACCGTCCGAAAGGAGACCGATCAGGAGGCCCTCGAGGAGCAGCTCCTGGCCGACGACGACGTGGCCGATCTGCTCCAGAAGCCGACCCGTGAACGCGTTCTCGCGCTCGATCCGCTGGTTCTCTTCCGCCAGCGAGACCGCCGTCTCGTACGCGGCGCCTTCCGTTCGGGTCGGCGCGGTCTCCTCCATCATGCGCTCCATCTCCTGCCCCATACCGGTTGCGGGGCGGCAAAGTTCCCGCTCACGAGTGCGCTGGCTCAGCACACTAAAAGCGGTCCCGAAGATAGGAGCCGGGGGTTTCGAGCCGCCAGCCGAGCGCTTCGCAGCGGGCGTGGACGGGACCCTGGCGATCGGTCCGGTAGACGCGGGCGCCGGTCGCCGCGAGCCGCGCCAGGGCGTCCGGATGCGGATGGCCGTATCGGTTGGAGCGCCCCACCGAAACGACCGCGGCGTCCGGCGCGACCCGCGCCAGGAACGCTGCGCTGGACGAGTGCCGGCTTCCGTGGTGCCCGACGTGCAAGAGCCCCGCGGCGAGGGAGTCCGCCAGCCGCTCTGCGAGCGCCGTCTCCCCCGGCTTTCCGAGATCCCCCGTGAGGAGCAGTCGACAGGGTCCATGGCTCATCAAGAGGACGACCGACCCCTCGTTCGCGGGACGACGATCGTCCCAGGGATCGACGGGGACCCACTCGGGCGTCGGGTGCAGCACGTCGATCGCGACCCCGCCCCGATGGAAGCGCTGGCCGGCACGCAGCGTCACGGCCGAAGGGCCTGCCGCGCTCGTCGCGAGAAGCTCGAGCCAGGACGAGTTGTCATCGACCGCCATGGGGCTCCCCCACCGCGACACGGGGAGTCCCCGGATCACGCTGGAGGCGCCCCCGACATGGTCCAGGTCGGCGTGGGTCGTGATCAGCCAGTCGAGCCGCGAGACACCCCGTCGGCGGAGGTACGGGAGCACGGTGCTCCGCCCGGCGTCTCCGAACGGATACGCCGGTCCGGCGTCGACGAGCCAGGTTTCCCCGTCCGGGAAGTGGATCACCACGGCATCCCCCTGACCGACATCCAGCCACACGACCTCCCAGCCGCGGAAGCGATCCGCCGGCGTGGCGAGGAGCAAGGCCAGGCCGAAAACGGCCGCCCCCATCGCCACTCGAGGCCGGAAGCGGACCGCCGTCAGAGCGGCCGCGAAAAGAGCGGTCGATCCGATCGTCCATCCGACCTCCCCCGGCACCCAGATCGGAGCCCCGGCCCCACCCAGAGCGACGACGCCCTCCAGCGCCCCGATCGTCACCGCCGCGGTCACCGTCAAGGGCCGGGCCAGCAGCTCGACGCCGCTGGCGTCGGCGAGCAGCGCCATCCACAGGGTCGGCAGGCTCAGGCACGACAGGGGAACCGCGACCGGGTTGACCGGAAACCCGGCGGGTGCGATCCAGCCGAAGGCGGCGGCCTGGATCGGCAGGGTGCCGAGAGTGGAGGCGGTGGTGGCGATCAGACCGGAGACCAGCAATCGCCGTGGGGTCCTCCCGCGACGGGAAAGCATGCGATCCAGCGGGGCCCCGGCCAGCAGGCCCGCCACGGCGGCGAAGGAGAGCGCGAACCCGAGGTCGAGCAGATCCAGGGGGCGCCAGGCCAGGACCGCCATGGCGGCCAGGCCCCACGCCTGCCACATCGAGATCCGCCGCTCGTCCGCCCGCGCCCACACCACGACCACCGCCATCAGCGCCCCCCGCACGATCGAAGGCGGGGCCCCGACGAGCGCGGTATAGACGGCGAGGAGAAGCCCGGTGGCCGCGGCCCTGGGGCGCGGCGCGAGACCCGCCAGGCCCAGGCCGAGGTGCATCAGGGCGGCCAGAAACCCCACCTGGAGGCCGCTGACGGCAAGCAGGTGGAGCGTCCCGCTGGCGGCAAAGGCGTCCGCCAGCGCGGGGTCGAGATCGATCCGGTCGCCGAGGAGGAGCGCCAGCGCCAGGGGCTCCAGAGATGGACCGAAGCGCTCGCTCAGCCGCGCGCGGAGATGCCGGTCCAGGAGTGAGAGGAAGGGAGCGCGGCCGGTCTCGGGCGGTCCGGAGCGCGCGTCCTGCAGGAGGCCCCGGCGGGCACCGGGACCGATCCCGGCCGGGGGAAAGCGGGCCCCCGGCAGCGAGCGCGGGGGGTCCGCCACCAGACGTCCCTCCAGCCGCCGCCTCTCTCCCGGGCGGGGCGGGTCGCCTCGCCCGCGCCATCTCAGTCGGGAGCCGGGGCATGGCCGCGGGCAGGAGAGGGCCGTCCCCTGGGCGCTCCACCCGTCCGTCCCCGAAGACGGGACGCGCTCGACCTCGACGACCGCGCGGAGCGGCGCTGGCGTGGCGGACTGCGCCAGCTCCCACCACGCGCGTGCGTCGTCCCGCGCCGCGCCGATGGCGAGGAGCAGGCGGATTCCGACCACCAGGGTGACGATCCCCCACGCCTTCCCGGGGACTGCACGCGGCCCGCGCGCGAGCACCGCCAGGCCGGCCACGCCGAGGACCATCCCTCCCGCGGCCGGGCCCAGGTACGCGGCCACCAGGCCGGCCGCCATGAGGGCGCAGGCGCAGATGGCCGCCGGGACCCGGAGCGCGGTCCCGGGACCGGGTGTCGGTGATTCGTCGATGGGCAATCTGCCGGGGACTTACCCCGGCAAGTGGAAGGCCGGCGGCAGGACGGGGCATCGGGAACCCGACCCCGGTCAGTCGATGATCTGGAAGCTCCGCGAGGTCACGACCCGGCGGTCGTAGAGGTTGTGATCGGTGACCGCGACCTCGAGCGTGTAGGTGCCGGGCTCCAAGGCCCCGGGGTCGAACGACAGGTGCTCGGGCCAGACGCTGCCGCCGGACCACGGGATCGCGCGCTCGAAGGACAGCGTGATCGCGCCCTCCTCCTCACGGACGCCCACCAGGCCGCGGAGCCCGGCGAAGAAGCGCTCGATCGCGTTCCGGTCGAGCTCCCGCGCCCGCACCGTGTAGTCGATGCGGAACCTGAGCTCCCGGTCGCTTCCCGGGCTCAGGTGATAGGCCTCGAAGTAGAGGTAGATGGGCTCTTCGGGGAGAAAGCGTCCGTTCGGGAGCGGGACCACCGGGAAACCGTGGCGCTCGAAGCGCGCGGGGACGTCGCTCCGGACATCGCCGGTGGAGAGAACCAGATCGGAGAGCTCCAGACCGGTGTCGGAGAAGTGTCTCACGCGGAGCGGTCCCTTCACCACGCCGACGCCCTCTCCGTTCAGGTCGTCGACCTGGAGGGCGAATCGATAGGACCCCGGCCGCACCGGCAGCCGGAACATGTCGATCAGATAGTACTCGCTCCGGCTGTCGGACTCGGGGACGCGCGTGACGACCGCCTCCGCTTCCTCGGAGACACGGACGAGCTCGTTCCACATCGGGTCGTAGAGGACGATGCCCTTGCGGTACCGGTACTCGTCATCTTCGAGCTCGACCTCCGACAGCGGGATCGAGAAGTAGAGGATGAAATCGGTCGCGTTCTGGAAGTACGAGAAGCTGGCCGGCAGCTCGTCGAGGGGGAGAACGTCTTCGACGTGATGCTCGTAGGTGTCGGTCGAGAGCCCCTGCTCGAAATCGTCCAGCGCCATCTGCTGGGCCCGTGCCTTGTCGGTCCCCTCCAGCCCGAAGGGGGCGAAGTACTCGAGCCCGCGATCGGTGTGGGGGATGGTCGTGAAGCTGCAGTCGTTGCCGAAGAACTGGCCGCCGCGGGATCCGATGATCGAGCCATCGTTCGGGTCGAAGTTGACCGCCACCTCGCCGTCCTCCCCCAGACCCTCGTGCCGGTACAGCCAGAACCCGCACTCCTGGACCCCGACGCCGTCGGTCTCGTCGGGGGCGCCATGGCGCAGGAAGAAAGCCGCCCGGTCGTCGAGAGAACGCCCGTCCAGTCGGATATCGACCACGGGCAGGCCCATGTCGCGACCGCCCAGGGCGACCAGCTTCGACTTGTCCACCGGCTTCTTCCACTGGTAGGCGGCGCGAGCGATCCGGTTGCGTTCGAGCTGCGCCGCCCAGCGCGCGTTGACGTCGTCGAAGGGGAGCGGGTTGCGCTCATTCCACCAGCCCATCAGGAAGTCGCGGCGACGCTCCAGCGACCAGGTCTTCCAAGCCGTCCGCTCCTCCTCGGTGAGAAGGGGCTCGACGTCTCCGAAATAGGGGTCGAGGTCGGGAGTGCTGCGCGCGAACCGCAGCCCGTTGAAGTAGTAGCCGGCCCCGGCCTCCGTCTCTTCCAGCGCGGCCAGCACGACCCCGGCCAGATGCGACAGGCGAGACAGATAGCGCTCCTCACGGACCCGCCGGCGAAACCCGTCGATCGCCTCGCGGGCGGCCTCGAACTCACCGGCGTCGGCCAGCACGTCGATCCGCCGCAAGGCGATCTCGGGGTCGTACTCCTTCCCCAGATGCCCGGCCAGGATCGCCGCCACCTCTCGGCTGTCCTCCGGGATCAGGTACATCCGGCTCCAGAGCCGATAGGCCTCGTCGTGCCGCGGATCGCGTCGCAGGACCTCCAGCAGCGCCTCGCGGGCGCGGGGGTCAGCGTCGCCGCCCTCGAGGCCCAGGTTGACCTCGGCGAGGCGGAACCAGTCATCGATGTTGTCGGGGTCGGCAGCCAGCGAGCGCTCGAGCGCTTCGCGGGCGTGGAAGGCGCGGTTGTCGAGGGCGAGCCAGGCGTCGGCGAGGGCGCTGTAGCCGGGGCCCTCCGGGTAGCCTTCGAACAGCGCTCGCTCGAAGAGCTCGCGGGCCTCCCAGGCCTCGCCGCGGGCCAGGGCGGTCTGGGCCTCCGAGAAGTGCTCTTCGGCCGGGGTCTGGGCCACCGCCGGCGGCGCGGCCAGCGCCGCGGGGGCGACCAGGCCCGCCAGAAAGACGCGGGCGGCCGGTCTCACACGAACCACCTCCTTCCGGAGTCGGTCGAGCTCGCGCGCCTGTCCCTCAAACCCCGTCGCGAGCGGAGCCGTTCAATCGCGCGTCACGGCCGAATCGGCGCCCGGTCCTGCCTCACGATCGGGGAGGCGAACGTCGTCGAGAGCCGAATCCGGCGCCGGACCCCAGCCGGCCTCGCGCTCGCGATCCCGCTCGAGCTCGCGCACCCGGCGTGCCAGACGCCGCCGCTCGCCGCGTGCCGCGAGGTCGGTCGGCAGTCCGAGCAGGAACATGGCGAGGAGTCCGACGAAGATGCCGCCGTACACGGCGTACACCGCCTCTCCGCGCCACTCCCACAGGCCGAAGTCGAGGGCGACCCGCTGCCCACGGTTGAAGATGGCGAAAGGAACCAGCAGGACCGAGGCGGCGATGCCGGCCACGAGGGCCCAGCGCCTCGAGGTCGTCAGCACGCCTCAGTCCACCAGGACGGGGATGTCGAGAATCGGCGTCGCCGGCTCGCGCGAGGCTCGGCCGTGCAGTGTGATTCCCGAGAGTCCTTCGATCTCGACGGAGACGATCTTGCCCACCATCGCCGGTCCGCCCGGGAAGACGACGGTCTCGCGCTGCTCCGTCCACCCCGCGAGACTTCCGTTGCCGCGCCTGGCCGGACCCTGCACGAGCACCGGCTGGGCCGTCCCCACCCTCTCGAGCAGATACGCGGCGCCGATCGTCCTCTGCAGCTCGTTCAGGGCCTCGAGGCGCTCGACGGCCACCGGGTGAGGCACGTGGCCTTCGGTGAGATCCCCCGCGGGGGTGTGCGGACGCGGCGAGTAGATGAACACGTACGCCGAGTTGTAGCGCACTTCGGCCATTAGGTCGTACGTCGCCTGGAAGTCGGCATCCGTCTCGCCCGGGAAGCCGACGATGATGTCGGTCGAGAGGGCGCACTCAGGAATCGCCTCGCGAAGCATGGCGATCCGGTCGCGGTACCATTCGGCGGTGTGCTCCCGGCGCATCGCCGCCAGGATGCGGTCCGAGCCCGACTGCACCGGAAGATGAACGTGGTCCATGATGTTGTCGTGGGCGGCGATGGTGTCGACCAGCCTCTGCGTGAAGTCCCACGGGTGGCTGGTGGTGAAGCGGATTCGAGCGAGCCCGGGAACCTTCGCCACCGCCCCCAGGAGATCCGCAAAGTCCCGATCACCGTCCACGAAGGAGTTGACGTTTTGCCCGAGGAGCGTGACCTCCTTCGCCCCTTCGTCCACCGCAGACCGGACCTCGTCGAGGACGCTCCCGATCGAGCGGCACTTCTCGCGGCCGCGCGTGAAGGGCACGATGCAATAGGAGCAGAACTTGTCGCAACCCCGCATGATGGTGACCCAGGCGGCGAAGTTCTTCAGCCGCAGGGGCACCAGGTCCTCGTAGTTCTCGCTGCGATTGAAGCGGTCGTACACGACCCGTTCGCCGCCCTCGACCCGACCCAGAATCTCGGGCAGATGCCGATACGAGTCCGGTCCGACCACGAAGTCGACGTGGGACGCGCGCTCGAGCAGCGCCTGTCCGAGCTCCTTGGCCACGCATCCCGCGACGCCGAGCCGGACCCCCGGACGCTCGAGCTTGTGCCGGTTGAGCTCCCCGATGCGCCCAACGACGCGCTGCTCGGCGTGATCCCGGATCGCGCAGGTGTTCACGATCAGCACGTCGGCGTCGGTCGGGTCCTCCACCCGCACGTGTCCTTCCCGGCCGAGGACCCCGCCCATCAGCTCGGAGTCGGCCACGTTCATCTGGCAGCCGTAGGTCTCGATGTAGTAGCGGAGCGGCATGACACAAGAATATACGGGCGCGCGGGGCGACCCGCGATCCACGGGGTCACTCGATGGCGGTCGTGTCGCTGCCTGTCGCGTCCAGGCTCTCGCCGATCTCGGTGGGGTAGCCGGACTCCTTCCATCCCTGGAGCCCCTCCCGCATGTCGTACACCTCGCCGTAGCCGAGCCGCGTGAGGGCGTCGTAGGCGTACTGCGAGATCGGACAATCGGCGTCCGAGCAGTAGAGCACGATGCGCTCGTCCTGCGAGGGCAGTCTGGCGCCCGGTCGGATGTCGACGTAGGAGATGTTGACGGCACCCGGGATGTGCTCCTGCGCGAACTGCACCGAGTCGCGCGCGTCGACGAGCACGAACGGCACCGAGTCCTGCTGCCACTCCCGCACGCGCTCGGGCGTCGCGATCAGGATCCCGCCCTCGACCGTCGGGGCGGGGACGGAGGGGGGCAGATCCTCGGTCATCGCCGCGTCCCCGGCGTTCGGCTCTCCGGGCTCGTCTCCGCCAGCGCACGAGAGGGCGGTCGCGAGCGCCGTGACCATCCACATCCACCTCATACCGCCGCGCCCTCCTCCTGACGCACAGCCTCGGCCGCGGCCACCATGTTCTCCAGCGCCGGTACGACCTCCTCGTAGCGCCGGGTCTTGAGCCCGCAGTCGGGATTCACCCACAGCCGCTCGAACGGGATGACCTCGGCCGAGGCGCGGATGCGGGCCGCCATCTCGTCCACCGACGGGATGCGGGGCGAATGAATGTCGTAGACTCCGGGGCCGATATCGTGATCGTAGTCGAACTCGCGGAAGACCTCGAGCAGCTCGGCGTCCGAGCGGGCGTTCTCGATCAGCAGGACATCGGCGTCCATCGCCGCGATCTGCTCGATCATGTCGTTGAACTCGGAGTAGCACATGTGGGTGTGGATCTGAGTCTCGGGTGCGACTCCGGAAGTGGCGACGCGGAAGGCCGCGATGGCCCATTCCAGATACTCCCCCCACCCGTCCCGGCGCAGCGGCAGCCCCTCACGGAGGGCCGGCTCGTCGACCTGGATCACGCGAGCGCCCGCCGCTTCGAGATCCCGCACCTCGTCCCCCACCGCCAGGGCGAGCTGCAGGCAGGTCTCCGAGCGCGGCTGATCGTCGCGGACGAACGACCACTGGAGCATCGTCACGGGCCCGGTCAGCATCCCCTTCACGGGCCGCTCCGTGCACGACTGCGCGTATCTCCACCAGTCCACGGTGATCGGTCGCGGGCGCCGGATGTCGCCGTAGAGGAGCGGCGGCTTGACGTATCGGGAGCCGTAGGACTGGACCCAGCCGTGCCGCGTGAAGGCGTAACCGTCCATCCGCTCGCCGAAGTACTCCACCATGTCGTTGCGCTCGAACTCGCCGTGGACGACGACGTCGATGCCGATCTCCTCCTGCAGGCGGATGGCTTTGGTGATCTCCGACTGCAGGAAGGTCTCGTAGTCCTCTCGAGTGATCTCCCCGCGCGCATGGTCCCGGCGCCGCGCCCGCACGTCCCCGTGCTGGGGGAAGGAGCCGATCACGGTCGTCGGCAGGGGCGGCAGGGCCAGCCGCTCGCGCTGCCGCGTACGTCGTTCCTCGAAGGCATGGGACCGGCGCGCGGTCCCAGGATCGAGGGCACTCAGCCGCTCGCGGACGTCCGGGTCCCGCGTTCGTTCGCTGATACGGCGCGACTCCAGTCGCTCCTGGTTCTCGGCCAGCTCGTCGGCGATCGCCTCCCGGCCTTCATCGATCCCGCGAGCGAGGAGCGCCACCTCGCGCAGCTTCTCGTCGGCGAAGGCGAGCCATCCGCGGAGCTCCGGATCGAGCTCGGTCTCGCGAGCGGCACGGATGGGCACGTGGATCAGGGAGCACGACGGGGCCACCAGGAGCCGGTCGGCGTCGACCCGCTCGGTCAACCGACTGAGGAGCTCCAGCGAGGCCTCGAGGTCGTTGATCCAGACGTTGCGGCCGTCCACGACGCCGGCGGAGAGATGCTTGTCCGTGGGGAAGCCGTGGCGTTCGAGGAGCTCGAGGTTCCTACCTCCGCGGACCAGATCGAGCCCCACGCCCGCGACCGGGAGCCGTGCGATCGTCTCGTACGCGTTGCCCACGTCTCCGAAGTAGGTCTGGACGAGGAGACGCGCGGGGGCGGCCGCCTCGGCTAGCCGGCCGTAGGCACGCTCGAGCGCCCGAAGCTGGTCGGGAGACCGATCCTCCACGAAGCAGGGCTCGTCGATCTGGATCCATTCCGCACCCAGCTCGCCCAGGCGACGGACGACCTCCGCCAGCACCTCGGTCAGCGGGTCCAGGAGCCCGGCCAGGGGATCGAAATCCGCCTCGGCCGGCTTCCCCAGGAGCAGGAAGCTCACCGGTCCCAGCAGCACGGGCCGAGTGGATGTCCCCGCCGCCCGCGCCTCCTGGAGCTCGTCGAAAGGCTTCGAGCTCGCCACCCGGAAGTCCTGTTCGGGTCGAAGCTCGGGCACGATGTAGTGGTAGTTGGTGTCGAACCACTTCGTCATCTCCATGGCCGGGGCGTCGAGCCCCTCCGTCTGGGCTCCACGGGCCATGGCGAAGTAGGTGTCGAGGTCGACCTCCCCACCCTTCCAGCCGTAGCGCACGGGCACGGCGCCGACGAGGGCCGTCATGTCGAGCACGTGGTCGTAGAGGGAAAACGCGTTGGAGGGAATGTGATCGATTCCGGCCGCGAGCTGGATCGCCCACTGATCGAGGCGGAGCCCTGCCGCCTCGGCCAGCAGATCGTCCACGGACAGCCGGCCGGCCCAGTGCGCCTCGGTCGCCCGCTTCAGCTCGCGGTCGGGTCCGATGCGGGGATATCCGAGATTGGTCGATAGCGCCATCGATCGAGGGGGAGGAACGTACGGGTCGGCATGGACGGCCGCAACGGGGCCGCTCCGATCAGCCGGCCCCGACCACCTCCCCGCGGGGCTCCGGGGCGGGCTCGGCGAGCCGCCTCGCCGGTCGCGCCCGGAAGAGAAGGATCGCCGCGGCCAGAATCGCGAGCCCGATCAGAGCGAGCTGGGCCGAGATGGTCTCGACGGTCGGATAGATCCCCACGGCGCCCACGCGCGGCACCCCTCCGACCGCCGTCTCCGGCAGCCAGCCCGCCTCCTGAAGCTCGTGCACGCCCTGGCCCACGAAGATGAAGGCCATCAGGTAGAGGAGACCGCCGGTCACGGCGAAGAGCGGCCGCAGGGGGAGACGGAGTCCGAAGCGGAAGACGGAGAACCCGAGCACGCCGAGGACCACCGCGCCGGCGGCCATTCCCGCCCAGATGGGAACCGGGCGACCGAGGCCAGCCAAGGCCTCGTAGAAGAGAACGGTCTCGACCCCTTCCCGATAGACGGCGAGGAACGCCACCGCCCCGATGGCCCACAGGCTTTCGGCCCGGCCGATCTTGCGCTCGAGGTACGCCATCCAGCGCCGGACCTCGAGCTTGGAGAGAAGCCAGTAGGAAACGTAGAAGAGCACCGCGGCGGCGAGCAGCATGGTGAGCCCCTCGATGGCCTCGCGGCTGGCCGGGGCCACGTCGAGCACCCGGTCCACGAGCCACGCGGTGACCAGGCTCGCCAGCAGCGCCAGACCGGCGCCGCGCCAGATGGCGCGCGCCCCCCGCGGGGAGCCGGCCTTGGTCGTGGCGGCGGCGAGGGCCGTGCAGAGGAGAAGGGCTTCCAGCCCTTCACGGAACAGGATGCCGAAGGACTGGAGAAAGGTCGTCCAGCCGGCGATCGTCGTGCCGGCATCGGCCACAGGTTGGTCGGCAAGGACGGAAACGGGAACGAGAAAAGCCACTGCGGCCCAAAGGATGAGACTCAGTCTCAACATCTGGGGCAAGATCTACATCACAGCCGGCGCTGTCAACCCCCGTCCGTCGCACCATCCCTCGGTCCCGCCTCCGCCTCACCGTCCACGCCCTCTCCGCCGGGCTCTTCGCCAGCCAGCCCTTCCAGCCAACGCTGGACTTCAGCGACCTGCGGGGCATCGGGGGGTGCGAGCTCCAGGAATCGTTGCCAGGCGGTCCGCGCGCGAGCGCTGTCCCCCAAACCGTCCCGTGCCACCCATCCCTCCAGGAACCAAATGGCGGGCATGGAAGGGGCGATCTGCTTGGCCTCCCCGAGCTCGTGGTCGGCGTCCTCCCAGCGTCCCTGTGTCATGAGGGCCACCGCCAGATCCACCCGCGGGTTCGGATCCTCGGGGTCCAGGTCCACGGCCGCGCGGAATCTGCGCTCGGCCTCGGTGTAGTCACCGGCTGCGAACGCGTGCATGCCGAGGCGCACGAACTCTTCGACCCCGACGTCGTGCGGGGCCTCCGCGACCGGACCTCCCCCCTCCCCGCTTCCCCGCAACCAATAGCCGGCCAGGAAACCAAGGGTGAGGGTGACGAAAGAGACGAGGACCAGCAGGCGAGGGGCGAGCCCGCGGTCGGTCACGGAGTTCCCTCGCCGGAGCGCCCGGAATCGACCGGCTGGGGAAGATCGAGCGGCACGCTCGGCCGCCGCTCCGGCTCTCGGGTGGGCGGTTCCGACACGGCCTCCCGGCGTTCCCCTCGCCCGTACCAGCGCGCCATGCGACTCAGGACGAGTCCGTGGCGACGGCGCAGCCCGGGAGTCGGATGAGCAGGATTTCGCACGAGAGGCGCCGGGAGGGTGGCCGCCAGGAGGGCCGCCTGCGAGGGGGTGAGCTCGGCGGCCGGACGATCGAAGTACGTCCGGGCGGCCGCCTCGGCGCCGAAGATACCCGGTCCGAGCTCCACGATGTTGAGGTACAGCTCCAGGATCCGGCGCTTGGGAAGCCAGAGCTCCATCCACGTCGTGAGGACCGCCTCGCGGAGCTTGCGCAGGAAATTCCGGCGCGGGGTCAGGTACAGGTTCTTCACCGTCTGCTGGGTGATCGTCGACGCGCCCCGGAGCCGGCCCCCGCGCTCGTGCCTCTCCCAGGCCTCCTGGATCTGCTCCATGTCGAAGCCATGGTGCTCGTAGAAGCGGGAGTCTTCGGCCGCCAGGACCGCAGCCTCCAGGTTGGGCGAGATCTCCCCGATCGGAACCCACCGGTAGCTGGGCTGCCAGTCCTCCCCGGTTGACTTGGCCTCGGCCGCGCGGTAGCGCATCATCGACGTGCTCTCCGGGGCGCGGTAGCGGTGCCAGAGGACGGCCGGAAAGTACATGAGGATCGAAGCCGCCACGAGCGCTGCGGCCGCGACGACCGCGAAGAGGAAGCCCTTCGCCAGGAGGCGCACCCGGTCAGCGGCCCCGGCCGCGTATCGACGGTGACGGCGAACCGGGGGCGTTGTAGGTTTTTCCGATCATCGGCCCGTTGACGGTGTGCTCTGTTTGAACCGAACGCCGGGCCGCCGCGTCCCACCGGTCAGGATCGGTCTTTTTTTCCATCCGTATTCGCTTCCCAAGCACAACGACGAGGAGTTACGAGCATGCGAGGTTCGATCGTTCTGGCCGCCGTCGGCGTCCTCATCCTAGCCGTCACGGCCCGGGCCCAGCAAGAACCCACGATCCCGGAGGGGTACATCGGCTATCTGATCTCCGGGCCCGGCATCAACGCCCCGCCGCTCCCCTTCAAGATCGAGGGTGACCGGATCGTAGCCCCCAATTACAACTCGGGCCTCTGGACGTTCACCGTCGAGCTGCCGGAGGAGCCGATCTCGTAGCCGGCCTCCGAGGCGGGGGAGTCCTACTATATCGTGGGTGAGGCCCCTGTCCGGCTTGTGGGGCTAAGGCGCGAAACGTGCATCTCACGGGCCGCGAGGGGGTAATCACCCATGACCTTTGAAAGCGCTCTGCTGGTCCAGGCGCTCGGCGAGTACGCCGGTGAGAGCTCGGTCTCTTCGTCCCAGGTGACGCAGTTCCTGTCCCGGACCGGAGGGTCGGCCCTCGATTTCCTCGTCAACCACAAGTGGCTGGTCGGCGGGCTCGCCGTGGGGCTCTGGCTGTTCCTGAGGTCGGTCTTCGAATAGGCGAGGAGGGCGGTTGCCCATCGCTGGGCCGCCGCGTGGAAGCCGGGAGCGCCACCACGTCGCGCCCCCGTCCTCCCACGGCTCGTCGTGCTACCTGCGAACCCGCTCCTTGAGGCCCTTCCCGGCCCGGAAGGTGGGAACGGTCATGGCCGGGATCCTGATCGACGCCCCGGTGCGCGGATTGCGCCCCATCCGCTCCTTGCGCTTCCGCGTCCCGAAGGTGCCGAAGCCCGTGATCGTGAAGTCGCGTCCGCCGTCCAGCTCGGTCGCGATGATTCCCTGTCTCGGATCCGTCGAGAAGACGGCGTCGAGCACTTCGTGCGCTTTCGTCTTCGAGATGTCGGTCTTCTTGGCCAGCTTGGCGGCAAAGTCGTCCTTGGTCATTCCCGACCCCTTTCTTGGAGCCTTGCCCCGCAGCGGCCGGCGGCCGCGTTCCCCGGGGCTTCACGGTAGAAAAGCCTGAGTGCGATGTTGGGACCCGGTTGCGCGGCCCGTCGCGCTTGCCACGACGACGCCCGGACCACGGGCCTCCCCAATCTGGCTCTGGGGGCGGCCTCCGACAAGTCCAGTCGCGGTGCGGGTTCCGGGAGATGCCATAAATTGGTGCGCCCGAGAGGATTCGAACCTCTGACCTACAGCTCCGGAGGCTGCCGCTCTATCCAGCTGAGCTACGGGCGCGCGTGGCGGAATATCAAAATGAAATGTAGCTGTCGTGCACCGCCTCGACTAGCAGCCCCCGCTAGACCGTCTGCCCCTCCATCACCAGCTCCTTGAGCTCCTTCGACGGCTTGAAGGTCGGGACCGTCCGGCCAGGGACGTGGACGGCTTCGCCGGTGCGTGGGTTGCGCGCCTTGCGGGGCCGGCGGCGCTTGACCTTGAACGAGCCGAAGCCACGGATCTCGATGTTCTGCTCTCGGGCGAGGGCCTGCTTGACGGCCTCCAGAAAGCCGTCGACCACGACGGCGGTGTCCTTCTTTGTGAGTCCGGTCGCTTCCGCGATCTGCTCGACCAGATCCGCTTTGGTCATTCGTTCTCTCTCCTGTAAGGGCGCCGCCGCTCGAAAAAGCGCGGTTGTTCGTCTGTCGAAGCGGGCCTTAAGATACGATGGCGCAAGGACTTGTCAACCAACCACCTGGCCCATCCACTGCTGCAGGCTGCGCACCTCGTAGGAGTCCGCGCCCCGCGCCACGACGTCCACGGCAAACCGCGCCGCCGAAAGCGTGGTGAGGCGAGGCACCCCCGCCACCAGCGCCGCCCGGCGGAGCGCGAACTCGTCGAAGGGGGATCGACGACCGAGCGGCGTGTTGACCACGAGCCCTATCCGCTCGCCGCGGATCAGGTCGACCGCGTCCGGCTTCCCTTCCCCGACCTTGAGGACGAGCTCGGCGTCGATGCCCCGTTGGCCGAGGGCGCCCCGCGTCCCGCGCGTCGCGTAGAGCGGCACCTTCATCTCCTGGAGCCGCGCGGCGATCTCGACGCCCTCCGGTTTGTCGCGGTCGTTGAGCGAGAGCAGCGCCCCCTGCTCGAACGCCCGCACGATGTCCACGCCCGCCCCGAGCATCGCCTTCAGATAGGCGGTCGGCGCGTCCTCCGCCATCCCGATCACCTCGCCCGTCGAAAGCATCTCCGGTCCCAGGACGGGATCGGCCCCCGGGAAGCGATCGAACGGGAAGACGGGGGCCTTGACCGCCACCGCCAGCGGCTCGGGATCGTCCACGAGCCCCAGCTCCTCGAGCGTCATTCCCACCATGACCTGCGCGCCGTGACGTGCCAGCGGGACGCCGATCGACTTGCTCACGAACGGGATCGTGCGCGAAGCGCGGGGGTTCACTTCCAGGATGTACACCGCGCCGTCCTTCACCGCGAACTGCACGTTCATGAGACCCCGTACCTCCAGCTCCAGTCCCAGCCGGCGGGTCTGCTGCCGCAGCGCCGCTTCGATCTCCGGCTCGAGATCGGGCGGAGGGAGGATGCAGGTGCTGTCCCCGCTGTGGATGCCGGCCTCCTCGATGTGCTGCATGACCGCTCCCACGACCACGCGCCGCCCGTCGGCGATGGCATCGACATCGAACTCCGTGGCGCCCTCCAGGAACTCGTCGATCAGGAGCGGCCCTTCGTCGGAGACCCGCATGACCGTCACCAGGTAGCGTTCGAGCGCCGCCTCGTCGCGCACGACGACCATCCCGCGGCCACCCAGCACGTAGGAGGGGCGGAGCAGGACCGGATAGCCGACCCGCTCCGCTTCGCGTCGCGCGTCCCGGGCCGTGCGCGCGATCCCCGAGCGGGGCTGGCGGAGCCCGAGCCGGGTCAGGAGGCGACCGAAGCGGTCGCGGTCCTCGCACAGGTCGATGGCGTCCGGTGAGGTGCCGATGATCGGAGCTCCGGCTTCGTGCAGCCGCCGCGCGAGCTTGAGCGGTGTCTGGCCACCGTACTGGACGAGGATGCCGTCCGGGCGCTCCTTCTCCACGATGGCCCATACATCCTCGAAGGTCAGCGGCTCGAAGTACAGGCGGTCGCTGATGTCGTAGTCGGTCGAGACGGTCTCCGGATTGCAGTTGACCATGATCACCCGGCGACCGATCTCACGCAGCGCGAAGGCCGCCTGCACACAGCAGTAGTCGAACTCGATCCCCTGTCCGATGCGGTTGGGCCCGCCCCCCAGGATGAGGACCTTCGGGCCCTCGAGCGGCACCGCCTCGTCGCCCCGATCGTAGGTGGAGTAGAAGTACGGGGTCCGAGCGGCGAACTCCCCGCCGCACGTGTCGACGACCTTGAACGACGGCTTCGCGCCGGCCGCCCGGCGGGCCTTTCCAACCTCTCCCTCTTCCCGTCCCCAGAGCACCGCCAGCCGGGTGTCGGAGAAGCCGGCCCCCTTCAGCCGCCGCCACCCTTCCTCGTTCTCCTGGGCCGGCATCCCGCCGGCTCCCGCCGCCACGTCCAGCGCCGCCAGCCGGTTCATCTGGCTCAGAAACCAGGGATCGATGTGGGTGCCGACGCGAAGCCGCTCCACGGACCAGCCCCGCCGGAGCGCCTCGGCCGCGAGCAGCACGCGGATGGCGCTCGGGGTCTCGAGGCGCTCCGCCAGCTCGTCCTCGGAGAGCCCCCGCCACTCGCCTCCAAACAACCCCGTGGTTCCCGTTTCGAGGCCGCGCAGGCCCTTCTGGATCGCCTCGCCGAAGGTGCGGCCGATCGCCATCGTCTCCCCCACCGACTTCATCGACGTCGTCAGCCGCGTATCGGCGCCCGGAAACTTGGCGAAGTCGAAGCGCGGGACCTTGGCCACGATGTAGTCGATCGTGGGCTCGAAGGAGGCCGGAGTCGTGCCGGTGATGTCGTTGACGATCTCGTCGAGCGTGTAACCGACCGCAAGGCGGGCGGCGATCTTGGCGATCGGGAAGCCGGTGGCCTTGGACGCCAGCGCGCTCGACCGCGACACGCGCGGGTTCATCTCGATCACGACCTGTCGGCCGGTCGCCGGGTCGACGGCGAACTGGATGTTCGACCCGCCCGTCTCCACTCCGACCAGTCGTATCACGCGAAACGCTGTGTCCCGCATCTCCTGGTACTCGCGGTCGCTCAAGGTCTGCTGGGGGGCGACGGTGATCGAGTCCCCGGTGTGGACGCCCATCGGATCGAGGTTCTCGATCGAGCACACGACCACGCAATTGTCGGCGCGGTCGCGCATCACCTCGAGCTCGAACTCCTTCCATCCGAGGACGCTCTCCTCGATCAGGATCTCGCCGATCGGGCTGGCGCGGATGCCGGCCGTCGCGAGCGCGTCGAACTCCTCGCCCGTGGTGGCTACCCCACCCCCGGCGCCGCCCATCGTGTAGGCCGGACGAATGATGACGGGAAAGCCGGTGATCGCGACGACGAGCCGGGCCTCGTCCATCGAGCGGGCGAACCCGCCTCGCGGCACTGCGATCTCGTTGTCGATCATGAGGGCCTGGAACCGCTCCCGGTCTTCGGCCCGCTCGATGGCGTCCAGGCGCGCCCCTATCAGCTCCACGTCGAACTGCTCGAGGATCCCGGCCAGCGCCAGCTCGCGGGCGAGGTTGAGGGCCGTCTGCCCGCCCAGAGTCGGAAGCAGCGCCTGCGGCCGCTCATTCTCGATCACCCGGCGGCACGTCTCCACCGTCAGCGGCTCCAGATAGACGCGGTCCGCCGAGGCCGGATCCGTCATGATCGTGGCCGGGTTGGAGTTGATGAGGACGATCCGGTAGCCCTCGTCCGACAGCGCGCGGCAGGCCTGGGTGCCGGAGTAGTCGAACTCGCACGCCTGGCCGATGACGATCGGTCCTGAGCCGATCAGCAGGATCGTCTCGAGGTCGTCCCGGCGTGGCACCTACGCGCGCTCCCGCATCGCCGCGACGAAGGTCCGGAGGTGGTGGAGCGCGTCGTGCGGCCCCGGCGCCGCCTCGGGATGGTACTGGACGGCGAAGAGCGGCCGGTCCCGGTGGGCGAAACCTTCGACCGTGCCGTCGTACAGGTTGACGTGGGTGACCTCGAGCCCGGGAGCGCCGGCCAGTACGCGGTGCTCGCCGTCCTTGTCCTCGCGGACGGAGAAGCCGTGGTTGTGGCTGGTGATGTCGATCTCCCCCGTCCGCACGTCCTGCACGGGATGGTTCCCGCCGTGGTGGCCGAACTTGAGCTTGTAGGTCTCCCCGCCATGGGCCAGCGCCAGGAGCTGGTGGCCCAGGCAGATCCCGAACGTGGGGAGCTCGGGAGCCCGCTCGGCGAGCTCGCCGAGGGTCCGGATGGCGCCCCGGACGGCGGCCGGGTCGCCGGGACCGTTGGAGATGAAGACGCCGTCCGGGTGGGCGGCGAGCACTTCCTCCGCCGACGCCTGGCCGGGAAGCCGGACGACCCGGCAGCCCTCGGCCGCCAGGCGGCGCACGATGTTCTGCTTCATCCCGAGGTCGAGAGCGGCCACGACGAGCCTCCCGCTCCCCTCCTCGTAGGCCGTGGCCGGCATGACCCCGGTGGCCAGGTCGAGGCCCTCCATGACCGGGATCGAGCGCGCGCGCGCCACCGCCTCGTCCACCCTTTCGATCTCGCTCGTGACGACCCCCCGCAGGGCGCCCCGGTCACGCAGGTGCAGGGTGAGCGCGCGGGTGTCGATGCCGTCCACGGCGACGACCCCGTGCCGCTCCAGATACTCCGCCAGGCTCTCGACGGCCTGCCAGTTCGAGGGCTCGCGGACGCCCGTCCGCATCACGAAGCCGGCCACCTGCGGTCGCGGCGACTCCCCGTCGTCAGCGGTGATCCCGTAGTTGCCGACCAGCGGATACGTCATCACCACGATCTGCCGCGCATAGGAGGGGTCGGTGAGAACCTCCTGATAGCCCGACATGCAGGTGTTGAACACGAACTCGCCGGTGGCGGTGCCGGTGGCTCCCGCCAGGCGGCCGCGGGCGTGCCAGCCGTCCTCGAGGGCGATCAGCGCCGGACCTTGACCCGGCTTCACGGGCAAAAAAAAGTCTCCGCCGGGCGGAGACGGGCAAACGTAGGGCGGGATGCGATGCTCATGCGCGCGTCCTTCCGGGCCTCACCGGACCACGAATTAAAGGAAGCCCAAGGAAGCTACCCGCGATGGACGGAGGCGGCAACCGGCGCCTCCAGGAGGCTCTCGATCGCGGCGCGCACCTCGGTCATCAGCGCGTCGCGGCCGCCCGCGCCGCGGCCGGCGGTCGGAATCGGCCGCCCCAGACGGACGAGGATGGACCCCCTACCCACCCGTAGCGAACCCTTCGACATGATGCGCTCGCTCCCCTGGATCGCCACCGGCACGACCGGCACGCCCGCCTGGAGCGCCAGGACGAAGCCCCCTTTCTTGAACGACAGGAGGCCGCCGCCGGACCCCCGCGTCCCCTCCGGGAAGACGAGGACGCTGATCCCGTCGCGAACCCGGCGGGCCGCCTCGTTCAGGCTCTCGATGGCGCTCTCCCGGTCCATGCGATCGATGGGGACGAAGCCGCACATCCACATCGCCCAGCCGAAGATCGGGATGTAGAAGAGCTCGCGCTTGGCGACCATCCGCAGCGAATGCCGGGTGGCCAGGAAGAGCGCGAAGATATCGAACACCGATCGGTGGTTCGACATGAACAGGTAGGGGCGATCGGGCAGGAGCTCTGTTTCACGCTCGATCGTGAGCGGGATCGATAGGCCGCCCAGGATCATGCCCGACCAGATCCGGGCGAAGCGCAGGTACAGCTCGCCGCGCGGGCTGAACGGCCAGGTCAGGATGCCGAGCGTGGACCAGAACAGGGTCAGCGTCACCCCCATGGTCCACGCGTAGGCGGTGCGGAGCACGTTCCCTACTGCGGCGACGCGTCGCTGATCTCGACGATCTTCCCGTCGTCGCCGAAGATGATCATGGCCTTGGCCGCGATGCGACCCTGCGCATCGTAGTTGTAGTAGGTCCAACGCTCCAGGCCGCCGTCCATGGTGACCCGGATCCGCGGCTCGCCCAGCAGGTTGCGCACCTCGTCCCGGGACATCCCAGGCTGCAAGGCGGTCACCGCCGTCCGCTGGGCGGCGGCGCTGTCGACTGCGGCGGCGTCGCCCTCGGGCGCGTCGCCCCCACCGCAGGCGGTTAGCAGCGCGGCCAGCAGGCATGTGACCGGGACACGCATCTTCATCGTCTTCCTCTCGTGCATGTGATCGAATCGGGCGATGAGATTGTCTGTGAGGAAGTTACAAAGAGGGTGGAGGGAGGGCTAGGCCGATGGGCTCAAAGGAGGGTGGTGCGGACGTGGTTTCGGTACAGAAGGGCGGCCTGCTCGGGCAGCCTGAAGCGGCCGCTGGAGATCTCGGCAGGAATCTCGTTTCCGGGGTCCGGCGTCCATTATCCCGCTGCAGCAAATAGACTCTCCATTCTACCTCGCTGAACCGGGGGCTATCAGCTTTCCCGTCCAGACAGGAGGCCGTCGGTTCGCTCTAGCGCTGTGAGGGATAGGGAGCTTGGTCAGTTTACCAAAACAGAGCCGGCTAAGTTGAACTCCAAGTCCGCGACGATGGTACTCCCATGAGTACCCGGCGGGTAGTCTGCCACAATGTATCGGTCCCCCAACAGGAAGAAGGCCGCGGTCGTCGGATATCCCAACCCTATGCCGTCCCATATTTGCTGACAGATGGAATCGTCTGTAATCAGTTGGAGCTGGCTAGGATCGGCCAATGCGAGGCCGACCTCGTTCTTCCACTCCACAACAACCGGGCTCGGATCGATCAGGAGGTTCTCGAGAGCCGTTCTCATTTCTCCTGCTGGATCGGCGTTACACACTACTATCGGGACAGGGAACGTCGTTGCGCAAGCTTCATTCGACGGCCCCGATGAGCCTGCGGCATTGAAGGGCAGAAACTCGATAGCAGTACTCGGCTTCGGCAGGAAGCGGAGGGCTCTGGTCGTAATACACAGTAAGATTCGCCTCCACGGTCGCGATCTCCTCCCATGCGCCACCGTGTGAAGCAGGAGCTTGCACAAGAAGCATGGTATCCGACCCGGGGCCGGAGGTGTCAACCCCTGCAACAGTCCTGGATCCTCCCTAGTTCCGGAACCGCCAGTTGATGCCGAAGTAACCCTCCCTCCCCGGCAGGAAGAACGACTCCTGGGTCCGGTAGAGCTGCCCGCCCAGGTTCTTGAACGAGACGAAGATGGTGAAGTTGATGATCGTCCCCTGCAGGAGGATGTCGGTAGCCAGGAAGGACGCCAGGGGCTCGCCGTCGATCGCGACGCGCTCCCCGGTGTAGCGACCGGTCAGGCGAGCTTCCACGAGCAGGTCGCGGCTGGGAAAGAAACGCTCCGCGTAGCGGAGCTGGCCCAGGATCTGGGTGCGCGGGACGTAGGGAAGCTGGTCCCCCGTCCGGTCGTCCTCGACCGCCATCCGACGGGCGACGACGCGGCCGTGGACGTCCCAGGGCAACGGGACCTCGATCTCCCCCTCGATCCCCGAGGTCGAGAGCTCCAGGACATCGAAGGAGTTGAAGCCAACGTCGCCGAGCCGGATCCCTGGCGCCGTCCGGTCGAAAGCCAGCCAGACGGTGGGCGGCAGCCAAACGAAGGCGCCGTCGACGCCCCCGGACCAGGCGCGGCCGGCGACCCGCCATCCATCACCGCTCCAGCCGGCCTCCAAGCGCGCGTCCCTCACCGTCTCCAGCGCGCCGGGCTCGGCGGGGCGTCCCGGGTGGACCTCGCCGAGGTCGTCGGCGATCTGACGCAGGAGAGACTGCTCCAGGAAATCCGGCGGTCGCTGGGCCCGACCCGCCGAGACTCGAACGGTGAGGCCTTCCAGGGGCTCTCCCGACGCGGTCGCCTGCCACGACGTCCCGCCCTCGGCCCAGTCCGCGTGATCGAGATGCCGGGCCACGACGTGCGCGGCGAGCCGGCCGTCCGCCGCCAGGAACCCCGCACCTCCTCCCAGCTCGAGCGTCGTACGCGGATTCTCGAGCCCGTTCCCGCCCTCCTCCGGCTGGAGAAGGTTCTCCCCCTCCGAGCCCTGGAACACGATGTGGGCCGACTCGGCCTCCTCCTCCCCGCGCGCGCCCGTCCCCCAGACCCGGAGCGGTCCGCCCGTGAAGCCCAGATCGAAACGAGCGCCGCTGCGCTCGCCGCTGCCGACCAGTCCCAACACCTCGTCGAAATCGAAGTTCTCGTCGATGTCGAGTCGGGTCTGGAAGTAATGGGCCCGCGCATCGAGCGGGCCCCAGGAGCCGACATACGACAGGTGCCAGGTGGACCGGTCCTGGTCCTGCGCGCCGGCCAGGGCGAACCGGTTCTCCTCCCCGGAGAACCCGTCGCCGAACCGCGCCACCTCGAGACGATGGGCGAGACCCGGCTGAAAGCCCGCCTTGATGACGGTCTGGTTGCGGGTGAAGTCCCCCGACCCCAGAAAACCGTCCGTGGCGTCGAAATTCGCGCCCACAAAGACATCGCCGCGCCAGCCGAGGGGACGACCGAAGCGGCCGCTGAAGGCCTCCGTGTCGAAGGACCCGACCGAGAACGCCAGGAGCGATCGCGCGGTCGGGGCGACGCTCCGGCGGGTCGTGATCGAGAGGACGCCCGCCGTGCCTCGTCCGCCCCAGGCGGCGACCTGGGGACCCGGATACCACTCGACGCGGGCGATGGCCTGGAGGGGAATCTGCCGCAGGTCCCAGGCAGCCGTGAGGGGATCGCCGATGGGGACGCCGTCCACGAACACCTCGACACCGGAAAGGGTGCCCGCAGGGGAGCCCAGGTAGGCGTTCACGCCTCCGCCACCCAGGTCGAGGCCCCAGACGGGGAACTCGCTCTCGATCACGTCGAGCAGGCTGAACGCTCCCCGACCCACCAGCTCTTCCCCATCCAGCCTCCAGGCCGGGCGCGCCCCGGGTCGCCGGGCGACGTAGGGGTCGATGACGCTGTCCGGGTAGATCTCGGGGAGCTGGGAGAAATGGGGGATCAGGGTATCGGCGGGAGACAGCGTATCCCCGAGAAGCGTGATCCGGGGATCCACCACGGGAACGGGAAACGCCCCCTCCGGCGCCCCGCCGAGGCTGTCCTCGACGGCCGCGCTGTCCGCGAGGGCGGCGCTGTCCGCGGGAGCGGCGTCCTGGGCCTCGCCGCGGACGGGAAACGCGAACGAACAGGCCAGCGCGACTGCCAGGGGAACGAAAAGGCGGGGCCGATGCATCGGGGCGCGCAAGTTAGGAGCGGCCGGGAGACGCCGCCAGCCGTGGCGACCCCGGGCGCGGACGCCCCTCAGAACGTGGCCGAGACCCCACCGTAGACGGCCCTTCCCGGTGTCCCGAACTGAAAGATCTCTTCGTACTCGGCCCCGGTCAGGTTCTCCACCCGCCCGAAGAGCCGAAAGCGGTCCCCCCACCCGTAGGCGGCGGTGAGACGCAAAGTCGTGTAGCCGTCCAGCTCGACCCGGGGGCTGGGGAAGGTCGTGAAGTCGAGGTCTTCCCGCGCTCCGACGCGGCGGATCAGGAACCCGACCTCGGCGCTACCGAACAGGTAGCCGCCGGCGAGGCTGGCCGCGTGCCGCGGACGGCGCAGAAGGGGCCGACCCGCGTCCTCGCCCGTCACCTCCTCCGTGTCCATGTACGTATACGAGACTTCGAGATCGAGCCGCTCGCCGACCTCCGCCTCGGCGGTCAGCTCGAGACCCTGGCTTTCGGCCTCGCCCACGTTCCGCAAGGCCTCTCCGTCGAAGACGATCAGGTCCTCGAAGCTGGTCGCGAACCAGGTCGCGCCGGCTCGCAAATCGCCGTCGCGGCTCACGAGGTCGATGCCGGCCTCGACCCCGTCGCTCCGCTCGGGCTCCAGATCGGGGTTGCCGAAGGCGGGATCCAGGAGTTGGGACAGCCCGGGGGCCCGGAATCCGCTCCCGAG
Organism: Gemmatimonadota bacterium; assembly: GCA_050732935.1. Classification (GTDB taxonomy): domain Bacteria; phylum Gemmatimonadota; class Gemmatimonadetes; order JACCXV01; family JAHWKZ01; genus DASRVA01. The sequence continues at coordinate 39,573 of JBOHRW010000206.1, forward strand.
GGCGCCGCGCAGGCGAACCGTCTGGCCGAGATGCAGGACCGGCGCGGCGCGATAGGTCACCACGCCGCCGAACCGGCTGTGGTCGTCGGCACGGATCCCCAGCGCCAGATGGGCCCGGCTCCCGATCGCGACCCTGTCCTCGGCGAAGATCCCGGTCGTCCGGGCCGATACCTCGGGCAGCTCGCTCTCGAAGGGACCGAATTCCCCATCCGAGGCGAAGCGGGAGTCAGCCGACTCGACCTCGTGGTCGATCCCGGCGACGACGCGGTGCGC
>JBOHRW010000207.1:0-1901 GCA_050732935.1 Gemmatimonadota bacterium
GAGGAACTCCGCGCACGACTCTTCCGGCGCGTTGCCAGCCTCCTCGACGATCCCTCGGCGGTCGGCCTCGTGGAGCGGGACGGCGTCTGGTCGCTCGCCGAGCCGCTCGACTGGGCGGGCTGGGACCCAGTCCGCCGCCGACTCGACCCCGGCGGCCCCGAGCAGGCGATCCTGGACGAGCTCCGGGGCACCAAGAATGTCGCCTTCAAGACCGCCTGAGCGGGTGCCGATCGGCGGAGGCGAGCCCGCCCCCGCCTGCCCCCATTGCGGCTCGATCGACGTCGAGCTCGAAGCCCCGTTCGGCTCTTCGCTCATGACCCGGCAGTTCTACTGCAAAGGCTGCCGCACGGTGTTCGAGTGGGTGCGCTGGGAGGAGGACGATCCGGCCGGATGGCTGGAGGAGTAGCCCCGCCCCTCATTCTCCGCGGTCGACGGCGGCTCCCGAAGGCTCGGGACAGGGCGAGGCGACGGGGCGACGCCGCCGCCACGTGGCCACCGCGATCCCCGTCAGGACGAGGGCCGCGCCGGCCAGCGTGAGGGAATCCATCGATTCGCCCAGCACGAGATAGCCCAGCACCACGGCTACAATCGGGAAGACGTAGGAGATGAGGTTGAGGGTCGTGACCGCGACCACGCGCAGCAGCGTGTAGTAGCCGACGAACGCGAAGGCCGAGCCGAAGAGCGCCAGGTAGACCACGGAGCCGATCGCCACCGGCGTCCACGCGGCAGCCGAGACATCCTCCACGGCGAGCGATGTCCCGAGGAGCGCGAGAGCTCCATAGATCATCGGCAGGATCGATAGCTGGTAGGGGTGGATATCCATTCCCCACCGCTTGACCCCCACGTTGGCCGCCGCCGAGGCGAGCGGGCTCAGGAGCAGGACCGCGGCCGCCACGGCGCCGCGGGGATGCTCGACCGACAGATCGCCGCGGAAGACGAGGAGGACGCCGAGAAAACCGATCATGACGCCGGCGATGCGCCGACCCGTCATCCGCTCGGTCGGAAGCGCGACGTGAGCGATGAGGAGGGTGAAGAAGGGTAAGGTCGCGAAGAGTACCGCGGTCAGCCCCGACGGGATGAACTGCTCGGCCCAGTAGACGATCCCGTAGGAGAGCCCGAAGGATGAGAGCCCCACTCCCAATAGGAGCACGTGCGCGTCACGAGAGCGCGGGAACGGGACCCGTCGGGCCCCCGCCAGCCCGGCCAGGATCGCCGCCGCGATCACGAACCGCACGCCGGCGGCCAGGAACGGGGGCAGGTCCGACAGCCCGATCTTGATCACGAGCCAGGTGGATCCCCAGATAAAACAGAGAAGGGCGACCAGCCCCCAGATGAAGGGTCGGGTCATGAGTTACTCCAGCGCCCTGAGCCTCGGTCGCGTGGCGGCGATGGCGATCCCGGCAACGGCGAGGACGGTGCCGGTCAGCGCCAGGGCTGTCGAGGCGGATGTGAGACCGGCGATCGTCCCCGAGACTAGGTTTCCGATCGGGAAGGTGCCCATGAAGGCGAGGCCGTACATGCCGAGCACGCGGCCTCGCATCCGATCATCGGCGAGCTCCTGGAGGAGCGTGTTCATGAGCGCGATCGAGCTCGTCGCGGCGAACGAGATCACGATCAGGGCGGGCACGGCCAGGGGCAGCGACCGCGCGAGGCCCAGCGTCATCGTCGCGAGGCCGGCCGCGATCACGCACCCCAGCAGGTAAACCCCGCGGCGGCGGAATAGCCCGCGGAAGGCGAGCGACATCGCCCCCACGACAGCTCCGACGCCGCCAACCGCGAATAGGTAGCCGAGACCCGAGGCGTCGAGACCGAGGACATCGCGGGCGATGATCGGCAGGAGCGTCGCGTACGGCATGGCGAGCACGCTGAGCAGCGCGGTCAGGATGAGGAGCGACTGGACC
>JBOHRW010000208.1:0-11902 GCA_050732935.1 Gemmatimonadota bacterium
CTCGAACCTCGGCTGGCGTCGGAGCTGGCGCTCGCGCCAGAGCGAGTAGAGGACGGGGATGACGAGGAGCGTAAGCAGGGTCGCCGAGGCCATCCCGCCCACCATGGGCGCGGCGATCCGCTTCATAACGCTGGCCCCGGTCCCGTGGCCCCACAGGATCGGCAGGAGTCCACCGATCACCGCGGTTGCCGTCATCATGATCGGGCGGACCCGCTCCCCGGCGCCCTCCCGGACCGCTTCGTAGACGTCCTCGCGGCGCCTCATCCGGCCGTCCAGGACGCGCCGGTGGTAGGCCTGGTCCAGGTAGACCAGCATGACCACCCCGATCTCGGCCGCCACCCCGGCCAGCGCGATCATCCCCACCCCCACGGCCACGCTCAGGTTGAACCCCATCGCCCACAGGAGCCAGACACTTCCCACCAGGGCGAACGGGAGGGAGAGCATCACGATCAGGCTCTCGGCCACCGAGCGGAAGTTCAGGAAGAGGAGCAGGAAGATGATCCCCACAGCGACCGGGACCATGAAGCGCAGGTTTCGGTTCGCCTCCTGCATGTGCTCGTACTGGCCCGACCACTCGAGCGTATATGCGGGCGGCAGCTCGAGCTCGCGATCCAGCACCCGCTGGGCCTCCTCGACATAGGAGCCGATGTCGCGGCCCCGGACGTCCACGTAGACGAGGGAGTTGAGGCGCGCGTTCTCGCTCTTGACCATCGGCGGCCCGTCGGCGAAGCGGATCTCGGCCAGCTGCCCGAGCGGCACCTGGGCCCCCATCGGCGTCGGGACGAGGACGCTGGCGATCGCGTCGGCGTCCTCCCTGAGGCCGCGCGCATAACGCACGTTGACGGTGTAGCGCTCGCGCCCCTCGACGGTCTTGGTCGCGTCCACGCCGCCCACCGTGGCCATGATCGTCCTCTGGACGTCCTCGACGGCGAGCCCATAGCGGGCGATCGCCGCGCGGTCGACTTCGATCTCGAGGTAGTGCCCGCCGACCGCCCGCTCGGCGTAGACCGACCCGGTCCCATCCACCAGCGGCAGGAGTCCCTCGATCTCCTTGCCGATCTTCTCGAGCGTGGCGAGATCCGGGCCGAAGACCTTGATCCCGACAGGGGTCTTGATCCCAGTCGCCAGCATGTCGAGCCGGTTCTTGATCGGCTGGGACCACATGTTGGCGACGCCGGGGGTACGGGTCACCCGGTCGAGTTCGGCCGCGATCCTCTCCTGTGTCATTCCCGGCCGCCACTGATCCTCGGGCTTCAGGATCGCGACGGACTCGATCATCGACATGGGCGCGGCATCGGTCGCGGTCCTGGCGCGGCCGATCTTGCCGAGCACCATCTCGACCTCGGGCACGGACGCCATCGCCGAGTCCCGTTGCTGGAGAATCCGCTTCGCCTGCGCGGTGCCCACTCCGGGAAAGAGGGACGGCATGTCCATGATCGCCCCCTCGTCGAGCGGTGGCATGAACTCGGAGCCGAGGCGGGTCCACGGCACAACCGTGACGAGAAGCAACGCCGCGGCGCCGCCCAGCACCCACGCGCGGCGCTCGAGCACCCAGCCGATCGTCGGTCGGTAGACCCGGAGGAGGAAGCGGTTCACCGGGTTCTCCTCCTCGGCCCGGATCTTTCCGCGCACGAAATACCCCATGAGGACCGGGACCAGCGTCACCGAGAGGAGGCTCGCCGCCCCCATCGCCAGCGTCTTAGTCCAGGCGAGCGGGGTGAACAGGCGGCCCGACTGGCCGGTCAGGGCGTAGACCGGGACGAAGCTCACCGTGATGATGAGAAGCGAGAAGAAGAGCGCCGGGCCCACCTCTTTCGAAGCGTCGACGGCCAAGTCCCAGGTCGACCGCGGCCGCCCCTCGTGCTCGTTCCGCTCGATGTGCTTGTGCATGTTCTCGATCATCACGATCGCGGCGTCGATCATGGCCCCGATCGCGATCGCGATCCCGCCCAGGCTCATGATGTTGGCACTGACCCCGAGCCAGCGCATGGCGATGAACGCCATGAGGACGCCGAGCGGGAGCGTCACGATCGCGACCAGCGCCGAGCGGGCGTGGAGGAGGAAGACCAGCGCCACGAGGGCGACGATCACGGCTTCCTCGAAGAGCTTCTCCTTCAGCGTGTCGATCGCGCGGTGGATCAGGCCGCTCCGGTCGTAGCCGGTCACGATCGCAACACCCGGAGGGAGCCCCGCCTGGACCTCTCGTATCCGCTCCTCCACGCGCTCGATCGTGGCCAGAGGGTTCTCGCCGTAGCGCATGACGACAAAGCCGGTCACGACCTCGCCCCGGCCGTCCAGGTCGGCGATCCCGCGCCGGATCTGGGGACCCAGGTGGACTTCGGCCACGTCGCCGACCGTGACCGGCGTGCCGCCGGGGCCGACGCCCAGGCTCACCTGCCGGACGTCCTCGAGTCCGCCCAGGTAGCCGAGCCCCCGCACCATGTACTCGGTGCCGCCCAGCTCGAGGACCCGGCTCCCGACGTCCAGGTTCGATTCGCGGATGGCCCGGACGACGCGCGAGACGGCGATCCCGTAGGCCAGGAGCCGCTCCGGGACGATGTCGACCTGGTACTGCTTCTCGAAGCCACCCAAGGTGGCGATCTCGGCGACCCCGTCGACGCTCTCGAGCTGGAAGCGGACGAACCAGTCCTGGAGCGAGCGCAGCTCGGCCAGGTCGCGCGTCCCCGTCGTGTCCACGAGCAGGTACTGGTAGACCCACCCCACGCCGGTGGCGTCAGGACCGAGCTGGGGCCGGACCGCCTCCGGCAGCTCGGCGCGGACCCCGTTCAGGTACTCGAGGACCCGCGATCGAGCCCAGTAGAGGTCGACGTCGTCCTCGAAGACGACGTAGACGTACGAGCGGCCGAACTGGCTCACCCCGCGGACGACCTTGGTGCGGGGCAGCTTGAGCATCTCGGTCGACAGCGGATAGGTGACCTGGTCCTCGATCGTCTGGGGCGCCTGCCCCGGCCAGTCGGTGACGAGAATGACCTGGACGTCGGAGAGATCCGGGATCGCGTCGACCGGCGTCTTGAGCATCGCGACCAAGCCGAAGACGGCGATGGCGACGGTCGCCAGGAGGACGAGGAACTTGTTGTTGACGGACCACTCGATGACGCGCCGCAGCATGGCTCAGCTCCCCCCGTCCATGCCGGGCATGTCCATCTTCATACCGGTGGTGTCGGGGCGCGGAGAGGGCTCGTCCATTCCCTTCATGCCGCTCGTGTCTGCCGCACCGTTCATTCCTTTCATGTCGTCCATGCCTCCCATCCCTTCCATGCCCTCCATGTCCATCTGCTCCATGTCGGACAGGTTCATCTGGGCCATCATGGCGCGCATGACCTCGGCCAGGTTGGACTCGCTGTCGAGGAGGAACTGAGCGCTGGTGACCACCCGCTGACCCGGCTGCAGGCCGTCCAGGACCTCGACGTAATCATCGGCCGTCATGCCGAGCGTCAGCTCGTGCGGCATGAGGCGACCGCCGCCCATGTCGACGAACGCGACCGCCTTCTGGCCGGTCATGAGGGCCGCTGAGCGCGGCACGGCGAGCGCCTCGCCGAGCGACTTCTCGAGCCTGACCGTCGCGTACATCCCCGGCTTGAGCCGCCCCCCCGGATTGGGGAGCGCGATCCGCGCCTTCATCGAGCGCGTCCTCTCCTGGAGCGTGGGGTACACGTATTCGACCCGGCCCTCGAACATCCGGCCGGGATACGCAGCGACCTCGATCGCGGCGGGCATCCCCTCCTCGATGAGCGCGACGTCGGCCTCGAAGAGCTCGGCCTCGACCCAGATCCGGGAGAGGTCGGCGATCATGTAGAGGTTGTCGCCGGGCATGACCGCCTGGCCCTCCAAGACATCTTTCTCCATCACGATGCCCGAGACCGGCGCGTGCAGGGTCAGGGTCTTCCGGACCTCGCCGGTCTCGAGGAGGCGCTCGATCTGGGCCTCCGAGATGTCCCAGTAGCGGAGCCGGCGCTTGGCCGAGGCGAGGAGATCGGCCGAGCCGGGTGCGACCCCTTCGATCCGGCTCTGGCCCACCTTCTCCTCGAGCCGGCGCGCCAGCAGAAGCTCCTCCTGCGCCGAGACGAGCTCGGGCGAGTAGATCTCGAGGATGGGCTGCCCTTTCGACACCGGCTGGCCGGTAAAGTCCACGTAGAGCCGCTCGACGAAGCCGCCGAACTTGGGCGCGACGTACGCCATTCGGGTCTCGTCGAAGTCGACCAGCCCCACGGCGCGGATCGTCTTCTCGAGGGGTCGCATCTCGGCAGTCCCGAAGGTCACGCCGAAAGTGCGGATCTGGTCGGCGGAGAGGCGGATCGAGCCCTCGTCGCCCATCTCCATGCCGGCCATGCCGGCCATGTCCGACGTCCCGTCTCCGGATGTCCGGGTCTCTGCTGGGTCGGGCTGGGGACGCTCCCGCCACGGCCTGGCGATGACGGCGAAGGCGAGCAGAGCCGCCGCGCCGATCGCGGCCACCAGGGCAGCCTTCGGCACGCGCCTCATCGCAGCACCTCCCCTCCCACCGCGCGCTCCAGCTCCGCCAGGTCCTGCGCGAATACGCTCAGAAGCCGGTAGTAGTCGAGCTCGTGACGGAACAGCGTGGCCTGGTTGTCGATCAGGGTCAGGAAGTCGACGCTCGCGACCGGGTACCCGGCCACCGCCGATTCGAGCGAGGCCCGGGCCTGGGGCAGGATCCCGTCCCGGAGGAGAGCGAGCCGGTCGCGGGCCTCGAGGAGCGAGGCGTGGAGCTCGGCGACCCGCGCGTGGAGATCGTTCACCATCGCGTCGTGCCGGGCCTCCAGGCTCGCCAGCTCGCTCCGCTCCCCGGCCGCCAGCGCGTCCTGCTTGCGGCCCTTCCGGAGGGGGATAGGAATCGACACCATCGCCATGAGCATGTCCTCCCTTCCGCCGCGCTGGCTGTAGCCAAGCGCGACGTCGAAGTCCGGCAGCGCCGCCTTCTCGGCCAGCCGCAGCGCGGCGTTCTGCGCCTGGATCCGGGCCAGGTGGGCCCGAAGCATCGGGTTACCGGCCTCGGCGCGCTTCTGCAGGGTCGCGAGATCCGGAATCGGTCCGCCCGCTTCCCCCGTGCCCAGCGCGGCGGCGGTGAAGCGGACCTCGGTGCCTTCCTCGGGCACGGCCGCCCGCTCGACGCGCTCTGGGATCACGGGGTCGGGGATCGGGGTCCGGCTGGGCCGATCGAGTAGCGCATTCAGTTTGGCCCGCGCGGTGACCCGACGCTCGGCCAGGGCGACCATCTCGTCGCCGAGGCGGCTCTCCTCGACCTGGGCCTTCAGCACGTCCTGCTGGCCACCCGTGCCGACGCCGTAGCGCGCCTCGGTGACCGAGACGAAGTCGGCGAGGAGCCCGTGGTTGTCGCCCACCACCTCCAGCGCCCGGTCGAGCAAGAAGACCTCGTACCAGGCCCGCTTGACCGAGGCGACCACCTCCAGCTCGACCCGCTCCCGCTCCGCCTCGGCGGCGGCGAGCTCCCAGCCGGCGATCTGTCGCTCGAGGTCGAGCTTGCCCGGGTACGGGAGCCGCTGGCCGACCTGGACCACGCGCATCGTCATGAAGTCCTTGGAGGACAGGGGCTCGCTGACGAGCGCGTTGAGGAGCCCGACGCCCAGCACGGGGTCGGGGAGGAGGCCGGCGGCTCCCGCGCGGGCCCGGGCTGCCTCGACTTCCTCGGCCGCGGCCCGGATCTCGGGGTTCTCGGCCCGCGCGATCTCGAGGTACGCCGCCAGGTCGGCCGGCTCGCTCTCCTGGGCGGCTCCCGGGCGAGCCCACGCCAGGAGGATCAGGGCGGTCCCGGCCACGACCACCGGGATCTTCATGTACGTTCTCACGATGTACAACCTCCGCAGATACACGAATGCCAAAGACCCGCGCCGGCGACTCGAAGCGACCGGTCCCGGGAAAACGAGCGCGCTGCGGACCCGCTAGATCAGGAAGGCGCTATGGAGGAGGTAGGTCGGCGGAGCGTGTTCCCGCGCGGCCGGGTTCGCCGTACGCTGTTCGAGGCGATCTGTCGGGGGTAGGATGGCCGACCGCGTCGCCGGAACCCGCTCGACCGCGAGGATGGTCGGCTGTAGTCCGTGGGTAGCCGGGACGGGCTTGAAGTCCGTCGCGCAGACGAGATCGGTCGTCGAGGTCTCCCCGCTCGCGCAGCCCTCCATGGGCTCCGTCGGGACGTCGTCCCGCGCCTCCATGGCGAGGCAGGGGACCGTCAGGGAGAGCCCGATGAGCGCGGCGAGCGCGAGGCCGAGGATCGGACGGCGTGTCATGAAGCCTCCAAGATAGCCAAAGAAGGGGGCCCGTCCAAGCGTCCGACCGGCACAGGCCTGGCGGCGCCGCCGGAGGAGGAACCGGCCCCGAGGGTAGATACGCCCGACCGGGAGGGAAGATTCCCTTGACCGTCGGCCCTCCGGCGGCGTTGCGTGTGCGGAATATCCCCGTCCCTGATAACGTCCTGTCAGATACGCATGCCGTATACCCGCATTCCGTTGCGACGCCTGGCGTCCATGGCAATCACGCTGGGGCTCCTTTCGGCGTTCGTCGCCGAGCTGACGCTTCCCGCGGTCGTCGCCGCGTGGGGGCCGCAGGTCGGTTCGAACGTCCCCACGATCGCGGGCCACGGCTCGTCGCACGGCACCACCGATCATCACCACCCGGGCTGCCCGTGGCGGGGGAAGGGCCCCTGCCCCCACCAGCGGGCCCCCGACTCCGCACGCGGTCCGGTCATCACCGCGTGCGCCGAGATCCCGGCCGCCCAGTCGGACGGCAGCGCGCGCCTGCTCCTGGATCGCCGACCGGTCGTCGACTGGAGCCTGCGCCCGCTCGAGGTCTGGGAGCCCGCGCGGACGGACTCCTTCGTCGACCCGCACACACAAGGATTCTCGCCCGAACCACCCCCACCCCGCTCCCTCCCCGCGCTCTGATCATACGATCGGGGTCCGCGCTGCGCGGGCTCGCGAATCAGCTCATTCAATGCCTCCGGGGAGGAAGTCATGCTGTTCTATGGTCAAGCGCCTGATCTTCATCGAAGTCCGGCCTTCGCCGGAATCGCGGGGCTCGCCCTCGCGGCCGCGCTCGCGATCGCGACGCCCGCCATCGGTCAGGAGCCTCACGGGGAGCACGGGCACGCCCACACCGAGCCGAGCGCCCGACACCTCGGCGACCGCCATTCACACGGTGGCTTCCCCGAGTTCGTCGACGTCTTTTTCACCCATCACGCCTACCTCGAGCGGAAGCTCCATCCGCGCTTCGGCGCTACCTATGCGAACCTCGAGAACGAGTTCGAAGGCTCGGGCGAGCTGGCGTGGCGGTTCAACCGCTGGATCGGGGGAGAGCTCGAGGTGCCCGTCGTCGGCGTGAGTCCCGAGATGGGCGAGGGCCACGGCGGGATCGGCGACATCGAGGTCGCCCCCATGGTCGCCCTCTGGCAGAGCCCGGTGCGGCTGACGATCGTGAGCGCGCGCTCGGGGTTCGTCCTGCCCACCGGCGACGAGGACGAGGGCCTCGGTGCCGAGGGCTGGACCTGGGAGCCGGGGCTCCTCTTGTGGCAGGGGTACGGCGCCGAGAAGCGCGGCGCCATCCAGGCCGAGCTGACGTACGAGCGCCTCTACGCGGACGCCGGCCCCGACGAAGAGGAGCTGGTCTACAACCTCGCCTGGTCCCACTGGCTGCCATCGAACTGGATCCCGATCGCCGAGCTGAACGGCGTGACCCGGCTGAGCGATGAGCCCGCGGAGGACCACGAGGAGGAAGAGCCGGCAGGCGGGTTGACGCTCGCCCACGGGGACGTCGCCGGGGGCGAGGAGGAGACCGTCGTCTCGGGCACGCTCGGTTTTCGCTACGCCTTCGCCAACGGCCAGCAGTGGGGGGCCGGGATCCAGCTCCCTTTGTCGGACACCGAGGGATACGACTGGCGGCTGGTGATCGGGGGGATCATCCACCTGGATTGAGGGAGGCTCCGGCCTCGTGGCTACTGCGTCCAGGCCACAGGAGCCGCCCGGTGATCGCGCCCCCCAGGACGAGCCATGCAGCGTTGACCCGGAAGCCCAGCGCCGCCACCGAGGCGGCCGCGGCGATCGCCCACGCCGGGAGGCTCGTCAGCGTCGCGCGGCCCAGGTCGACCGTCACCACAGCCATGAGGGCGACGGCGGCCACGTTCACCGAGTCGAGGAAGGCTGCCGTCCATCGCGACTCCCGTAGCCGCGGGATGAGCGGGTTGAGGATGAGCACGAAGAAGAACGAGGGCAGGAAGATGGCGACCGTCGCCACGAGGGCCCCCGGAACGCCGGCCACGACGTACCCGACGAAGGTCGCCGTCGACAGGACCGGCCCCGGCGTGAACTGGCCGATCGCGATCGCGTCGAGGAGCTCGGCTTCGCTGAGCCAGCCGAAGTCCGCGACGAGCCCGCCCTCGAGGAACGCAACGAGGACATAGCCACTTCCGTAGAGGACGGCGCCGATCTTCAGGAAGAACAGGCCCAGCTTCCAGAGCGACACGCCGACGGCCGCGGTCCCCCAGCCGGCGAGGAGGGGGACCGTGCCCGGGTCGCGGAGCGGCCCGGCGAGAAGCCCGGCCATCTCACGGGTAGGCGGGTTTGGTGCCGTGCGCAGCCACAGCATTCCGACCGCCCCGCCGACGAGGAGGGCCGCCACCTCTCCGACCCCGAGAAGGACCGCGCCAGCCACGGCCAGCCCGAGAGCGGCCAGGCGCCAGCCCCTCACGGCCTCGCGGCCCAGCTTCCAGATCGCGCCCAGGATGACCGCGATGACGGCCGGCTTGATTCCATAGAGAAAGGGCTCGACCGCGGGCAGCCGGCCGTGTGCTCGTGCGGGGCTCCGCTCGCGCGCGGCCCCTGGTCGGTCCCTTCACGGCGCGACATATTCGGCTCTGCGAATATGTCAGCTTCCGTCGCCTTCGCCAGGGCTGATAGCCGCCCCGCCGCTTGTGAGCCGGATTCCCTCTTCCGCGCGCTCGGCGACCCGACCCGGATCCGGATCGCCAACCTGATGGCGGCCGGCGAGCTCTGCGTCTGCGACCTGGTCGAGCTGCTGGCACTTCCCCAGCCGACCGTCTCACGTCACCTCGCCGTCCTGCGGACGGGCGGGATCGTCCGTGCCCGGCGCAGCGGACGCTACACGCATTACCGCCTGGCGGAGCCCCGGTCGGCGTTTCACGCGTCGCTTCTCGGCGCCATACACCGCCACCTCGATGGACCGCAGCTTGCGGCCGAGCGGTCTCGCGCCCTCGAGCGTGCGGCCGAGCGGCGGCGGAACCCCTGCTGAGTGCCCGCCTCGAGGATCGCTCTCCCGTGAAGCTCGCGCTCGTCGGCGACATCCACGCGAACCTGCCGGCCCTCGAGGCCGTCCTCGCCGACATCGACTCGCGTCCGGACGTCGGCCCGATCATCCACTTGGGCGACCTCGTGGGCTACGGTCCGTGGCCGAACGAGACCGTCGCACGGATCTGGGAGCGGCGGATTCACGGCGTGGCGGGTAACTACGATTCGACGGTCGCGACCGACCACGAGAACTGCGGCTGCCGCTACGAGAACCCGCGCCAGGAGGCCCTCTCGCATCAGAGCTACGAGTGGACGCGGTCCCACGCCTGGCCCGAGACGAAGCGCTTCCTCGGGACGCTCCCCTTTCGTCTCGACATCCGGCCGGGAGGTGGCCACGCCAGCGGGGCTCAGCTCACCCTCTTCCACGGGGCGCCGACCCGGAACACGCTCTACCTGGACGCCGACCGCCCGGACGACTTTCTGGCCACGATGGCCCGGAAGGCGGCCGCCCGCGAGGGCGACCTCCTCGCCTTCGGCCACACCCACATCCCCTGGCGCCGCGAGGTCGAGGAAGTTCACTTCCTGAACGTCGGCTCGGTCGGCAAGCCCAAGGACGGCGACTGGCGGGCGGCGTACGCGCTAGTCGAATTGTCCGGCGAGAGGCCGCCCGCCAGCGAGATCGTCCGCGTCGAGTACAACCTCGATCGGACGGCTTCCGCGATCCGCGAGAGCGGGCTCCCCGAGGAGTTCGCGGAGCTCCTACGGACGGGTGGCCACCTGGACGAGACACTCGCTCTGGACGACTCGAAGAGCGGATGATCCTGGCGCCCGTGTCACGGCGATGATCACCGCGGGGCGGACTTACGAGGCGCCGCGCGACCGTCCGACCTCGCGAATGCCCGTGGCGGTCATGAGGCCCCACAGCCGTCCGATCCGGTAGCGCTCGACCCGGATCTCACTGAATCCGGCCTCCCGGAGGAGCCGTTCGCAGGCCTTGGCGCCGTAGGTCCGGTGATGGGCGGGTTCGAGGATCCTGAGGAGGAAATCGACGATTCGGCACGCCAGGTAGTCGTCGCACCAGTCGGTGATCACCACCCTCCCCCGGGGCTCGAGGACACGGGCGATCTCGGCCAGCCCCGCAGAGGGATCGGGCCAGTAGTGGAGCGCGCTGGAGGAGAGGACGAGATCGAAGCTGTGGTCGGGGAAGGGCAAGCTCTCGGCCTCGGCGGCGACCAGGGTGGCGCGGTCTCCCAGCTTACGGCTCGCGACCGCCAGCATGGCCGGGCTCAGGTCGATCCCCACCAGCCGCGCGCCGGGGACGCGGGCAGCGACCGCCTCCAGGAGCGCGCCCGTCCCGCACCCGACGTCCAGGATCGCGTCGTCCTCCCGGAGGTCCGTCCGACGCAAAGTCTCGCGGACGCTGCCCTCCACGTAGGCTGCCCAGCGGCGGTCGTACACCTCGGCCTGCCGGTCGTAGCGGCGACGAACCGGTCCGGTGCGGAGGACCGAGCTCAAAGCCCCGCGCTCGCGGCGACCTCCAGAAACGCGGTCAGGATCCGGTGGGTCAGCCCCCACACGACGCGATCCCCGAGACGGATGGCGGGAAAGACGCGTCGGAAGTCCTCCCGCTCGACGAGATGCTCCGCCCGGGCCTCCGGGTCGCGGAAGGTATCGAGCGGCACCCAGAGAGTCGCCGTCACCTCTCGTCCGTCGGCAACCGCTCCAGTCTCCGGCGGAACCGCGGCGACCAGCGGGGCGATGACGATCGGCGGCAGCCCTGGCGTGGCCGGCTCTACTTCGTCGAGGCACCCCAGCGCACGACCGTGGGTGGCGATCGAGACCCCGGTCTCCTCCTCGGTTTCGCGGAGCGCGGTCGCGAGCAGGTCCGCGTCGTCGGGATGCCGCCGGCCGCCGGGGAGCCCTACGTGCCCGGACCAGGGATCGGCGTCCCGCAGGGCGCGCTGGACGAGCAGGACCTCGAGGTCCTCGCGCGGCCTGAGGATTACCGAGACAGCGGCCTCCTGACCCTCCGGCGTGCGCGCCAGGCGGCGGGGCGACCTCGCGGCCAGGAGCAGTTCCAGCCGCTCGATGCGCGGATCGGTGGGCACGCGGGAAACCGCTACTCCACGACGATCCTGCGTTCCACCCGTGCCCTCCGGGAGTCAGGGAGCACGACCTCCAGCTCGAGCGCGTACGAGCCTGCCGGAAGATCGGGGAGCGCGAGGACCAGGGCGCGCGGCTGGACGGCGGCACCGGCGGAAATCGGCTCGATCCACTCGAGAGCGACCGAGCCCCCCTGCCGCTCGGTCAGACCGAGCGCCGCCCCGAGCCCTTTCCAGAAGCCGCCCCGCTCGTCCCGGAGACGGATCGACAGCCGGGCCTCGTAGGGCCCGCCCCCCGGAGGGTAGAGCTCCCAGAAGACACCGACCGACCCTCCGGGATCGACGCGGGCGGTTCCACGCGCCCGCGGAGCGGCCTCCTCGAGCGAACGCGGCAACGGCGCCACGGAGTCGATCAGGAGAAGATCGGAGAGCGCGGGCCGCCTTTCCGCCGGGCCGGCGAGCGGGAGCCCGTAGCGCGCGCGGCCGGCGAGCCCCGCCTCCGCGGCC
>JBOHRW010000209.1:0-2092 GCA_050732935.1 Gemmatimonadota bacterium
AGGTCATCACCGGCTTCGGTCGGCTCGGCGCGTGGTTCGCGTCCGAGCGCTACGACATCCGCCCGGACCTCATCACCTGCGCGAAGGGGCTCTCCTCGGCCTACGCCGCGATCGGCGCGCTGGTCGCGCGCGACGCCGTCATGGAGCCGTTCCTCCAGGGCACCGCCATGTACACGCACGGGATCACCTTCGGCGGTCATCCGGTGCAGGCGGCGATCGCGCTCAAGAACATCGAGATCATGAAACGGGAGCGCATCGTCGAGCACGTGGCCGGCCGGCAGGACGCGTTCCGGGAGAGGCTCGCGGGGCTGCTGGATTTGCCCATCGTCGGCGACCTGCGGGGAACGGGGTTCTTCTACGCCCTGGAGCTCGTCAAGGACAAGGAGACGCGCGAGACGTTCTCGGACGAGGAGTGCGAGACGCTCCTGCGCGGCTTCCTCTCGCCGCGGCTCTTCGAGGCGGGCCTCATCTGTCGCGCGGACGACCGCGGCGACCCGGTCGTCCAGATCTCGCCGCCCCTCGTCGCCGAGCGGGCCGAGTTCGACGAGATCGTCTCGATCCTCGGCGATGTGCTGAGCGGAGCGTGGGAGCGGATGCAGTCGGGCGGCGGCGACCGGCGCCCGTCCTCCGCCGCGGCTCCGGAGGCTCCGACCGCCCCCTGAGCCAAGAGGTCATGTCCGGGGCCATGCCCCGGCGACCGACGGGCGCTCCGGGCATCGGTTAGCCTGCCGGAAAGGTTCGGAACCCTATAACGAGGAGGGTGGTTTCCGGTGCGTGGTTCGCGTATTTGGAGGGTCGGCCTCGTCCTGGCTGCCGTCGCGCTGCTCGCGGGCGGCTGCTTCCATTCGGACGACGGCGGGGAGGCCGGCGACGGAGCCGGAACCGGAGAGGCGGAGGCCCAGGGCGGACAGGGCGGCAACCTGCTCGCGGAGGTGCAGAGCCGCGGCACGCTCAACTGCGGCGTCAACGACGCCGTGCCCGGCTTCGGCTTCGTGACCGAGGCGGGCGAGTTCCAGGGCTTCGACATCGAGTTCTGCCGCGTCGTCGCAGCCGCCGTGCTCGGCGATGCCGAGGCGGTCGAGTTCATCCCCCTCACGGCGGAGCAGCGCTTCACGTCGCTCCAGTCCGGGCAGATCGACGTCCTCATCCGCAACACGACGTGGACGTCGAGCCGCGACGGGGCGGAGGCGGCGAACTTCCTCACGACGACGTTCTACGACGGCCAGGGGATGATGGTGCGGGCCGACAGCCCCTACCAGGAGCTCGAGGACATGGCCGACACGGTCATCTGCGTCCTCTCGGGGACGACGACCGAGCTCAACCTCGAGTCGCAGTTCCAGGCCCGGGACGTCCCGTACGAGCCGCTCACGTTCGAGGACAACGAGCCGCTCCATCAGGCGTTCGTCGAGGAGCGGTGCGACGGCTGGACGTCCGACAAGTCGCAGCTCGCGGGCATCCGCTCGAGCTGGCCGGAGAACCAGGGCGGCCCCGAGGCCTTGCGCATCCTCGACGTGACCATGTCGAAGGAGCCGCTCGGCCCGGTCGTCCGCGACGGCCAGGAGCAGTGGGGCGATGCCGTCAACTGGGCGGTCATCGCCACCATGCAGGCGGAGGAGTTCGACATCAGCTCGGAGAACATCGACGATGCGCTCCAGAGTGACGACCCGGAGATCCAGCGCTTCCTCGGGCAGCCCGTCGAGGGCGAGCCCTTCGACGCCGGCCTCGGCCTCCCGGCCGACTTCGCGGTGCAGATCATCCAGCAAGTGGGGAACTACGCGGAGATCTACGACCGCAACGTCGGTCCGGGCTCCCCGCTCGAGCTCCCGCGCGACCTCAATGCGCTCTGGACGAACGGCGGCCTCCACTATCCGCCGCCGTATCGCTAGGCGAACTCCGAGGGGCGCCTCCGGGCGCCCCTCGACCGTCGTCTAAAACGACATGAGCACGCTCGCCGCGATCGTGCGCCGCCCTCCTCCGTGGCGCGACGTCCAACTCCTCCGCGTGCTCTTGCAGGCGGCCTTCCTCTTCGTCCTCGTCGTCGGCGTCCTCTACCTCCTCGACAACCTGACCGACAACATGCGCCGCCAGGGAC
>JBOHRW010000210.1:0-30745 GCA_050732935.1 Gemmatimonadota bacterium
CGCCAACTCACGGGCCGCCTGGCGATGCTCTGCAGTCAGCGTCACCGCCCGCTCCTGCTCCGGGTCGGTGTAGCGGAAGGGATCCTCGAACAGCCCGAGCGCGGCCTTGGCCCGCAGCACACGGCGGACGGCTTCGTCGACCTCGGCCTCGTCGAGACGGCCCGCTCGCACCGCTTCGACGAGCTTGTCGCCGTAGATCCCGCTCACCATATCGACGTCGACCCCGGCCTCGAGGGCGAGGATTCCGGCCTCGGTGGAGTCGGCCGCCACGCCGTGCTCGATGAGCTCCAGAATGCCCGTGTAGTCGCTCACCAGGAGGCCGTCCCAGCCCCATTGTTCTCGCAGCAGCCCCTCGATCAACGCGTCGTTGGCGTGCATCGGCGTGCCGCCGATCTCGTTGAAGGCGGCCATGATCGACTCCACCCCCTCGTCGACCGCGGCGCGGAAGGGCGGCAGGTAGATCTCGTGGAGCGTACGC
Source organism: Gemmatimonadota bacterium (assembly GCA_050732935.1). Taxonomy (GTDB): domain Bacteria; phylum Gemmatimonadota; class Gemmatimonadetes; order JACCXV01; family JAHWKZ01; genus DASRVA01. Next base: position 479 of record JBOHRW010000210.1, read on the forward strand.
TCGGAGATGTCGACCGTGTTGTAGTCCCGCCCCCCCTCGGCGCCGCCATAGCCAACGTAGTGCTTGGCGGTCGCCAGCAGCGTCGTCGGGTCCGACAGGTCCTCGCCCTCGAAGCCGCGCACCCGGGCCCGGGCCATCACCGAGCCCAGGTACGGGTCCTCGCCCGCACCCTCGACGATCCGCCCCCAGCGGGGATCGCGAGCCACGTCGACCATCGGCGCGAATGTCCAGTGGACGCCTGCACCGGTGGCCTCGATCGCCGCGATCCGGGCGGCTCGCTCGACCGCCTCCGGATCCCAGCTGGCGGCCTCCGCCAGCGGCACCGGGAAGATCGTGCGGAAGCCGTGGATCACATCCTGGGCGAACAGGAGCGGGATCCCGAGCCGCGACTCCTCGACCGCGATCCGCTGGAGCTCCGCGAGGTGTTCGGCGCCGTAGATGCTGAGGAACGATCCCACGCGGCCCTCCCGGACGAGCTGGACATGCTCGGGCGTCGCCTCGGGCGTTCTGAGGTCGGGGTTCCATCTCGCGCTGTACTGGGCGAGCTGGCCCAGCTTCTCCTCGAGCGTCATGAGGCCGAGGAGCGAGTCAACCAGCGCCTCGTGGCCGGCGGCGACCGTCGGTTCCTGGGCTCCAGCCGGGCGCGAGGCCGCGACGCCGAGCCCGCACAGGAGAATGACGAGGGCCGGACGCGCGAAGGGGATGCGTGACGGCACGGCCTCCCTCATGGACCAGCCGCTACCAGACGAGGTGCCGCTGCCGGGCGAGGCGCAATGGCCGCCCGCGCGGGGCAGCGCCCCTCCAGCCAGCCGCCGCGAAACCCGGCCCGGCAGAGACCCGTGACGACGTACGGGCTCCGCTTCATCAGGTCCCACAGGAACTCCTCCCGGTGGTTCTCGATCATGAGCACGATCGGGCCCTGATCGATCCCCAGGTAGTCGACGTCGAACCACCCGACGCCGGGCACGACGCTCCCCTTCTCGGGCGGGATCCCGGCGTCGTCGAAGGTCAGGTTGAAGGCGTCCCGGAAGCCGTACTCGCCGAACAGGTAGTCGCCGAACCGGTGCCGCATCTCCATGAGCGCCGGGATCGCGATCTCGGGGGCGAAGGGGATCGACCCTCCCGCCGCCGTCGGCGCGATCGTCCCGTCATCCTTGACGTCGAACGGGCCCGCGCCGCGCGCCCAGTAGGTGTGGAACTCGCGCAGCCGGCCGTCCACCATCACGGTCGTGTCGGCCGGGCCGTCGCAGGCCGTCAGCCCCCACACGTTCGGGCCGTATCCCTGCCACCCGTTCGGGTTGTCGATCGCGTAGGCGCGCTGGTCCACGGTCGCCCGGCGCGAGTTCTCGAAGTAGTCAATCCCATGGACTCGCATAACCGAGTCCTGGATGCCGCGAAAGTCGATCCAGACGTGCGAATACTGCTGCCCGAAGAGCGGCGCGAAGCCGAGATGCTCCTCGCCATAGAACGTCCCCCACCGGTAGGTCGTCGTCCACTCGTGCCAGGACTCGGGCCCGATCGGGTGGGTGGGCGACCCGAGCGCCAAGACGAGGAGGATCATCGCCTCGTTGTACCCTCGCCAGTCGGCCGGGATGAACCCATGCTCGGGGCGCCACCCCATCGACACCGAAGGCGGCCGCGTCTGCGCCCATGCCCAGTCGACCCGCAGGTAGATCGAGTCGGCCAGGGCGCGTATCTCGGCCTCGCTCCCGCCCACGCCGTTGAAGTAGACCTGGGTCGAGAGGATGCCCGCCAGGAGGAGCGTCGTGTCGATCGTCGACAGCTCGACATCCTCGAAGCGGTGGCCCGTCTCCATGTCGAGGAAGTGGTAGAAGAACCCCTTGTAGCCGGTCACCTCCGCGGACCCCTCCCCCTGCGGGGCTTCCCAGAAGAAGCGCAGCGTGGCCAGGGTTCGCTCGGCGGCCTCGGCACGCGTGATCCAGCCGTGCTCGACGCCCACCAGATAGGAGGACAGCGCGAAGCCGACGGCGGCGATCGAAGAGAAGGACGGGGTCGGCCAGCGATCGGGGGTGAGCCCGTTGCCGGCCGGCGTGGTCTCCCAGAAGAAGTCGAAGGTCCGTTGCTGGAGGGTGTCCAGGAACGCCCGGGCGGCGACCTCGTCGGCAACCGGGAGCGGCGGCTCCTCGACCCGCGGTGGGGCCACTCCGCGGCAGGCGCCCGCCAGCAGGATGGCCGGCAGGAGCAGCCGCCAGTACGAGCACCGTGTCGGCCAGGCGGGCCACCCGGCGGGGCCCGCCCTCCCTTCGGCCGTCATCCGGAGCGGGCCCCTGTCGGAGGCCCGCTCGCCTCGAGGGTTCGCCTAGGTCGGCCGGTCACCTCCTAGAAGCCGTACCGCACGCCGAGCTGGAGGCGGCGGCTCGGGTTGTCGTTGTCGAGGCTCGTGGGTTGCCCGAAATCATCGCGCCGCGTGATCTGGCCCGTCGCCGGATCGAAGGTGCCGAACTCGGTGCGGAAGCCGTCCCAGTTCTCGGTGTTGAACTGGTTGAAGATCTCCGCCAGGACCGCGATCCGCTGGCCGGTCGCGAACTCGATCCCCTTCTCGAACCGGATGTTGACCTCGGCGAAGTCCCCTTCCTCGGGCCGTCGGCTGTTGCGGGTCTCGCCGGCCGGGAAGTCGTCGCCCCCGATCCCGTTGCCGTTGGGATCACCGGGGACGCGGGCGCTGATGGGCCGCGCCGATCGGAACGCCGCGATGCCGTTGAACCGGATGTCCCACGGAAGGCCGAGGATCCAGTTCATGGTCAGGTTGTGCCGGATGTCGTTGCTCGACGGGTGGCGCGGGAAGTCGGCCGGCGAGAACACGTCCAGCGTGAAATCCCCGAAGGTATTCTGCTCGGCTTCGCCGAGGGTGTAGGCGACCTGCAACCCCCATCCGGACTCGAGATTGAAGGGCTTCCCCGCCTGAAGCTGAAGCGCGTCGTACCACGTCTCACCCTCGTCGGTGGAGAGGAGGATGTTCCGGAATCGCGGCGTCTGGAACAGCGAGCCGTCGGGATTCCGGTTACCGAAGATCCAGGTGAAGACGTGATCGCCGCGGACTCCGGTGTAGTTCGCGGACAGCATGAGCGGGCCGACCGCCTGGCGGAGGCCGATCGTCCACTGCTGCGCCACCGGCGGCTTGACGTCGTTCTCCAGGAGAAAGACCTCCGGCTTTCCGGTCGGGCTCCCCGACTCGACGATGCTGAGAAGCCCCTCCCGGCTCAGGAAGCGATCGTCCCAGGCAATTGTCGGCCGGCCGTTCTCGTCGGGCAGACCGTCCTCCGAGAACAGGAACTGGAAGTTGGGGAACGTGAGCCGGGTGATCTCGCTGGACCCCAGGCCGAAGCGCGTCCGATCGTAGAAGAGCCCGAACCCGCCGAAGAGGGTGGTCCGGTGGCCGCCGGTCAGGTCGTAGGTGAACCCGACCCGCGGCGCGAGGGCCCCGTAGAAGGGATCCCGATCGCCCCCGTCGGTGAAGTACTGCGCTTCCTGCTCCGGCGTCAGGAACGGCGAGACGTCCTCGATGACCGAGTCCGGGGTGACCCAGTCGTTGTTCAGCATGTTGGACTCCACGTCCCAGCGGAGGCCGAAGTTCAGGATCAGCCGGTCCGTGGGTGACCAGTCGTCCTGGGCGTAGATCCCGAACTGGGTGTTGTCGCTATCGAACTGCGGGTCCCCGACCCCCACCTCCGCCCGGAACGGAAACGCGAAGTTCTCCTGCTCGCGGAAGGTGAACTGGGGGTTGCCGTTCAGAAACGTCGTGATGTCGTAGTTCGAGAAGCTCAGGTAGGTCCCGGTCTTGAAGACATGGGATCCTCCCCAGTCGGGCAGCGTGTAGGTCAAGTCGTCGCGGAGTTCCCACTTGTCCTGGAAGATGTCCTGCTCGGTCGAGCGACCGCCGACCCGGAGGATTCCGTCGAAGACCAGCCCCGGGGTGTCGGGGTTCAGCGGGGTCGGGTTCCAGCGGAAGCGTTGGAAGTCGATGAACGCCTCGTTCAGCAGCCGGTCGTTCGAGTACTGGTACTTCCCGAGGGCGGTGAGCACATCGATGTTGAAGTCCTCCGCATGCGACCGCGCGAGGAAACCGCCGAAGCTCCGGACCTCGAATTCGTCGCGCACGTTGAGGCTCGTCTCGAAACGGTGGCGGTCGGCGGGGCTGTAGGTCAGCTTGCCAAAGAACAGGTTCGAGCGGAGCTCGCGATCGCTTATGGACCCCTCGGCCAGGGCCACCAGGTCACGAGCCGGGATACCCGCGATGGACTCCGGAACCTTCGCGAGGTCCTCCGCGCTCACCGTCTGGACGTTCTCCGGAAGGTCGCGATAGTTCCCTTCGAAGGAGCCGAAGACGAACAGCTTGTCGCGGACGAGCGGGCCGCCGATCGTTCCACCGAATTGCTGACGACCGACCTCGTTGACGTCGGTCTGGACACAATCAGCCGCCTGCCCCGGCGCCTCGCACTTCTGGAAGGCGTCCTCCGCGATCAGGTTCTCGTTCTGCCCCAGGAAGAAGCCGCTCACCTCCCACCGGTTGGTGCCGGACTTGGTCGTCGCGGTGACGACGGCGCCAGCCGCCTTCTGGAACTCGGCCTTGTAGTTCTGGGTGATGACCCGGAACTCCTCGACCGCGTTCTGTGGGAAGGGATTCCCCGCGCTGGCGTCCTGGCCGACGATCCCCTCCTGGAGCACCTCGCTCTTGTACGAGGCGCCGTCGATGAAGAGGTTGATGTTTTCGGCAGGCAGCCCGCCGGCCTCGATGCTGTTCCCGTCCCGGCTCGGCAGGACGCCGGGCACCAGCTCGGCGAACTTGAGGAAGTCCCGGTTCAGGAGTGGCAGGTTATCGATCTGGGCCTCGGTGATGTTGGTGGCCACCTCGGGGGTCGTCGCCTCGATGATCCGCTCCTGCTCGATTACGGCCGTGATCCCCGCGACCTCGATCGCGTCGGTGAAGAGTACCACGTCCAGGCTCAATGACTGGCCGATCTGGACGCGGACGTTCTGGGTCTGGGCGCCGTAGGATGGATGGGAGTACTCGACGGCGTACTCCCCAACGGGTAGGCCGCTCAGGTTGTAGAAGCCGCCTTCCTCGGTCAGCATCCCGCGCTGGAAGTTGGTGGCCGTATGGGTGGCCACGACGCTGGCTCCGGTCAGGGTCTCGCCGTTCTCGTCGAGCACGTGCCCGCGGATCGATCCCGTGCTGGTCTGGGCCGTCGCCGCGCCGGGAGCGAACGCGACCAGGGCAAGCGCCCCGGCCAGCACCCCCAGCAGCCAGCCCTGTCTCACGCTTCTCCTCATGGCTCTTCAACCTCCTCCGTTGATGGTGTTGGTCCGGTTCCGCGGCCCGTGGAGACCGTCTTCCGCCTTGCTTCTCGAGCGGCCCTGGCGGCCGGCCCGCCGCACGATTCGCGCACCACGAGCCGTGTCGGCAGAACCTCCACCGTCTTCTCGTTCCCATCGGTCATCGATTCCAGCAGGCGCTCGACCGCGCGCACCCCGAGCCCCCGGATCGGCACGTGGACCGACGACAGGGGCGGGCTCAGGTAGCGGGCGATGGGGATGTCGTCGAATCCAACGACCACCATCTCCTCCGGTACCTCGACACCCGCATCGCGGAGGGCGCTCAATGCGCCGATCGCCATCGAGTCGTTGGCCGCGAAGATGGCGGTGGGACGCGGATCCAGCTCCAGAAGGCGCTGCGCCGCCCGATGGCCCGACGACTCGGTGAAGTCACCCTCGAGCTCCAGCTCCGCCGAGCGCTCTGCGTCCGCTTCGCCGATCGCGTCGCGATAGCCCCGGAGCCGCTCTCGCGCGTCGAAGTTGTCGTGCGGCCCGCCCACGATCGCCACCCGCCGATGTCCGAGACCCAGGAGATGCCGCACCATCTCGCGCGCCCCGCCGTGGTTGTCCACGTTGACGGCGTCGAAGCCGTTCTCCCCCACCTCGCAATTGAGCAGCACGAGCGGGAGCCGGCGCGGCAGGCCGGTCACGATGGCCCACGGCTCGAGTCCGGGTGACATCACGATCAACCCGTCCACCCGGCCGTGCATGGCCTGGACGGCGGCCTCGATCTCCCTCCGGTCGTTGTGGGATCCCGAGACGAGGAGATGGTAGCCGCCGGCTCGCGCCGCCCGGTCGATGCCGCGGATCACCTCGGAGAAGAACTCCCCGTAGAGGTCCGGCAAAAGAACACCGATCGTGAGGGTCTTGCGGGTGATGAGGCTGCGGGCGGCGATATTGGGGGTGTAGTGGAGGCGCTCCGCCACCTCCTCGATGCGGTGCCGGGTCTCGTCGCGGACGGGCCCGCTGTTGTTGAGGACGCGCGAGACGGTCGCCACCGAGAATCCGGCCTCGCGCGCCACGTCCTTGATCGTGACGTTCAAGGGCGACCTCCGGCGGGAGAGAGGTCCCGTCCACGGAACGCGGTGGGGATCATCGGTTTCCGCAAGCGGCCTGGCTTCACCCCCTGGCTGGAAACGTTTTCTGCAAACGTTTCCATCATAGCGGACCGAGGGCCGGCGTGTCAAGACCACGGGTCCGAAAGCGGCGCATCCAGGGCCACCGACCGGTACCCCGGCCCGGGCCGGCGAGGTGTCGACGCGCCTCCGCGCGACGTCTAGCTTGAAACGCCGTGACGCGCCGGACGATCGAGCTGACCGACGAGCTCTACGCCTACCTGCTGTCGGTGTCGCTGCGCGAGCCCGAGGTCCTGCGGCGGCTCCGGGAGGAGACGGCGGAGCACCCCAAGGCCCAGATGCAGATCAGTCCCGAGCAGGGGCAGTTCATGGCGTTCCTGATGCGGCTGATCGATGCCCGGCGGACGGTCGAGCTGGGCGTCTTCACCGGCTACTCGGCCCTCTCGGCCGCGCTCGCCCTGCCGCCCGACGGCGAGGTCGTCGCCTGCGAGATCGACGAGGAGTACGCGGCCATCGCCCGCGGCTGGTGGGAGGAGGCGGGGGTCGACCTGAAGATCGACCTGCGGCTGGGGCCGGCCCTCGAGACCCTGGACGGCCTGCTCGCCTCCGGCGAGGCCGATGCCTTCGACTTCGCCTTCGTGGACGCCGACAAGGAGAACTATTCCGCGTACTACGAGCGGTGCCTGAGGCTGGTCCGGCCGGGGGGGCTCATCCTGTTCGACAACACTCTGTGGGGCGGGGCGGTCGTGGATCCGGAGGTGACCGACGCGACGACCGAGGCCCTCCGCGCCCTGAACGTCCTGCTCCACCAGGACGAGCGGATCGATCTGAGCCTTCTGCCGGTAGCCGACGGTCTCACGCTGGCGCGGCGGCGCTGAGGAGGCCGGAGCCGGCCGCCTTCAACGACCTGGAGACTCTGCCGGCGTCACCTCGATGATGCGGCTCCGTCCGTGGCGCAGCACGGTGACCGCCGCCTTCCGGCCGATCCGCTCCTCGAGCAGGATTCGATGAAGGTCGTCGATGCCTCCCACGGGCTCTCCGTCGAAGGCCACGATGATGTCACCTTCCCTGAGACCCGCCTGGACGCCGGGCCCGTCCGGCTCCGTCGACTGGACGAGCACGCCGCCGGCTGCGGAGAGATCGTGGCGCCGCACCGAGCCGGGATGGAGCGGTACGTTCTGGCCGGCCAGCCCGAGGTAGCCCCGTCGGACCCGGCCATGGCGGAGGAGCTGGCCCACGACCGACTTCACCGTGTTGATGCCGACGGCGAAGCAGATGCCCTGGGCGGGAAGGATCACGGCGGTGTTGATCCCGACGACCTCGCCTCTCGAGTCGACCAGCGGTCCTCCCGAGTTGCCCGGATTGAGCGCGGCGTCGGTCTGGACGACGTCGTCGATGAGCCGGCCGGTCACCGATCGAAGCGTCCTCCCTACCGCGCTCACCACGCCCGCGGTGACCGTGCTCTGGAAGCCCAGCGGACTCCCGATCGCGACCACGAGCTGACCCACCCGCAACCCGGCGGAGTCCCCTAGCGAGACGACCGGCAGACCGTCGCCGTCCACCCGCAGGACGGCCGCATCCGTGTCGGGGTCGTCCCCCACCACGGTCGCCTGCGCGGTCCGGCCGTCGGGAAACGCGACCTCGAAGACACGTGCTCCCTGCACCACATGGCTGTTGGTGAGGGCAAGCCCGTCGGGAGCGAAGAGAAAGCCCGATCCGTGGCCCCCACCGTCCCCGCGCCGGCCCCCATGAGCCGAGCCCGTCATCGACGACACTCGCACGACGGCCGGACCTACGGAGTCGACGACCGAAACCACGGCGCGTGAATAGGCGTCGAGGAGAGGGGCGTCGCCCGCTGGAGCCGGTCGGCCATCGGCCATCCCCCGGGGTCCGCCAGCCACGAGTCCGAGGTTGACTTTCCTCATGTCTTCAATATACGCACGATGGCCATGTCATCTTCCCGCCACGCGACGAGCTTTCCTCCGGGTCCTGGCGGTCCCGGGAGTGCTGGCGATCCTGGCGGCGGGTTACGGCGAAGCGGTCACCGACCCCTCGCGAGCAGGGTTCATGACCTCCGGGCTCCTTCCCGCAGTTCGTTCCCCGTGACGTTTTGTCGACCGTTTCCATCTCCGGCCCTGAGGAGGGCGTCGAAGAGCTCCCGGTAATGCTTCATGGCGCCGCGGAGAACCTCGGTCGAGGCCTCCCCCTTCGCACTGGCCTGGGCGATGCCGCGGGCCTGCCGATAGTGGGAGACGACGCCGGGACTCTCCACCGAGATGTCGGCTACCTGGCGCTCGGTGTCCCCGACCGGATAGCCGCGCGCGTGCATGACCTCGTCACAGAGCTCCTGAGCGTCGGCCACCGCCGCCGCCGGCGCATCCACGAACCGGCTCTGAACCTGCTGCCAGCGCTCGGTGAAGGCCGCTCGCTCGCGGTCGGATAGGTCGTGGAGGTCGTAATCCTCGACCCGCTCCTTGCGCGCTCGGAGTTCCTCCTCGGCCGCCTTCGAGTCCCCTCTCTCGATGACCAGGTGCTCGTACTCGGTGCCGAAGTCCTCGCGGAGGCGGGCCGTCCTCCGCCGGTTGAGGATCAGCCATATGAAGCCGGCAACGACCAGCGCGGCGATGATGACGATCACTATGAGGACGGTGTCGCTCATGATCCCCTCCGTAGTTGTAGGATCCTACGAACCATCTTCATCATATCCGGAGCGGTCCGCAGCCTCTGTCAGATCGTGGACAGGGTCACCTTGACAGCCCCGGACCGGAGGCTAGGTTGGCTGCGATAGGAAGTGCGACTGAGGGTTTCCGCCGTCGTTCCAGGGGATCGGTCGGATCCGAGCGTCGCAGGCCCGGGCGTGGCCCGGGCTACACCACGGGGTGCAAAAGACCGGGGTGGAGGGTTCCTAGCCTCCGCCGTGGTCTTTTTTTTTGGACCCCGGCTTAGAAGCCCAGCGCCCGACAGCCTTTGACGCCAGCGCCCACGGGAGGCCGCATGGATCGCGACCACGTCCTCGAGCAGGTCAAGCAGCACGACATCCGCTACATCTACCTCTGGTTCACCGACATCCTCGGCTTCCTGAAGAGCTTCGCGATCACCCGCGGTGAGCTGGAGCTGGCGCTCGACGAGGGGATGGGCTTCGACGGCTCCTCGATCGAGGGCTTCACACGCATCCAGGAGAGCGACATGATCGCCAAGCCCGATCCTTCGAGCTTCGCGATCCTGCCGTGGCAGGTGGACGGCCACACCGTGGCGCGCTTGATCTGCGACGTCTTTACCCCCGACATGAAGCCCTACGACGGGGATCCGCGGTACGTGCTGCGGCGGGCGATCGAAAAGGCCGCCGGGATGGGCTTCTCGTTCTACGTCGGGCCGGAGCTCGAGTACTTCTACTTCCCTTCGCCCGACGATCCTACGCCGCTCGACCACGGCGGCTACTTCGATCTGCTGCCGCTCGATGTCGCCAGCGACCTGCGGGAACAGACCATCTCGCGGCTGGAGCGGATGGGAATCGACGTCGAATACAGTCACCACGAGGTCGCGCCCAGCCAGCACGAAATCGACCTCCGCTACGCCGAGGGGCTCAGGATGGCGGACATCGTCCAGACCTACCGCACCGTGGTCAAGCGCACGGCCTACGATCGCGGGCTCTACGCCACCTTCATGCCCAAGCCCATCTTCGGGGTCAACGGCAGCGGGATGCACTGCCACCAGTCGCTGTTCGAGGGCGACCGGAACGCCTTCTTCGACAAGGACGCGGAGTTCCATCTCTCGGGGAACGCGCGGCATTACATCGCCGGACTTCTGACGCACGCCCGGGAGTTCGCCGCCATCACCAACCAGTGGGTGAACTCGTACAAGCGGCTCGTCCCCGGCTTCGAGGCGCCGATCTATCTGTCGTGGGCGAACGCCAACCGCTCGGCCTTGATCCGGGTGCCGAACATCAAGCCCGGCAAGGAGAAGTCGACGCGAATCGAGCTCCGGATGCCGGACCCCGCCTGCAATCCGTACCTGGCCTTCGCCTGCATGTTGATGGCGGGGCTCGCCGGGATCGAGAAGGAGCTGGAGCCGCCCGACCCGGTCGAGAACGTCAACATCTACGAGATGGGCGAGGACGAGCGGAGGGAGCTCGCGATAGAGTCGCTGCCCGAGGATCTCGGCCACGCCATCCAGCTCGCCTCAGAGAGCGAGCTCGTCCGCGAGACCCTCGGCGACCACGTGTTCGAGCAGTTCGTCAGAAACAAGCGCGTCATCTGGTCCGAGGCCCGCGCCTGGGTTAGCCGGCACGAGGTGGAGTACTACCTGCCGATCCTGTAGGGGGGGCCGGCCGCGGCTACCACTATCGCGCCTGGTTGATCGACTTGATGATCGCGCCGACAATGACGACGACGAAAGAGCCCCGAACGCGTAGAGGGCTTCGATCGGCACGACGCCTGTGAACCAGTAGTAGTACGTGACGAGGAAGCCGCTGAAGCGCAACCCGACGAGGCCGCACCCGGCCTAGCCCTTCCAGGGGATCTGCGCTTGACGATAGCCTCCCAGCCGTCTATGATAACCGCCAACATGCCGTTTGATGGTCAGCCACCCGGAAGGCGAACTCCCGCGCCGATAGCGGTCATCGGGGCGCCGTCGAGCATCGGCATACGTCCTTACGATGACGGGACCGCGCGGGGTCTCGACCAGGCACCCGGGGTTTTCCGGGAGCTGAGGCTTCTCGAGCGGCTCGGGGCCGAGGACCGGGGCGACGTCCGGCCGCCTCCCTATCGCGACTTCGAATTCGCGCGGGGAAGTCCGCGCAACGAGCCGGAGGTCGCCGAGTACTCGCGCGCGCTGGCCGAGCGCGTGGCGGTCGAGGTCCGGACGGGCCGCTTCCCGCTCGTCCTGGGCGGCGACTGCAGCACCGTTCTGGGCTCCCTCCTCGGCCTCAGGGACCGCGCCCCGGTCGGGTTGGCGTACGTCGACGGGCATTGCGATTTCGCGCTGCCCTCGTTCTCGACCACCGGCTCCGTCGCCGGGATGGCCCTCGCCTTCGCGGTGGGTCGCGGCGACGGACCGCTCGTCCGGCTCGCCGGCCCGGAGCCGCTCGTCCAGGAGTCGGACACGGTCGTGATCGGGCGCAGGGACGAGTTCGAGGAGCCCTTCTACGGCCGCCACTCCGTCCGGTATTCCGACATCCTGGACATCCCCTGCGAGCGGATCGCCCGCGAGGGCGTGGCCGAAGCGGCCGCCTCCGCGCTCGAGCGGCTGGCGCGGTCCGGTCTCGCGGGCTTCTGGATCCACCTCGACGCCGACACCCTCGATCCGGCCGTCATGCCCGCGGTCGATTCCCCCGACCCGGGCGGCATGCGGCTCGACGAGTTGGGCGAGCTCGTGGGAAAGCTGGCCCGGCATCCCAAGAGCCTGGGCCTCAACCTGACGATCTACGACCCCGTGCTCGATCCCGACCGGAGCTGCGCGAGGCGGCTCGTGGAGCTGCTCGCGCGCGCTCTCGGCCCATCGAGCGTGTCGGCGCCACGAGGATGATCGCTCGAATCTGGCACGGCCGCACCGCCGCGTCGGACGCCGACCGGTACGCGGAGTTCGTGAAGGAGCGGGCGGTCCCCGACTACGGATCGGTCGATGGGCTCCGGAAGCTCTACTTCCTGCGGCGCCAGGAGAGCGATGTCGCCCACTTCGTCCTGGTGACTCTCTGGGACTCGATGGCGTCGGTCCGCGAATTCGCGGGCGAGCCGCCGGAGAAGGCGAAGTACTACCCGGAGGACGACCGCTTCCTGCTCGAGAAGGAGGAAGCTACCGCTCTGTACGAGGTGTTCTTCGAGAAGTAGCCGCCGACGCGACCTGATCTACTCGCGCCTGAGCGGCGGCGACTCGGCCCCGCCGATCTCCCCGTACGGACGCACCTGCTCGGTGATCACGGCTTCGTCGCCGGCGATCACGATCAACATCCGCTCGTCGTCCAGGTAGTCGCGCGTCACACGCTGGACGTCTTCAGGGGTCACCGCGAAGACGTTCTGCACGTAGTCGGTGAGGTAGCTCCGGTCGAGCCCGTGCAGCTCGAGGAACCGGAGCTGGTTGATGATGCCGGATGGGGACGAGTTGCCGAGCACGAACGTCCCGGCCAGGTAGTTCTGGATGCCGAGCAGCTCCTCCTCGCTCGGCGGCTCGGCCTGGAGGCGGTCGATCTCATGGAAGATCTCCTTCAGCGACGGCCCCGTGACGTCGGTCGTCACGTCGGCGATCTCGACCCAGTAGGCGTCCCGATACCGGGTGGAGACCTGGCTGAACGGGGAATACGCGTAACCCTTATCCTCGCGGATGTTGGCGATGATCCGCGAGTTGAAGGAGCCCCCCAGGAGCGCGTTGGTGACCTGGAGCGCCACCCAGTCGGGGCTGGACGGATCCGGCACCGGCAGGCCGATGTAGACCGTGGACTGGACGGCGCCGGGCCGGTCGATCAGGTGGATGACCCGCTCGCTGACGGGCTCGGGCACGTCGCTTACCGGTGCGGGACCCGCCTCCCAGTCGCCGAACGCCTCGCGGACCGCGGCCTCGACGGCGGCTTCGTCGAAGCGACCTGAGACATAGAGGTGCGAGCGCGCGGCGCCCACGTTGGCCTCGTAGAACGCGCGCACGTCCTCGAGCGTGTACCCCTCCAGGATCTCCGGCGTCGGGAAGACTCGCCCATACGGGTGATCGGGATACATGAGGGCGCGGAACTTCTCCAGCGTGAGAGGCTGGGGCTGACTGCGAGCGATCGTCACCTGCCGGACCCGATCCGCCTTCAGCCGGTCCAGCTCGGAGGTCGGGAAGGAGGGGTTCCGTGCGACGTCCGCCACCAGCCAGACGAGGTCGGGAGCGAACTCCGACAGGGCGTCACCGCCGATCGTGGTCTCGTCGGGGCCGACCGACACGTCGACCTCTCCGCCGATCCCGGCCGCATCGATCGCCAGCTCCCCTCCCGTGCGTGAGGCCGTCCCCTCCATCATCAGGTCGCCCGTCAGATCCGCCAGCCAAACCTGATCGGCGGCCTCGTTAACGTTCCCGGCGCGCACACTGAGCTGGACGGTGACCTTGGGGAGCCAGCCGTACGGGGCCAGCGTGACCTGCATCCCGTTCGGAAGCGCGAAGGAGCGGGTCTCGGGGACGCGGAAGTCCCGCGGCTCACCAGCCGCGGGCGGCGTCTCCTTGCCGTCCTGCGCGAGGGCGACGGTCGCGGTCAGCGCCCAGCCGATCAGCCCGGCGAGCGCTAGAGCCGCCGACCCGGCCCGTCTCCTGAACAGCCGGCCCATCATCGTCCCGCCGGCGCCGCGGCGGAGGGTGGCGTCGCTCCCGGCACGATCTCGAGCACGGAGCGGTTGGTCGGTCGCAGGTACTCCTCCGCGGTGGCGAGCAGAAGCTCCGGCGTCACCTTGTCGAACTCCGCCTCCAGGCGGTTGATCCGCGCCGGATCGTCGTCGAAGAGCGCGAACGACGCCAGAAGATCGGCCCGGCCGAAGCCGAAGAATCCCGACATCGTGTCGTAGAGCAGGGAGCGCCCCTTGACGCGGGCCCGCTCCAGCGTTTCCGCGTCGATCGGCGTGGTCCGCACGCCCTCGACGACGCCGTCGACGACCGCCAGGATCGCGTCGGCCGAGGTGTCCGCGTCGTGGAACAGCGAGACCGTCCACAACATGGGCCCGTTGTAGTTGAACATGTTCCCGAGCCCGACGTTGATGCCGCCGCCAACGGAGCCCGTCATCCCCCGCTCGCGGACCAGGGCTTCGTGGAGGAGCGCATCGTCGCCGCGCAGCAGGATCAGATCCAGGAGCCCCATCGCGTACCACTCCGGCGTGTTCCGCTCCGGGACGTGGTAGGCGAAAGCGAGCGCCGGCCGGGTGGCCAGCGAGTCCACCTTCTGGACCCGGATCTCCTCTTCCTGGCGCGGTTCGGAGAGGTCCGGCAGCGCCGGCACGTCGGCGGACGGTATGTCGCCGAAGTACTCTTCGATCCACGCCATCGCCTGCTCCGGCTCGAAATCACCTACGACGACCAGGGCCGCGTTGTTGGGAGCGTAGTAGGTGTCGAAGAATGTCTGGACGTCCGCCAGCGTGGCGGCGTCCAGGTCGTCCAGCTCGCCGTAGAAGTTGTGCGAGTTGTACCAGTTCTGGTTGGCGATCTGGGGCATGTCGAGCCAGGGAAACCCGCCATAGGGCCGGTTGAGGACGTTGACCCTGACCTCGTTCTTCACCACCCCCTGCTGGTTGGTGAGCTCCGCCTGCGTGATCGCGAGTCCGCGCATGCGGTCGGCCTCCGCCCACAGCATGGTCTCCAGGGTGTGGGCCGGGACGATCTCGAAGTAGTTGGTGTAGTCGAAGCGCGTCGAGCCGTTCAGGACGCCCCCGTTCGTCTGCACCACCCGGATGAACTCCATCTTCCCGAGGTTCTCCGAGCCCTGGAACATCATGTGCTCGAACAGGTGCGCGAATCCGGTCCGGTCCCGCGGCTCGATCCGGAAGCCGATGTTGTAATAGACCGCGACGGTGACGATCGGGGCCGTCGTGTCGGGCGACAGGACCACCTTGAGCCCGTTGTCGAGCTTCCGGTAGTCGACGGGGATGTCGAGCGAGCCCGCCGGCTCCTGCGCGAAGGCGGGGATCGCCGAGAACAAGGCCAGGAAGACGGCCGCCACTGAACGGAGCGAGCGCGACACGGCCTCCATTCTGTCGCCGGTAGCGCGACTTGGCAAGATCGGGCCATCCATCGCCATTGCCTGGATGGACGCGGCCCGTCTCACGGATGCTCAAGTCCCGGCAAAATCCAGGGGCTCCATGGATTGAAGCGACCGCCAACGTGCCCGCTGGCCACCATCGTTTCCCGCAGGTCCACGTGCCCTGGGCCACAATGCCGGAAGGCCAGACCGCGATACTGGATCGCGGAGCCGGCGCGAGCCATCGACTCAGGTCGTAACGCCGAGGTTCAGCGCAAGCAGAAGTCCGGCCACCCTTCGCGCACCAGCTCCAGGAATCGCGCCTGCTCGGCCACGAACGGATGCGTCTCGGGACGGGAGACCGTCCACACATACGCAGCCAGCGCCTTCATCTGCTCGCGGTCGACGTTCATTCCCCCGCGGGGGTGCATCTCGAAGGGCCTCGGGGTCACCGCCTTCATCTCTTTCTCCGAAACACCCCAGAAGATCGTCTCGAAGATCCCGTCGAAGTCGCCCTCGCTGTGGAGCCATTCGATGTCGGAGAGGTCGGGCGCACGGTCGCCGACGCCGCGTCCCGCGATGGCGTGGCAGGCGGCGCAGCTCCCGCCGTTGTAGAGATTGCTCCCGTCGAAAACGCGCTGTGGCGTAACGCTGTCGGGGACGACCACGGCCTCCTGCGCCCGGCCGGCCGCGGGCATGAGCGTGGCGATGACGGTCACTATCGCGCGTACAGCCTGGCGCATGGTGCGATCTCCTTTGCTCGCTCGTAGGGTCCTAGCGGTAGGATACCGCGATCGTGGCGAGACGCTCGTCGATCTCCGCCTTCGGATGCCACCGCCCCCGCACCGTCACCCCTTCGATCCGCGACACGTTCGCGATGTCCTCGAGCGGATCCGCGCCGAGCAGGACGAGATCCGCCCGCTGGCCGGGCGCGATCGTCCCGAACTCGTCCTCGTTCGCGAAATACTCCCCCACATTGCGGCTGCCGCTCGCCAGGATCTCGTACGGCGACATGCCGGCGGCCGCCATCCGCGGGAGCTCCCGACGGAGCGAAAACCCGGGCACGCTGAAGAGCTGGGGCGCATCGGTGCCCATCAGGATCGGTACACCTCCATCGTGCAACGCTCGAAGGATCCGCATGCGGTTGTCAATCACCGTGCTGGAGACGGCCGGATCGAGATCGGGATCGGCCCGCCGCTCGCGGTAGCTGGCCGTCCACGACTCGACCATGTCGGGCGGCATGTAGCGGAGCTCCTCGTAGGCCGTCAGCGTTTCCAGCCGATGAATCGCGAACAGGGTCTCCCAGAGCGCCATGGTGGGGACGACCCAGGCGTGCGCATCACGGGTCCTCCGGACCGCCTCGTCCAGGCGGGCCGGATCGACCGGACCCTGGTCGCCGTCCAGGTACTCGATGTAGCCGTCCAGGTGCTCGACCGTCTCGTGCCCCATCTCGAGCGCATGGGCGAGCCCCACGTCCTCGGGGATGTGACCGACGAAGCGGATCCCGGCCGCCCGCGCCGCCAGCGCCATGGAATCGTATTCGGCCCGGGTGAGGCCCGGATGGACCTTGAGGAGGTCCCAGCCCGCCGCCGCCTGCTCGCGGACCATCTCCGCCGCCTGGCCGGGCGAGTCGACCGAGTTGCCGCTGAAGCTGGGGCCGGCCAGGTAGAGGGTCGGGGCGACGATCGCCCCGGAGTTCGCCTCGGCCTTCAGCTCGAGCTGCCCCGGCGCACCGAGCACGCCGCGGACCGTCGTGGCCCCGTTGGCCACATAGAGAAAGAGCACGTTCTCGACCAGCTCGCGCGGCGCGCTCGGGGGCGGGATGTGACCGTGCATCTCGGCCAGACCCGGGATCAGCCAGCGCCCCGCGCCGTCCACGATGGTCGCGCCTGCCGGGATCTCGACCTCGCCCGTCGGACCGACCGCCACGATCCGCTCCCCCTCGACCACGACCGTGTGGCCCTCCAGGACCCGCTCGGAGTCCATCGGGATCACGGTCACGTCGGTGAAGGCGATCGCGTCCTGCGGCGCGGCCGCAGGCTGGGCATCGGCGTCGCTGTCTTGCGCCTGGGAGCAGGCCGGGGTCGGAAGGGTCAGGAGGAGAAGGAAGAGCGTGCGTCGCATGGCTTCCTCGGGCACGGGTCAGGGGACCTCCAGCGGTCTCTCCGGTACGACGGGGGATGGCCGGCGGACGTTCAACTCGGGCGGAGACGGTCCTCCCGTCGCCAAAGTCAAACACTTCCCTCCTCCTGTTGATCTGGGGTCAATGGCTCCCCGGGCCTCCCGCCGTTCCGGCCTCGGCGGAGGTGCTGCAGGAGATCCTGCACGCGTACCAGGGAACCCCGGCCCCAAAGGCGGTATCTTCCTTCGCCATGCCCGACATGATCGCCTTCGACGCCGACGACACCCTGTGGCGGAACGAGGACCTCTATCGTGACACCGAGGCCGAGTTCCGCGGGCTCCTCTCCCGCTACCACGGTCCCGCCTGGATCGACGAGCGGCTGTACGAGGCGGAGGTCCGGAACCTCCCCCACTTCGGCTACGGGATCAAGGCGTTCGTCCTGTCCATGGTGGAGACCGCGATCGAGCTCACCGAAGGGCGGATCACGGGGGCCGAGATCCAGCGCGTGATCGAGCTGGGACGGGCCATGATCGGGGCGCCCGTGATCCTCCTCGAAGGTGTCGAGGAGACGGTCGCCGCCCTCACCGAGCGCCACGACCTCATCATCGTCACCAAGGGCGACCTCCTCGAGCAGGAGAGCAAGGTCGAACGCTCGGGTCTCCGGCAGCATTTTCGCGGCGTCGAGATCGTGAGCCGGAAGGAGCGCTCGACCTACGAGCGGATCGCGGGACGGCGCGGGATCCGGCCCGAGGACTTCGTCATGGTCGGCAACTCGCTCCGCTCGGACGTCCTGCCGGTCGTGGCCATGGGCGGCCGCGGGGTCCACATCCCCTACCACACGACGTGGGCCCACGAGGAGGTCGACGAGGAGGAGCGCGCCCGCCACGTCTACGTGGAGCTCCAGTCGATCCGCGAGCTGCCGGAGTGGATCGCTAGCGGGACGTGAGCGAAGTCCTGGCTCCGCTGCGATCCGATTCCCGCTTCGAGGAGCTGAAGCGGAAGCTCGGGTTGACGTGTTCCGGTCGTCGCCGCGCCGCTACGCCAGACGGCCGACCATCCGCAGAAACCCCCAGACCGCCAGCCCGCTGGCGATCGCAACCGCCACGCTCGTCAGCGTCCCGATCAGATAGCGCTCGCTGAAGTCGCGCTTGTCGAGGTCCTTGAAGCGGGCGATCGACTTGGCGGCGATGACGAACCCGAGCGCCCCCCACTGGCCGATGATCACGAGCGTCAGCAGGATCAGCCGCTCGAGGATCCCGATCGTCCGCCCGCGCGACCGCTCCTCGTCGGTGATGTCGGCGGTCACCTCGTCCAGCCGGTGGCGGTCGAGGACGGCGCCGACGATCGCCGCGCCGCCGGTCCAGTTGAACGCGTAGGCGGCTGCGATCACGGCGACGACGGTCCACGTCTCGAGCGCAACCTCCAGGCCGGCATAGAGCGGCCCCGGCCAGCCGGGCAGGCGCGCCCAGGCGATCCAGACCGTCACCAGCACCACCAGATGACCCGCCTGATCGGCGAAAAACGCCTTCAGCCCGAACGGTCGGGCCGCCGTCGCCTTGACGCGGTCGATCGCCATGTGGACGACCGCGAGGCCCAGTATCAGCGGGGCGGCGGTCGGGGACAGGTAGGGCAGCGCGACCGCCGCCTGGACGAGCGCCACCCCGAGACCGTGCAGCGCGAGCCAGCCGATCCGCCTCTTGCCGTCGACCATCCGACGCGTCTGGAACGCGAAGTCGGCCAGGAAGTGGCCGGCCACGAGGAGAACGAGAAGATCAACGCGCGCGCTCACTTGCCACGCTTCGCCTGAGAGAGCGAATCACGCTCTGATTCGGCTCCAGGACCGAACCGAGCTAGGACCGCGTGGAGGGCTTCCTCGCCCGCCAACACGGCCTGGAACCCGGCCGCCTTGAGGCTCTCGCTCACCGTAGACTCGGCCTTGCCGAGCCGCTCGGCGACCTCCTTCTGGGACCCTCCGCGGGCGTGGGCGACGTGCTCGGCCTGGATCTCGGTCCACCGCGACCGGAGCTCCCCCAGAAGGCGGAAGAGCGCGCTGACCACGAGATCCCCTGGCGCGGTCAGCCCGCGCGCGACCAGCCAGGCTCCATGGCCGCGGGCCTCGGTCAGAGCCTCGCGGGCGCGGTGGAAGCAGGGCCCGTCGAGAAGCGCGGGATCCGGACCCAGATCCGTCTCCAGGGGTCCGAACCCCAGCCCGTAGACCAGTCGGGCGGAAACGACGGCGTCGGCGATCTCGACCACGGCGTCCACGACGGCCGCGGGCTCGCGGAAGAGCCCCTGGACCTCGTCCCCAGCAGTCAGACTCAGCGGGGCGGCCAGGGCTCCGGCCAGGCGGCGATTGACCCGAGCCAGTGCCCGCTTTACATCGCGCTGGAGCCGGGCCCGGTCGCCATGCCGACGCGATCCCACAACATCTCCGATCAGTGCTGCATACGATTCGGTTTCACTGCCGAACTCTATCATAGTTCGGTATTATAGCCGAATATTTGCGGATTTTCAAGGGGTGTGCCTCTGCGGGGGTGTCTCCTAGGCACTGATGGTCGTGGACACACGGCCTGCCGGAAGTGCAGTTTAAGCCCAGCCCGTCTCCCCCTCTCCCCAACCTCGGCCGCGGGAGGTCCCATGGACTGGCTCTACCTGATCGGACGGATCCTCTTCTCGCTGATCTTCCTGATGTCCGGGTTCGGACACCTGACCCAATCCGATGCGATGAGCCAGTACGCCGCTTCGAAGGGCGTGCCCGCTCCCAAGGCGGCCACGATCGTGAGCGGGCTCATGATCCTGGCTGGCGGGCTGAGCATCCTGTTCGGCGCCTACATGGAGCTCGGGACCTGGCTGATCGTCTTCTTCCTCCTCCCGACCTCGTTCATGATGCACGACTTCTGGAAGGTCGAGGACCCTGGGCACAGGCAGGTCGAGCAGGCCATGTTCATGAAGAACCTGTCGATGACGGGCGCCGCGCTCGTCTTCTACTGGCTCGTCCAGACGCACGGGTACGGCCCGTTCGCCCTGGGACAGCCGATCCCGTAGCTCGTCGAAGATCATTGACTCTCTTGCGTGTTTGACAGCCCGCTACAATCAGTCATACAGTGTGTATGATTCGTTCGCTGGCTCGCACCGCATTCCCAGGAGGGTCATCGATGCTCTATTCCATCGCGCTCTTCCTCCACGTCATGGGGGCGCTCGGCATGTTCATCGCGCAAGGCATCGAGTGGACGGTCCTTCGCAATCTCCCGCGCGCAACGACGACGGCGGAGGCCCGCCGCTGGCTGGGGCCGTTCCTGGTTCTCCGCCGGATCTATCCCTTGTCCTTCGTCGCGATCCTCGTCACCGGGATCTACATGATGGCGGTGTCCTGGGGCGGTGCCCCCTGGATCGTGATCGGCTTCTTTGGCCTGCTCGCCCTTCCCGCGCTCGGCGCCATGACAGGGCGGCGCATGCGCCGACTCGGTCCGGCCATCGGTGAGGCGCGTGGCCAGATCGAAGACTCCATGAGGGCCCGGCTAGTCGACCCGACCCTTTGGCTCTCCCTCCGGCTCCGGATCGGTCTGGCGATCGGGATCATCTTCCTCATGACGGTCAAGCCGGGCTGGATCGGCTCGCTGGTCGCGATCGCCATCTTCACTGGGCTCGGGGGGCTCTTCTCGATCGCCGGCCGGAAGAGGACGGAACCGGGCCGCACCGTCGCCCCGGGGGAGGCGTCATGAGACGAGCAGGCGCCCTCGCCGCGGTGCTCCCTCTGCTCGTCGGCCTCGAGGCCGTGGGCTTTCTGATCGCCGCCATCATCCATCTGGGGGTCCCCCTGCCCGTCGGGTTCACCGAGCCCGTGATCCTGCCCGCGGCGATTGCGGAAGCGCTGATCGGGCTCTTCCTCGCGATCGCCGGGCTCGCCCTCGTCGCGGGCGGTCGCCGCGCCTGGGCGCTGGCCATCGCGGCCCACCTCTTCGGCGTGGCCGGCGTCCTCGTGGGCATGTTCGCGCTCGTGGTCGGCGCCGGGCCGAGCACGGAGGCCAACGAGATCTATCACCGGGTCGCCCTGATCGTGCTCGTGGCCGTGCTCGCTTTGCTCTGGACAGAGCGCGGCCGGCGAGCGGCGGGCCGGGAGCCGCCCGCTCCCCGTTGACCCCGAGACCCTACCGGCTCGGCAAGCGGAAGGAGGCCGTCGACGAGACCCGTGAGCGAATCGTGGTGGCGGCCCGGAAAGTCCTAAAGGGCGACGGCTACGCCGACTTCACGGTGGACACGGTCGCCCGTGAGGCTGACGTCTCCAGGGCGACCGTGTACTACCAGTTCGACTCCAAGTCCGGACTTCTGGAAGGGCTTTTCGACGACCTGGCCGTGCGCGGCCGAATGACGGACCTCGCCGACGCCTTCCAGGAAGCGGACCCGCTCGCCGGGCTGTACCGGTTCATCGAGATCGTGACCCGGTTCTACGCTTCGGACCGGATTCTGCTCCGTCGCCTGCGCGGCCTGGCCGCTCTGGATCCCGACTTCGCGAGCGGGGTCCGCCGCCGCGACGCGCGGCGAAGGAAGGGCCTCACGGTCCTGCTCGGCCGGATCTCGGAGCGTCACGGCGGCCCGGAAAAGGACGACCTCGAGGGCACGCTCGACGTGCTCCATACGTTGACCAGCTTCGAGACGTTCGACAACCTGTCGCGCCGGGGGAGGAAACCGGCCGAGATCGGGGAGATCGTCGGCGCCCTGGCCCGGGCCCAGCTGGGTCTGGGGGCGCCGCCCAGCACGCCGAAGGGACACGGATGATGCCGTCATCCCCTCAGATCGCTCTCCGGGTGGACGCAACCATGACGGTCGCGGTACGCTTTGTCATCGGATGGTCTTTCTGTCGCGCCGGCTTACCACCGTCACCCTGCTCCTGACAGCCGCCCTCGGCTGCGGGAGAAGCGAATCCGTGACCGATCCACCGACTGACCCGCCGCCTCTCGAAACCGCCTTCCCGAAGATCGACATCGTGGCCTGCGACGGCTCGCTGGTCACCGGCACGCCGTGGCGCGAGGTCTTCCGGGACGGGGGATTCGCCCGACTGGCCGAGCAGATCCCCGGCTTTGGCGGCCTGTTCGTCGATGGCGAGCGGCTCTCGGTCTACCTCATGGACCTCGATACTCGCGAGCGGGCGCGGCCGATTCTCGAAGACTTCCTGCGCGGAAGCTTCCCCCATCTGGCCGGCCTGACCGACGATATCCGCTGGCTCCAGGGCCGCTACGATTGGCGGCAGCTGGTCGTCTGGAGATCATGTCTGGACGATCGGCTGTTCCAGGTGGACGGCATCGTCTCCGCAGACACCGACGAGAGCCGGAACCGTCTCGTCTACGGGTACCTCAGCGAGGAAGCGATCGGCGCCGCGGAGGCCGAGCTGGCCCTCACGTCGGTCCCGCGGGACGCCGTGATCCTGGAGATCCAGGGGCCTGTCTGCACGCTGATTCTAAGGCCTTCCCTTATCGTCGAAGTGCGCGACACGTCGGGAAACCCGGCTGCCATCGGCGCGACGGTGACGGCCCGAACGTCGAGCTTCGAAACCACGGCCGAAGGGTTCGGGGATCCCCTGAGGATCCCAGTCTTGGCGGAGAATCGGGGCGGCGTCTTCGAGATCCGAGTTAGCAAGCCCTGGCACGAGGAGGTGGTGATTCCGCAGGTCGTCGTCCCGGAGGGCCCGTGCGGGGTGACCGATTCCCCGGTCGTCCAGGTGACGATTTCGCTGGTGCCCGATGCTCCCGCGGTCCGGCAGGTCGTGCTGCCCACGAGCGCTTATGGGTTCGGCGCCTCGATCTGCGGGACAACGCACGACCTCCCGGCCTGGGTGATGGCCGACCCCGCCGTGTCCCAGGAGCTCCTCTGGTTCTCGCGGGACCGGGGGATCGTGACCGTCGAGCCCGGCGGGACCTCCCCGGACGGATATCGAATCGGCCGCATCACGCCGGTGTGCGGAGGGCTCGGATCGACCTGGGTGGTCGCGGCCTCGGCTGTGGATCCCTCGGTCCGGGACTCGATCGCCGTCGAGGTCCTGCAGTTCTGATCGGACCAAGGCGGCGTCAGGTCACCAGGGCAGCCTAGCCGGGCCGCGCCTCCCTCTTCTCCTTCCGCGAGCGGTACCGCTTCACGTACTCCGGCGGCTCGATATCCTCGACGAGGTCGGGCGCGGGCACCGGAACGCCAGGCGTCACGGCGAGCGGGATCACGCCGGCCCAGATTGGAAGCTCCAGGTCCTCCTCGTCATCGATCGGCGGTCCCGACCGCACCTTGGCCGAGGCCTCCTCGATCGAGAAGTGGAGGACGGCCGTTGCCAGGCTCTCCGCGTCGCTCGCTCCGCGCGCGTCGGCCGTGCGGCCCGGGATCAGGTGCTCCCCCAGCGCCTCGAGCGCGCGCGCCTTCTCGGCCGGCTCCTCGATCAGCCGCGCCGTCCCGAACGCGATCACGGACCGGTAGTTCATCGAGGAGTGGAAGAGCGAGCGGGCGACGACGATCCCATCCACGAGCGTCACCGTCACGCAGGCGGATGTTCCCGACCCCAGAACGCGCATGAGTCGGCTTCCGACCGACCCGTGGAGGACGAGCCCGTCGTCCCAGGGGGCGTAGCCCATCGGGATCACGAACGGCTGGCCCTCGACCGCGATCCCGACGTGGCAGACCAGCCCCTCGGCCAGGATGGCGTCGATCGTGTCCCGGTCGTGGGAGCCCCGCTCGCGAAGGCGCTTGAGACGGGTGCGCCGCGGACCGGCAGGATCGGGAGTTCCGCCGGAGGATCGAGGACTCATGGAGACTGCAGTATGGTGGTGGCGGTCCGCACGTCAAGCCGGTCGCCGGCAGGGCCGCGTCGAGTTGGAACGCGGGAGAAGCCCGTCAGTCCGTGAAGACCTTCACCATGACCAGGGCCAGCGCCACGAATGGCAGGGCGAACGGGTACGGGAAGGGCCAGATGCCCAGGATCCACACGAGAAAGAGGAGAGCGGCGACGACGTACATGGGCGTGCGTTAGCAGCAAGGACCGGGCCGGTCCTGCTCACCGGCGCCGCGAACCTGACTGTCGTCGCTCCAGCGCCGATCAGCCCTCGATCACCCCGCAGGCGACCCGGTCGCCGGAGGCCCCGGAGGGCTGGGAACGGTAATCGTCGGGATCGAGGTGGATCACGAGCGCCGATCCGTCCCCGCCCAGCAGCGCGTTCGCGCCTTCGCGGAGGGTGACCAGGGAATCGGTCGCGCTCACGGTGACCGTGCTGTCCTGCGCAACCTCGAGGTTCCAGAGATCTCCCGCGTGCGGCCCCTCGGGATGATCGAACCCGTGCTGGCGTCCACCCGGAGCGAAGTGGCCCCCGGCGGACTCGAATGCGGGCGGCTCGCACAGACCGGTCTCGTGGATGTGGAAGCCGTGCTCCCCCGGTGAAAGACCGGCCAGCATGCCGGCCAACGCAACACCGCCATCCGTCTCGCGAAGCTCGACCCTGCCGATGGAGTTCCCTTCCGCATCCCGGACGTCCGCGCTCGCCGCGCCTCCGGGCACCATCATCGTGGTGTCGGACTCGGCCTCCTCCATGGTCGTGGTCTCGGCCGGACCCTCTTCCGTTTGTTCGTCGATTCCTCCCTGCTCGCACGCGGCGAGAAGGAAGGCGCAGCCCAGTGGCAGGACGATTCGCTTCATGTCGATTCCTCCTCGGAGAAGGTTCACGGCCCATAGCGCCATGGGTCGTCTCTGACAGACGATGGTCGCAAACTCGTGGGTCGCCGTCAGGAAGCCAACTCCCCTGTCTCAGCTCGCCTTGCAGGTCGGGTTCGCGTCGGACAGTCATCTCACCCCGAAGTCGCTTGCCCGATGAATTCGGGGCCGAGCGGCGGTCTATATTGACGTAGCGATCCAACGCCACTCGTACCACGAAGATTTCGATCAGGAGATGAAAATGTCCGACGTGCTTGTCGATCCTCCTGCCACGAAGCGGGGCGGCCTCGCCGCCCGGTGGATTTCCTGGACCCCGCAACTGCTCAGCATCCTCCGCATCATGGCGGCGTTCCTGTTCATGCAGTACGGAACCACCAAGCTCCTCGCGATTCCCGCGGCCATCATGCCGGGCGGCGGCACCGCGCCGCTGATGTCGCTCGCCGGCATCGCGGGCGCGCTGGAGATGGTGGGGGGTGCATTGCTGCTGGTGGGCCTGTTCACCCGTCCGGTGGCGTTCCTGCTGTCGGGCGAGATGGCGGTGGCCTATTTTCTGGGGCACGCGCCGCAGGGCTTCTGGCCAGTTCTCAACCTCGGCGCGCCCGCCGTCTTCTTCTGCTTCCTCTGGCTCTATGTCTCCGCGGCGGGGCCGGGCCCGTGGAGCATCGACGCGCTTCGACGCCGCGAGCCGGGCCTCGAGCGGAGGGTCTGACCCGACCGAATCCCGCGTCCACCCACTTCCCCGGTTCTTCATCCATCGATGAGTCCGGGAACCTTCCGCGGTCCTTACTCGTGAGCGTCGCGCCGCCCTGGAGGGCCTACCTCCGCGAACTCCAGCCAGGAAACACTGATGACCCGCTGGACCACATCGCCTGACACGTTGCGGCTGTCGATGCCGGACCACGAGGTCGTATCGCGCGAAGAGTGGCTCGAGGCGCGTAGAGCGCTCCTCGCGAAAGAAAAGGCGCTCACCCGTCAGCGGGACGCGCTCAGCGCGGAGCGACGCCGGCTCCCCTGGGTCCGGGTGGAGAAGGAATACGTCTTCGACGCTCCCGGCGGACGGGAGACCCTGTCCGATCTCTTCGACGGGCGCAGCCAACTCATCGTCCAGCATTTCATGTTCGGCCCCGGGTGGAGCGAGGGTTGTGTGGGATGTTCGTTCCAGGCCGACCACATCGACGGCGCCGCGGAGCATCTCGAGCATCGCGACGTGACGCTGGTGGTGGTATCACGAGCACCCCTGCCGGAACTCGAGGCTTTCAGGAAGCGTATGGGCTGGCGCTTCAAGTGGGTCTCCTCCTGCGGGAACGACTTCAACTACGACTACCACGTGTCGTTCACGAAGGAGGAGCTGGCGAAGGGCACGGTGTTCTACAACTACGAGCACCGCGAGCACAAGAGCGAGGACCTCCCCGGGGTGAGCGTCTTCTACAAGAGTCCGAGCGGCGACGTCTTCCACACGTATTCGAGTTACGCGCGGGGGAACGAGATGCTGGTCGGCGCCTACAACTACCTCGATCTGGTGCCCAAGGGCCGGGACGAAGCCGGCCTGTCACCTCCGATGGCATGGGTGCGACACCACGACCGGTACGGCGGCGACTGATGATCCCGACCGTGGCGACGGGACTCACCGCCGGGGCCGTGATGTTCAAGAGCTCACCATCAAACCAAGGAGTGGAGCCATGTTGACAGACAGCCATGCGTTCAGCGGTTTCTCCGTGGACGACCTGCAGAAGGCGAAGGAGTTCTATGGCCAAACGCTCGGGCTCGAGGTTTCCGAAGCTCATGGCCTGCTGAACCTGAACCTGCCCGGGGGCAACACGGTGCTCATCTATCCCAAGCCGAATCATTCCCCGGCGACCTTCACCATCCTCAACTTTCCGGTCGACGACGTCGACAAGGCGGTGGACGAGCTCACGCGCCGCGGCGTGCGGTTCGAGATCTACGACGAGCCCGATCTGAAGACGGACAAAAGAGGGATCTTCCGCAACGGCGGCCCCACCATCGCGTGGTTCAAGGATCCCGCGGGCAACATTCTGTCCGTTCTGGAGGAGGAAGCGCCGTAGCATCAGGAGCGCCCTGCAACACAGGATCGGATGGAGACCAGCATGACCACCATGGATGCCCCCAGAGCCACGCGCCGGGATTGGATCGGCCTCGCCGTGATCGCCCTTCCGTGCATGCTCTATTCGATGGACCTGACAGTGCTGAACCTCGCGGTGCCGGCCCTCAGCGCGGACTTGAGGCCCAGCAGCTCGCAGCTGCTGTGGATCGTGGATATCTACGGGTTCCTGCTGGCCGGGCTGTTGATCACGATGGGCACGCTGGGCGATCGGATCGGTCGCCGCCGGCTGCTGCTGATCGGCGCCGCCGCCTTCGGCGTGGCTTCGGTTCTCGCCGCGTTCTCGACCAGCGCCGAGATGCTGATCGCGACACGTGCGATTCTCGGCATCGCCGGAGCGACGCTGGCGCCGTCGACCCTGTCTCTGATCCGCAACATGTTCCTGGACCCGAGGCAACGCACGTTCGCCATCGGCGTGTGGGTGACGAGCTACTCGGTGGGCGCCGCGATCGGTCCGCCGCTCGGCGGGATCCTGCTGCAGCACTTCTGGTGGGGCTCGGTGTTCCTGATGGGTGTGCCGATCATGGTTCTGCTGCTCGTGCTGGGGCCGGTCCTGCTGCCCGAGTTCCGGGATCCCGAGGCGCGCCGGCTGGATCTGGTCAGCGCGGCCCTGTCTCTGATGGCCGTCCTGCTGGTGATCTACGGGCTGAAGCAGATCGCCGAGGACGGCCTCGGCTGGCTGCTCACATTGTCGATCGTGGCCGGCCTCATCGTGGGCTTCGCGTTTCTGCGTCGGCAGGGGAAGCTCACGGATCCGCTGATCGACCTGCGGCTCTTCCGGGTCCCGGCCTTCAGCGCTTCCCTGACCGCCTACATGCTGGCCACCTTCGTGGCGTTCGGATCCTTCTTCTTCATCGCCCAGTACCTGCAGCTCGTGCTCGGGATGGAGCCCCTGGAGGCCGGGCTGTGGACGACGCCCTTTGCCGGCGCCTTCATCATCGGCTCGATGGCGACTCCCGTGATCGTGCGCCGCGTTCGTCCGGCGCACGTGATGGCCGCCGGTCTGGGTCTCGCGGCCGTCGGCTTCGGGCTCCTCACCCAGGTCGGCGGCACCACCGGACCCGCGATCATCGTGACCGGGTTCGTCCTCTTCTCGCTGGGTCTCGCCCCGGTGTTCACCCTGGCGACCGATCTGATCGTCGGGACCGCCCCACCCGAGCGTGCCGGCGCGGCGTCGGCGATCTCGGAGACCAGCTCCGAGTTCGGCGGCGCCCTCGGAATCGCGATCCTCGGCAGCATCGGGACCGCCGTCTATCGCAGCGCGATGGCCCCCGCCAGCCTCGATGGCATGACGCCCGAGGCGACCGAGGCCGCGCGGAGCACGCTGGGGGGCGCCGCGGCAGCCGCCCGGTGGTTGCCCGCCCCGCGTAACGCCGAGCTCCTCGACACGGCGCGGTCGGCCTTCGCGCAGTCGCTGGAGCTGAGCGCCGCCGTCTGCGCGGCGGTCTCGATCGCGACGGCCGCGGGTGTGGTGATCCTGCTGCGACATGTGGGGGCGGGCATCGAGCCCGAGCTGCCACCGAGTCCGAGTCCGGAAGCCGCCGTCGCAACGGTTCGGCCGTCAGCTATCGGACAGTACCGGGTTGAAGATGGGATAGGGTGTAATGATCCAGGGGCTTGTCTGCGTCCGACTCCGGAAGCCGGTTGAGCAACCCCACTACAGGAGGCAACGATGGAGAAGGCCGAATCGCAGAAAGAGCACCAGTGGCTCCAGAAGCTCGTCGGCGAGTGGACGTACGAAGGCGACGCGGTCATGGAGCCGGGGAAGCCCCGCGAGAAATTCGAGGGGACGGAGAGCGTGCGGTCGATCGGCGACCTCTGGGTCCTCGGCGAGGGCCGGGGCGAGATGCCCGACGGCTCCCCCGCGACGATGATCATAACGCTCGGCTATGATCCGCTGAAGAGGCGCTACGTGGGGACGTGGATCGGGTCGATGATGACCCACATGTGGGTGTACGACGGCGAGCTGGACGCGGACGAAAAGGTGCTGACGCTCAGCTCCGACGGCCCCAGCATGAAGAAAGAAGGGAAGATGGGAAAGTTCAAGGACGTGATCGAGATCCAGGACGACGATCACCGGGTGCTGACAGGGAACATGCTGGGCGAGGACGGGAAGTGGCAGGAGCTCATGACGGCGCGTTATCGGCGGACGAAGTAACCCATCTACACACGTACTCGACCTATGGCCGCGGCACCGAACTCCTGACCCTGCTCGACACGACGCCGTACGGCCGGCAGCAGGACTTCGAGGACTCGCCGCCGGGCTGGCCGCAGAGCCCGACCTACGGCTAGGATCGCTGCGGAAACCCTGACCAGGGGAGGAAGCCTTATGGAATCGGCCGTTCAAACGGCGCCGCTCTCGAACAAGAGGCTGTGGGCCGGACGCATCCTGAGCGCGCTGCCGGTGCTGTTCCTGCTCTGGGACAGCGCCATGAAGCTGGTGAAGCCGTCAGTGGTCGTTGATTCGTTCGCCCGGCTCGGATATCCCCAGGGGATCGCGGTGGAGATCGGGATCCTCCAGCTCGTCTGTGTGGCCTTCTACGTGGTGCCACGCACCTCCGTCCTCGGCGCGATCCTGCTGACCGGCTATCTGGGCGGCGCGGTCGCGACCCACGTCCGGGTCGAGGATCCCCTCTTCAGTCACGTCCTATTCCCGGCTTATATGGGGGTGCTGCTCTGGGCGGGGCTATACCTGCGCGAGGTCCGGCTGCATCCCCTCATCCCGCTGCGACGCTAGCCCATGCAAGCAGAGCATCAGACTGCCCATCCAGCCGCCTTGCCGCGCCTCGTCGGAGAGGATCGGACCCGATGACCCGCGCTACGCCGACAGAACTTCGGAGCCTGGTGCGAGCGGAACAGCGACGCCGATACTCCCCGGGCCAGGCTGTTCAGCACGCTCTTTCTCTGGCGCCGGCAGGCCGGCAAGCTCGAGGTGCGAGGCCTGTCGACCGCCGGGACGGCCGCCGAGGGGCTGGTGGACGAGCACGTGGCCGCGATCAACGACGGGGTCGGCGCGCCTCACACGCTGGACCTCGAGACGACCTCATGGCTCGGATTCGCGCTAGATCCCTTCCCCGAACTGTTCAGGACAGGCCAGGAGAACGCGCTCCTCAAGGGCAAGGACGCGTTCCTGCGCCGGCGCCTCACGGACCGCCAGCTGGGGGTCGCGCACCACTACTTGACACGCACGGACCACGATGTTCCCGGGGGGATGTTCGGCCTGGTGACCTACGGGGGGAAGGTCAACAC
>JBOHRW010000211.1:0-2269 GCA_050732935.1 Gemmatimonadota bacterium
GCTCCCGGCAACGATCTGGAACACCGAGCCCTCGCGGGTCATGATGTAGAGCTCCCCGTCCGCGTCCTCGCCGAACGAGGAGACGCTCCCGCCCGGCTCGAGCTCGGGCCAGCGCCGCTCCTCGACCGCCTCACCACCGGCGAGGCGGAAGCTCCGCACGAAGCCGCTGCAGAAATCGCTGTAGAAGTAGTGCCCCTGCAGCTCGGGAAGGGCCTCTCCGCGATAGACGAAGCCGCCCGTCACCGAGCACCCGTCGCCATGATCGTACTCCAGCACCGGCAGGGTGAGCCCGTTCATGTCGCAGTCGTCATTCTGGAAGCACTCGGTTCCCTCCATGACGTTCCAGCCGTAGTTGATCCCACCCTGGTCCCCCGGCTCGGCGTTCACCTCCTCGAGGTCGTTCTGCCCCACGTCAGCGATGTAGAGGTCGCCCGTCCCGCGGTCGAAGGAGTAGCGCCACGGGTTCCGGAGGCCGTACGCCCAGATCTCGCCGCGCGAGCCGGCCTGGCCGGCGAACGGGTTGTCGGACGGGATCGAGTAGGGCGTACCACCGTCCACGTCGATCCTGAGCAGCGAGCCCAGCAGGGTGCCCGTGTCCTGGCCGTTCTCCTGGGGATCGCCGGCCGACCCACCGTCGCCGAGACCCACGTAGAGCATCCCGTCCGGGCCGAACACGAGGAGCCCACCGTTGTGGTTTGCGAACGGCTGGTCCACGGAGAGGATCGTCCGGACCGGGGCCGAATCCGCCCGATCGGGATCAGCCGAGACCCGGTACTCGACGACCCGGGTGTCGCCGTCCTGGTTCGTGTAATCCACGAAGAAGCGCCCGTTGGTGGGGTAGTCCGGATGGAACGCGACCGACAGGAGACCCTGCTCGGAGCCGCCCGAGACCAGATCCCGGATGTCCAGGAACGGCGCCTCCAGCACCTGCCCCTCCCGGATCACCCGGATCGTCCCCACCTTCTCGACCACGAACAGCCGCTCGTCCCCGGGCGGCGAGACGAGGTGGACGGGGAAGTCGAGGCCGTCGGCGATCTCGCGCAGCGTCGGCTCGCCGATGGGATCGGGGTCGTCGGGCGGCGTGGGCGGAGTGGGCTCGCTCGCCCCACCGTTCCCCCCGCAGGAGGCCAGCGAGAGAAGGAGTGCGGCGCAGAGTCGGCGGGCGTGCGGCTCGCTCGTCACGGCACCATCTTACGTCTCCGTGCGCGACTCGACATACCTCATACCGCTGCTGGTCACGCTGTCCCTTGTGGCCTGCGCTGAGAACGAAGCGGGCGGGGACGATGGCGAGCCGGTCCCGGCGACGGCCGAGACCGGCGCCCGGGAGGTCGCCGAGCGGCCCGCCGAGCCCGCCCGCCACCTCTACGTCTGGGCGGGCGACGCCGACCGCGCCGACAGCGACTTCCTGGCTGTCCTGGACGCCGACCCGGCGAGTCCTGACTACGGCCAGGTGCTCACCACGCTGCCGGTCGATCGGCGCGGCACGTGGCCCCACCACACCGAGCACCGGATGCCGGGGAGCCAGCATCTCCTCGCCAACGGGTTCATGGCGGGCGCGACCTTCCGCTTCGATCTCACGGAGCCCGAGGAGCCGCGGCTCCTCGGCTCCTTCACCGGGGTCGCCGGCTTCACCTATCCCCACAGCTACGAGCGGCTCCCGAGCGGGAACGTCCTGGCCGCCTTCCAGGGACAGGGTGAGCGGAACGTCGATCCCGGCGGGCTCGTCGAGCTGACCGATTCCGGCGAGGTGGTGCGCTCGGCCAGCGCGGCCGACCCCGAGGCCCCCGAGGCGCTATTGCGTCCCTACAGCCTGGCCATCGTGCCCTCGCTTGACCGCGTCGTCGTCACCTCCTACGACATGGGCGAGGACATGGGCTTCGAGGGCGGCAGGCGCGGCCGGACCCAGGCGGTCCAGGTCTGGCGGCTGTCGGATCTCTCGGTCCTGGCCACGATCGATCTCCCTCCCGGACCCGGAGGCGGAGGCAACGAGCAGCCGGGCGAGCCGCGCATCCTGGCCAACGGGCGCACCGTCCTGGTCTCGACCTTCACCTGTGGCCTCTACCGGATCACGGACCTCGCCTCGGGGGCTCCCGGCGCCGAGTTCGTGCACGGCTTCGACGGCGGCGGCTGCGCGGTGCCGGTCGTCCTCGGGGATTTCTGGATCCAGTCGGTCCCGTCCGCCCACGCCGTCGTGGCGCTCGACGTTAGGGACCCGTCCCGGCCGCGCGAAGTCTCGCGGGTCACGCTCGGGGGGCGGAACTTCCCGCAC
>JBOHRW010000212.1:0-1690 GCA_050732935.1 Gemmatimonadota bacterium
CGGCGGGCGGCCTCCGCTTCCGCGGCATTGGGCGACATTCCTTGGCCGGCTTGCCCGACGCCACTGAGCTCTTCCAAGTCTACGCCGACGGCCTGCCAGCCGACTTTCCGCCGCCGCGGACGGCGAAGCCCCACAAGGGCAAGGCGAGCCGGCGCGCCGTTTGACCTCCCGTGCGGGGGCGACCGTTGCTGCACACAGCATCACGCCGCGAGGTGCCTCCGGAGAAAGATGCCGCGGTCCCAGTGCCGCAGCAGGAACGGGGCGATCAGGGCGCCCAGCACGGGTACGCTGGCGATGAACAAATGGTTCGCGGCGTCGCCCCAGGGGTCGAGGAGTTGGCGCCATGACACGAGTACGCTGACCGCGTGCAACGCCAGCGCCGCGCCGTAGGCTGCGGTTCGGAATAGTCCGAGGAACAGGCAGCCGGCGATGGCGATCTCCACCGCGCCGAACACGTATCCCAGAGTCTGTGGCACGTTGAGTCCGTAGAAATAGCCCCAGATGGCGACGGTGTTCTGCGGCACCACGAATTTCTCCACACCCCACTGGAGCAGAAACAGCCCCAGCGTGATGCGCAGCACCAGCAGCGCGCGGGACAGGGCTTGCGTAAGGGCTTCATCCGGCATGAGCGTCTCCGATACCAGCATGATCGCTGACGCGCCGTGCTCGGGCGCCAGTCTCGGCGCGAGCCACGACGAGATCACTCGATCTCGACGTCCTCCCAGAATCCGATCCAGTGATCGACCTGCTTCATCGAGGCGCGCGGCGCTTCGTAGGACCACGCGGCCCGCTCGCTGCGCAGGGCGCCCTCGGCGACGTCGTAGAACTGGACCCCGTGCGGGCAGTCCAGATCGTCCTCGGTCCTCGGCGTCGCACGGAGCAGGTCCGTGCGGACCGTGTCCCGCGGAAAGTACCGGTAGCCGCCGACCTCGAGGGTTTGATCGCTCTCCGCGAGCACCTGACCGCGCCAGATCGCTTTCATGGTGACCATCCTCCATCCGGTTTCGTCGGTAAGCTCAGCGTACCATGTGCCCGTTCGGCCCCGGAGTCCCCGTCAGGGCTTGACATTATCATTTGCCATTAGCAAATATCGCGGCAGTGAAGCTCGTTTTCACCCGCGCGGCGCAGCGGCGCCTCGGCGCGATGAGCCCGAAGATGCGCACGGCCCTGATCGCGCGGCTGGAAGCGATCGCCGGGCAGCCGTTCGCGAAGCACCCCAATGTCGAGCGGATCAAGGGTGAGACGGATGCCTTCCGTCTGCGACAGGGCGACTGGCGGGCCAAGTACCGGATCGACCGTGAGGCGGGGCAGATGCGCGTCCTGGTCGTGGAGCCGAGAGGGAGCGTGTACCGATGATCGACGTGACGGCCATCCGCCCGCTGGCCGAGGACGGCGACACCGTATTGCTCAGCCGGCCCGACTACGAGGCGCTGCTGCGGCAGGCCGAGGATGCCGCCGATGCCGTGCAGATCCGCGAGGCCGAGGCGCGCGTCGCGGCCAGCGAGGACGAGTACGTGTCGATCGAGATCACCAGGCGCCTGATGGCCGGCGAGGTGCCGGTGCGGGTCTGGCGCGAGCACCGGGGCCTGAGCGCCCGCGCGCTCGCGGGCCGGGCCGGGAT
Source organism: Gemmatimonadota bacterium (assembly GCA_050732935.1). GTDB lineage: Bacteria > Gemmatimonadota > Gemmatimonadetes > JACCXV01 > JAHWKZ01 > DASRVA01. Next base: position 1,622 of record JBOHRW010000212.1, read on the forward strand.
CTCGGCCCCCTATCTCAGTCAGATCGAGACCGGCAGGAAACCCGGCTCGTTCGACGCCATGGCCAGGCT
>JBOHRW010000213.1:0-10369 GCA_050732935.1 Gemmatimonadota bacterium
GCTCTGCTCCTGAAGTGTACTGTTCGGGTGGTTGCCGGTCAGTAGTTGGCGGAGAGGGAGGGATTCGAACCCTCGATACGGGGATAACCCGTATAACACCTTAGCAGTGTGCAGCCTTCGACCGCTCGGCCACCCCTCCACCGCGAAAGATAACGGTTGAGGGAACCCAGTCCCAAGAGGCGCTGTGTAATTCCAATTACACACCGCGCGAAGAGAGGAATGGTGAACCCGTTCCAGGGCACGTGAGCGTCAAGCATTCGACGGATCACCCCAGCTCATTCTCATCCCGCCACTCCTCGTCGTCGTGCTCCCAGTACCGCTCCCATTCCTCCACCCCGAGCGCGTGGTCCTCGGGCGGCCCGAGCGCCGCGTCCTCGCCGGCCTTGCGCCGCTCGATCTCGCGGCGCAGCGCGCGACGGCGGACGAGCCAGCCCAGCAGGACGATCACCGCCGCCGCGATCCAGAGCCCGCGCTCGTCGGTGAGAGCAACGGCCCATCCGAACTCGCGCCCCATCTCCCGGTCCCACTCGGCGTAGAACTGGCCGAGGGTGAGCCCGTACGTCTGGCGGAGGGCGGCGTCGAACGAGGCGCCCGCCCGAAGCCGGCTCAGCAGCAGACCCACGCCCCGCTCGCCCCCGCGGCGCTCGAGGTTCCGCACGGCGGCCATGCTCTGGGCGTAGGCCAGGCTTGGGGCCGGCTGAGCGGGGAACGTCTCCTCGAGCCCGGAGAGCGGGGTCAGCGAGCCGGTGACGCGGCCCCAGGCCAGCCGGACCGGGTCCACCCATCGCCACTCGTTCGCGTAGAGGGCGGCGAAGCCCTCGTTGAACCAGCGCGGGATCGCCCCGCTCCCGCCGGCCGCCAGGGCGAGATAGACGTGGCCCAGCTCGTGCCTCAGGACGGTCGCCGGGTCGACCTCCTCGGAGCCGGTGAGGCGCGGGGAGCGGAGGACCACGCGTCGCAGGTCGGGAAACGCGACCGCGAGCCCCCAGTCGGGGACCCGCCTGCCGGTCAGCTCGCCGAAGGCGGTCTCGCCGGGCGCCAGGATGACATCGATCGAGTCCGGCGGCAGCAGGGCGCCGGCCAGCGGGGCGGGGCGGAAGCCGGCGGCGATCCGGCTCAGGGCCAGGGCCGCGCCGGCGTCGGCCGGGGCGTGGTGGAAGACGATCGGTCGACCCTCCGGGTTCCGGACGGTCAGCGTCTGGAACCCCTCCTGGCCCTCGAGGGGCGCGACGGCTCCCAGAAGGCAGGCCAGTACCGCCAGGACCCCCGAGGACCACCAGAAGGGCCTCATCGGGCCTCTCGGAGGGTCTCCAGAAGCCGGCGGAGGTCGTCCGGCAGCGGCGACTCCACCTCGACCCGGCGGCCGGTGGTCGGCTGGTCGAAAGCCAGGGCGCGGGCGTGGAGGGCCTGCCTCCCGGCGAGGTCCGCGACCCGCTCGGCAAGGCGCTGCTGCGGACCATGGAAGCCGCGTGCCCGGGTCGGCCCGCCTCCGTAGCGCGAGTCGCCCACCACGGGGTGGCCCGCCTCCGCCAGGTGGACTCGGATCTGGTGGGTCCGGCCGGTTTCCGGGGAGACCTCGACCCAGTCCGCCACCGGATAGCGCTCGACGACCCGCCAGCGGGTGACCGCCCCGCGCCCGCTACGCGTCCGGGACGACATCCGCTGGCGGTCGTGCCGGGACCGCCCGATCGGACGGTCGATCTCGCCCTCCTCCTCCCGCAGATGACCCCACACCCACGCCCAGTAGCGCTTCTCCACCGTCCGCTCGGCGAACTGCCGAGACAGCGCGGCGTGCGCCCGGTCGTGCTTGGCCACGACCAGGCATCCCGACGTGTCCCGATCGAGCCGGTGCACGATCCCGGCTTTGCGCTCGCTGCCCACCCCCGCGACCTCGGGCCGCAGGTGGATGAGCGCGTTGACAAGGGTCCCGGACGGATGACCCGGGGCGGGGTGGACTACAAGCCCGGCCGGCTTGTCGACCACCAGGCTGTCGTCGTCCTCGTGGAGGATTGGGACGGCGATGGCCTCGCCGCCGAACGAGGGCTCCGGCTTGGGCGGCACGACGACCCGGATCCGCGCCCCCTCGGCCAGCGGCTCGCTGGCTTTCTTGACCGGCACTCCGTCCACCGACACCCGTCCCTCCTCGATCAGGCGGTGGATGCGCGAGCGGCTGAACGGGAGCCGCTCGGCGAGCGCGCGATCGACGCGGCCGGCGGACTCGCCGGCGATCAGCTCGTGGACCGTCTCCGCCCCCGGGGGGGACGGGCTCAACGGTCGCTCAGGTAGGCGATCCCGAGGAGGACGGCGCCGACCGTCACCGCGCTGTCGGCGACGTTGAAGATCGGCCAGTAGTGACCGCTCACGCCGACCTGGATGAAGTCGACGACCTCGCCGAAGCGGATGCGGTCGATGATGTTGCCCACCGCGCCTCCCAGGATGAGGCCCAGGGCGAAGCGCTGGAGGCGGTCGCCGGCCGGTGTCGCCAGCAGCAGATACAGAACGAGGACCGACGCCGCCGAAGCGAGGATCAGGAACAGCGTAGAGGAGTGCTCGCCGATCGAGATCCCGAAGGCGGCGCCTTCGTTGTGGATGTAAAGGAGACGGACGTTCTCTCCCACGACCGGGACCGGCTGGTTCAGAGTGAGCTCGGCCCTCACCCACCACTTGGTGAGCTGGTCGAGGACGACGACGACGAGCGGGATGAGGGTCGTGGCGCCCAGCCGCAGCGCCCGCGGCGGCGCGATCGCCTCAGACGCCCCTTCCATTCTCCTCCCGCTCCTTGCACGCGATGCAGAGGATCGCGTGCGGGAGCGCTTCCAGCCTTTCCCAGTCGATCGGCGTCTCGCATTCGACGCACTGACCGAAGCCCTCCGGCTCGCGGTAGAGACGTCTCAGCGCCTCGTCGATCTGGTAGAGCTGGCGCCCCTCCTTGGAGGCGACCAGGAACGCCTTCTCGCGCTCCATCGCGTCAGTGCCCTGATCGGCCATGTGGAAGGAGTAGGCGCTCAGGTCCCCGGAAGCGGTGCGGGTCGACTCGTGGTAGTTCTCGTCGAAGAAGCCCAGCTCCTCGAGGACCCGTTCACGCTCTTCGAGCAGGCGCTGCTCCAACTCTGCCAGCTGGTTCTTCCGCATCTCTCTCGACCTCGGATCTTAGGATATATCGGTGAGGATCGACACGCACTCCGCGCACAGGGCGGGGTGCTCGGGATCATGGCCGACGCTCGCGCGATAGCGCCAGCAGCGTTCGCATTTGGCTCCGGACGCCGGTCGGGCGCGCACGCGAAATCCTTCCGGCGATGCGCTCTCTTCGACCTCGTCTACCTGAACGGCGCTCACGATGAACGCCTCCTCGAGCACGGGAAGATAGCGTTCGAGGACGCCCCGGTCTTCCTCCCGGACCGTCGCGATCTCGACCTCGGCCGCCAGCGATGAGCCGATCTCCTTGCGCGCCCGGAGCCCTTCGAGCTCGCGGGTGACCGCCTGTCGCGCGCGGAGGATGGTAACCCATTCGGCCTCGAGACCCAGGTCGCGTCGCTCGGGCACGGCGGGAGCGAACTCCTCCAGATGCACGCTCTCGCTGTGAGATCCGCCCGGCATCGCCGCCCACACCTCGTCGCACGTAAAAGGCAAGATCGGGGCCAGCAGTCGCACCAGCGATTCGAGCCCGGCCTGCAGCACCGTCTGGGCGGCACGGCGCCTCGCGGAGCCGGCAGGCTGAGTGTAGAGGCGAACCTTGATGCCGTCGAGGTACACGCCCGACAGCTCGACCGTGCAATAGTTGACGAGCTCCTGGTACGCGACGTGGAACTCGTACCGATCGTAGGCCTCGCGGACCGCTTCGCCGACGCGCTCGAGCTCGGCCATCGCCCAGCGATCGAACGCGTTCATCTCCTCGATCGCCACGGCGTCCCGCGACGCGTCGAAGTCGTCGAGGTTCCCGAGCAGAAAGCGCAAAGTGTTCCGGATCCGCCGGTAGGCCTCCGAGACCTGCTCGATCGCGTCCCACGAGAACCGCCCGTCCCGCGTGACGTCGTTGGCCGCCGTCCAGAGCCGCAGAATGTCGGCTCCCCGCTGGTCGATGACCTCGTCCGGACGGATCACGTTCCCCAGCGACTTGTGCATCGCCCGGCCCTCGGCATCCACCATCCAGCCGTGGGTGAGCACGCCCCGGTACGGCGGCGCGCCCTTGGTCGCCATCGCCAGGATGAGCGAGGAGTTGAACCAGCCGCGGTGCTGGTCCGGTCCTTCCAGGTAGAGATCGGCGGGCCAGGCGAGATCCCGGCTCTTCTCGAGGACCGCGCGCTGCGAAACCCCCGAATCGAACCACACGTCGAGGATCTCGATCTCGCGTCGGAAATCGGTGGCGCCGGGACCGCATCCGGGGCAGTGAAGTCCGTCCGGGACGAGCTCCTCCATCCCGGCCGCGAACCAGTGATCGGCCCCCTTCTCGCGCACGAGCCTCGCCACGTGGCGGACGAAGCCGGCGTCCAGGATCGGCTCCTCGCAGCGCCGGCAGTACACGGCCGGGATCCCGACCCCCCAGGCGCGTTGCCGGGACAGGGTCCAGTCCGGGCGTCCCTCGATCATGGTGCGGATGCGGTTGATGGTCGACCCCGGAATCCACTTCACGTCGTCGATCGCGCGGAGCGTCCGTTCGCGAAGACCCGCGTGATCGATCCTCAGGAACCACTGGACGGTGGTGCGGAAGATCACCGGATTCTTGCAGCGCCAGCAGTGCGGATAGCTGTGCTCGACGTTCGCCTGGCGGACAAGCCGCCCCGCCGACTCCAGGTCGGCGACGATGCGCGGGTTGGCGTCCCAGATGAGCTGTCCGGCATAGCGCGGCGTCCCTTCCAGATAGACCCCGTCGCGACCCACGGGATTGTAGATCTCGAGGCCATTATCGCGGCCGACCTGGAAGTCTTGGGCGCCGTGTCCCGGCGCGGTGTGGACGATGCCGGTCCCCTCCTCCACGGTGACGTGGTCGGCGAAGAGGAGCGGGCTCGGCCGATCCTCCAGGGGATGGGTGAAGACGAGGCCCGCGAGCTCGGAGCCCTTCACGCGGCGGACGATCTCCGCCCGCTCGAAGAGCCCCGCCAGATCCTGGTGACGGGCGGCGGCCCACAGCAGGCGTCCGCGCTCGGTGTCGACCAGGACGTAATCGAGATCGGGATGGACGACCACCGCCCGGTTGGCCGGGATCGTCCACGGCGTCGTCGTCCAGATCAGGACCCCCGGCTGCTGGCCGGTGTGGGCGTCCGGCGGAGCCCCGGTCGGGCCCGTCTCTCCGAAGACGCCCCGTGGGTCCTCGCGCAGCGGCAGGATGACGGTGACCGACGGCGAAGTCTTCGGGTGGTATTCGATCTCCGCTTCGGCGAGCGCCGTGCCGTCCACCACGCACCAGTGGATGGGCCTCAGACCGCGATAGATGTAGCCGGCCTCGACCAGGTCGGCGAACGTCGCCACGATCTCCGCCTCGTAATCGTGGGACATCGTCAGATAGGGGTCTTCCCACGCCCCCGAGACGCCGAGACGCCGAAACTCCTCGCGCTGCACGTCCACCCAGCGCCGGGCATACTCGCGGCACCGCGTCCGGAGCTCGAGCAGTCCGGGCTCCTCGTCACGCTCGCGGAACTCCCGCTGGACATTGATCTCGATGGGCAGGCCATGACAGTCCCAGCCCGGGACATAGGGCGCGTCGTAGCCCATCATGGAGCGGGTCCGGACCACGAAGTCCTTCTGGATCTTGTTGACCGCGGTCCCCAGATGGATGTGGCCGTTGGCGTAGGGCGGACCGTCGTGCAGGACGAAGCGCTCCCGCCCCCGGCGCGCCTCCCGCAGGAGCTGGTAGAGCCCGATCTCCTCCCACAGGGCCAGGATGCCGGGCTCGCGCTCGGGCAGCCGAGCTCGCATCGGGAAGTCCGTGCGGGGAAGGTTGAGGGTGTCCTTGTAGTCCCGCTGGCGAGTCACGTCGGCCATTCTCAACGCCCGCTAAACAACCATCTCGGGGGCGCCGACTTCGTCCAGGTGCCGCACCGCGCGCCGGATCAGCTCGGTCAGCTTGGGCTCGGCCTCGCCGGCCACCTTGATGATCTCGGCCACGTCCACCGGCTCCAGCGCATCGGGGAAGCACTCGTCGGTGACGATCGACAGGCCCAGGACCCGCATCCCCGCGTGGCGTGCGACGATCACCTCGGGAACCGTGCTCATGCCGACCACGTCGGCCCCGATCATGCGCAGGAACCGGTACTCGGCACGGGTCTCGAGGTTCGGTCCGGCCACCGCCACGTACACGCCCACGTGAAGCCGGATCCCGGCCTCCAGGGCGATCCGGTCGACCAGATCGCCCATCCCGCGATCATAGGGCTCGCTCATGTCGGGAAAACGCGGCCCCAGCTCGTCGAGGTTGGGACCGCGCAGCGGGTTGTCGCCGATCAGGTTGATGTGGTCGGCGATCCGCATCAGGTCGCCGCGCCGATAGATGGGGTTCATGCCCCCGCAGGCGTTCGACACGATGAGGCTCCCGGCGCCGAGGCGCTGCATGACGCGGATCGGAAAGGTGACCTCCTGGAGCGTATAGCCTTCGTAGAAGTGGAAGCGCCCCTGCATCGCCATGACGACGCGGCCCTCCAGGCGCCCGAAGATGAGACGGCCGCTGTGGCTCTCAACCGTCGAAACCGGGAAGTGGGGGATCCCCTCGTAGTCGATCGCCTCCTCGATCTCGATGTCGTCGACCAGCGCTCCCAGACCCGTGCCGAGCACGATCCCGAGCTCGGGCTCGCCGTCGTACCGGCCACGGATGTGCTCGACCGCATCCTCGATCCGCCGCAGATGCTCGTCCGACGTCAGGATCGAACCCAGGTCCACTCTTTCAGCCCCTTTCCCCGAACAAGGCGGTTCCGAGGCGTATCATCGTCGCCCCCTCCTCCACCGCCACCCCATAATCGTTCGACATCCCCATCGACAACGTATCTACCCGCGCTCCGACCCTCTCGCGCAGGCTCTCGAAGACACCGCGCGCGACCCGGAACGCCGCCCGGATCGCGCGCTCGTCCTCCGTCCACGGGGCCATCGCCATGACGCCCCTAAACTCCAGGCCCGGCAATTCCGCGACCGCCAGGGCGGTCTCGACGCCTCTCTCGGGAGCGAGTCCGTGCTTTTGCGCCTCGCCCCCCGCGTTGACCTCGATCAGGACCTGGACCGGCCGCCCTTCATCCACCCGCCCGGAAATGGCCCGCGCCAGGCGCAGGGAATCGATCGACTGCACCCAGTCGAACAGGGCTACGGCGTCACGCACCTTGTTGCGCTGGAGGTGACCGACCATGTGCCAGCGGATTGGCGAAGCGCCTTCCGGGCGCACGTCAGGCCCGAGCTTGGCCAGCGCCTCCTGGACCCGATTTTCTCCGATATCCGTGAGTCCGGCGCGGATCGCCGCGTGGACCGTCTCCGCCGGATGCCCCTTCGTGATCGCGACGATCCGTACCTCGGCCGGGTCGCGCCCCATCCCCGCGCACGCGTCGGCGATCGAGTCTCGAACGGCCACCAGGCGATGGGCGACCCGATCGTGAAGGGATGACCCACCGATCGCATGCATGACAGACAGTGAATTTACGCCCCGGCTCGGGGCCCAGCAACCAACCGGAATGTCAGGGTCTTGATGTTGAAGATCCAGCTCGACACCGGTAAGGCCGATTCCGTAAAGCAGGATGCTTGCTTGCACGACTTGCAATACAGAGCACGTTATGCTAGCATCTTATGATGACCCTTCGACGTGAAACCGAGCCGCCCGGCGAGATCGTGCGCTACGTGGCTGAATCGCTGGGGATCGTCTCCAGCACAGCCCGGCTCATCCTCCGCGAGGGGACGTCGCCCGAGATGCTGCGCGTCCTTTCCAGCCTCGAAGAGCTGCATGAAGCCGGCGTCGACGAGGAGGTTCTCGAGGCGCTCACGCGGGGCTTCGTGCGAGTCGCCGAGACCGTCACGGAAGACCATCTCCTGGACACGGACCCGTTCAAAGATGTCGATGACCGGCTGACGCCCGAGGAACAAGCCGAGAGCCTCCTGTACGCCGAGCTGCAGACGCGACTCATCCGGCGGCATCTCCTGCATGAGAGCGCTCCCGCCGCCGAGGCGGCCAGGCTGGCGGGATATTCCCGTCAGAACCTCGAGGACCACCGTCGAAAAGGGCACGTCCTGGGCTTTCGGGTGGGCAGAACCTGGCGTTATCCTCGCTGGCAGTTCGCTCCCGGGGACAACAGGGGTGTGATCCCGGACCTGAAGGAAGTGGTCGATGCGCTCGCGCTCTCCCCCGTTGGCGCCATGGTGTGGATCAGGAGCCCGAACGATGGCCTGGGTGGCCGGACGCCGCTCGATCTCCTGCGGGGAGGACGCTCAGAACCCGTGCTCTCTCTGGCGAGAGAGCTCGCACGTATGGTGTGAGGGTTCCGTCTCCTCCGGAAAAGCCGCCTCGACGAAAGCCCCGGTTCGTCGAGCTTCCCGCAGATACCCTGCTGGTCCGATTCTACAACCCCGACTGGGGCCGCTGGCACGAGGGGAGAACGCACGGCCCTTCCCGGGGCCGATTCGATCATCATCGGCTCCTGCCTCATCGCGAAGATCCCCATCGTTCGGTGTGGTACGCGGCAAGGAACCTCGTGTGCGCCGTGGCGGAAGCATTCGGAGACGATCCGCTCATCGACCGTGCGTCGAACCGGCGCGTGGTCCTCGCTCGCGTGCAGCAGCCGCTCATCCTCCTGAGCCTCCTGGGAACGACGCCGCGGCTCTTCGGCCTGGACCAACGGATCGCCACGACGACGGATTATCGAGCCACCCAGGCCTGGGCCCGGGCTTTCTACGGCTGGTACGACGAGTTCGCCGGGATGGAGTGGCGGGGCAGACAGGCGGGGTCGGTCTGCGTGGTACTGAACGATCGGACGGACATGAGCCGCCTGAGCTCGGAGGCCGATCATCCCATCGGGGATCCCGCGGTCTGGCCCCGGATCGCTCGCGCCGCCAGGCGGTGTTCGGTTCAAGTCATCTAGCCTGGCTCGAGTCCGCTCGGCTTAAACGGCCGCCTTTCTTTGCCGGTTTACGATCCGAGCCCCTATACTTCATCCTCTGCGCGAGACCCAAGTCCGGAGGACGCCCGATGCCCCACCCGGTCCGCCTGTCCCTCGCCGTCCTTGTCGCCATCCTCCTCCCGGGGCGACCCGCCTCGGGCCAGTTCATCGACGCGCACTTCTCCCCGGTCCCGGCGGTTCCCGACTCCGGCACCTACCCGGAGCCTGTCCAGCAGGCGATCCTGGAGGGCTACCGGCACCTCGAGCAGGTCACCTCGCCGGCCGACGACCTCCACCTCGACGCCGCGGAGAAGGCCTTCGAAAGCGCCCTCGACGCCGATCCCCGAGCCACGCATGCGCTCAACGGCCTGGGCATGTACGAGCTCGGCAAGGACGAGCAATGGCTGGTTCTCCTGGAGAGCCTGAAGAAGATCCTGAACCGCGACCACATCTCGATGGCGATCGATGCCTTCGAGAGAGCCCTGGCGATCGACCCGCAGTTCCAAGCCGCCCGCTTCAACCTGGCGCTGGCCTATCGCCAATCGCGGGGCGAGGAGAACTACGGGAAGGCCATCGCCGAGCTCGAACGGGTGCTCCGCGAGGTCCCGGAGTTTCCCCAGGCGGGCTTTCTTCTGGCCGCCACCTATCGGGACGCCGGGGACCTGGAGCGCATGGCGACGGCGATCGAATCGATCCCGGCCGGTCCTGCCCTGCCGGCGGCGGGGCGTCATCTGCTGCTCGCCTACGCGCTCATCAACGCGGGACAGGGCGCCGAGGGCGCGCAGGCCTACTGGACCGGGGTCGAGGCCATCACCACCGGGCACGAGGCAGACCTGTACTGGTTCGACATCCGGCCCATCGTCGGGTCGGAGAGCGATGCCGAGTTCCGGAGCCTGGACGTGGAGGAGCGCAAACGGTTTCTGCGTGACTTCTGGCAGCAGCTGGCCGACGCGTCGTTCGTCACCGTCGACGATCGCCTGGCCGAGCATTATCGGCGCCTGGAGCACGTCTACCGGAACTTCCGGCTGCCGCTCCCCGAGCGGCGGCACTACTCGGGAGTGGCGGCCTACGTCCCCGCCTGGCAGACGGGCTTCGACGACCGTGGCGTGATCTACCTCCGTCACGGCCCGCCCGACGACACCGCCTCCTACTCCGGCCCCGAGGTCCAGCAGAACGTCTCCTGGAAGTACGAGCAGCCAGGGGGCGATCCCCTCGTCTTCCATTTCGTGAGCGACGAGGATATCAGCGACTACAAGCTGGTGAGGCACCTGGGCGACGCGATCATCGACAACGCCAGCAAGATGACGGGC
>JBOHRW010000214.1:0-18720 GCA_050732935.1 Gemmatimonadota bacterium
ATCTCCATCAGCCCCGGATCTATGCCACGCTGGCCAAGATCACCGGCGATCGCGAGCTGGCCCTCGACCTGACCCAGGACGCCTTCATCCGCGCCTGGGAGGAGCTGGACGGCTTCGAGCGCCGCTCCGCGTTCTCGACCTGGCTCTATCGGATCGCGGTGCGGCTGGCGTACGACGCCCTGCGCCGGCGGCCGCACCGGGGAGATCCGGAGATCTTGGAGACCCAGGCCGACTGTGCGCCCCGTCCCGACGAGCGGGCGGCCGCCAAGGACGAGGCGGCCGAGATCCAGCGCCGGATCGACGCGCTCCCCGAGATGCAGCGCGCGGTCGTGGTGCTGAGGACCTGGGACGGGCTTTCGTACCGCGAGATCGCCGGGATCCTCGGCACCACCGAGGGCAGCGCCCGGGTCTCGTTCCACCATGCGATCACGCGACTGCGCGCCACGTACGCAGGAGAGAACGCGAGATGACCGAATTGAACCACCACCTGACGGACGAGGAGATCGTCACCTCCCTCGACGAGCCGGAGGCGCCGTACGATCGCTTCCACGCCCATCTTGCCGCGTGCGAGACGTGCCGCGCCCGGCTGGCAGCGATGGAGGACCTCTTCGACGTGCTCCGGGCCGAGCCGCCCGCGGCCGGCGAGGCCGATCTGGCGGCCGGTCGGGAGCGAATCCTGTCGGCCGTCGCCGAAAGGCCACGGCGGGCCCGGCGCCATGTTTCCCGGCGCGCGGTCTGGGTGCCGCTGGCGGCCGCCGCGGCGGTCGCAGCCCTCGTGATCTGGGCCCCTCGAGAGCCCGAGCCCCCGGAGGGGTCGGTCCGGGTCGCGCCGGAAGACGCCGAATCGGCGCCATCCGCGATCGGCGCCCATGCCGCTTTTCCGGTGATCGTCCAAGCGACCCAGGCGGCCGAGGAGGTGCTGCAGGCCCCCGGAGGAGACGAAGCCGTGAGCCTCCTCGACGCGCCCCTGATCGACGAGATCGATGCCGACGGCTCCCCGTTCACCGCTGACTACGATGACCGTGTCGAGCTGGAGGAAGCGTTCGCCGACCTCCCGATGGAGGACCGTGAGGCCATCCTCGACGAGCTCGCCAGCGTTAGCTTCGAATTCTGAGAAGCGCGGATGCGAGCGATCGATGATTCCGTCCACCCACGACTCCGAGGAGCGAGCTCATGCTGCGCGCTTTCCGATTCCTGGTCCTGATTCCCTTCTTGCTGATCGCGTCCCCCGCGGCCGGTCAGGACAGTCCCGACGTGGAGCGCCTCGAGCACCTGCGGTTCGAGCGCCTGCAGGAGGCCCTCGAGCTGAACGAGGAGCAGGTCGAGGCGCTCCGCTCCAACATCGACGAGTTCCGACGCCAGAATCTAGAGTCGCGCGAGACCCAGCTCGAGTCGTTGGAGCGGCTCCGACAGGCCCTCGAGAGTGACGACGAGGCCCATCTGCAGGAGGCTCTGACGGACCTGGAGCGGCGTCGCGCCGAGACCCGGGAGCGCCAGGCCCAGCACGAGGAGCGCCTGACCGAGCTTCTGCGTCCCGAGCAGCAGGCCCGGTTTCTCCTCTTCCACCACCGCTTCGACACCCATTTGCGCGAGCTGATCCACCGACATCGGGGAGGCCTGGGCGGACCGGAATGCCCCCCGGTCTGCAACGACAGTCTCGCCTGGCACAAAGATCCGATGCCGGTCGTGCCCCCCCCGGTCGGACCCCCCGGCGACAGGATGCACCACGTCGAGCCCTTCGAGCGGCACCTCGAGAGTCTGTCTCCGGAAGAGCAGCGGGAGCATCTCAGGGAACGCATCCGCGCCCTGGAGCGACAGCTTCAGGAACTGGAGGCGGCGGAGGGAGGCCATTGATTCGCTTTCACCCGGGCTTGATCCTGAGGCGGGCTGTCCTCTCTCCCGACCTGATATAGAAATGCCAGAGCAGGCGCGCCGCCACCGCGCGCCACGGAGCCCACTTCCGCGCGATCCCGATCATGCGCTCATCGCTCGGGACTCGTCGCATCCGCTTGACCCGCTGGAGCGCACGGGCCAGAGCCAGATCGCCGCTCGGCCAGACGTCCGGCCGGCGCAGCGCCATGAGCAGGTAGATATCCACCGTCCACGGACCGATGCCGGGGACCGCGAGCAAGGTCGAACGTACCTCAGCGTCCGGGAGCCGACCGAGTGGACCCAGGTCGAGTCGCCCGGCGACGATCGCGGTCGCGAGACCGCGGCAGTAGGCGGCCTTCTGTCGGGTCAGACCGGCGGCTCCAAGGCGCTCCTCGCTGAGGGATGCGACCCCGGACGGGGTGACCCTCCCTGCCGCGCGCTGCAGCCTGCGGTAGGCGGCCGCGGCCGAGCCGAGAGACACCTGCTGCTCCAGGATGATTCGAATCAGGGTCGCGAACCCCGGGCGTCGAGCCCACAGCGGCGGTGTGCCGAATCGCTCGAAGACGACCGCCAGGTCGGCGTCGCGGACCGCCAGCTCCTCGACGCCCGCGCGAAGAGAATGCGAGGAGAGCTCAGCGACTCGCGTCACTATCGCGCCCCCCGCGTCGGGCCCGCGTGACCTCACTCCTCCGGCGGCCCGCCCCAGTGATCGGCGAACGAGCGCATGCGCTCGCGCAGATCGCGCTCGATCGGGCGGGAGCGTCCGCTCTTCGTTTCGATCATGACCTGGATCGTCTTGCCGCGCGCCACCAGTCGCTCGCTCTGCTCGTCGAAGAGCTCGTAGTCGAGCACGAACGAGCTCGTCCCGATCCGCGAGAGCCACACTTCGACGCGGATCGTCTCGCGCAGCATCGCCGCCGACACGTAGTCGCACTCCGAGCGGGCGACAACGAAGTCCAGGACGTCGTAGCGGTAGTCGTGATGGAGCTCCTGCCAGTAGGCCGTCCTGGCGACTTCGAAGTAGGTGAGGTAGACGGAGTTGTTGACATGCCCCATGGGATCCAGGTCGCGGAACCGGACCGGGATGTTGACGTGGAAACGCTTCCGGGCGGGACGCTTGCTCACGGGGCCGCGAAGGTAACCCGCCGGCCGGAGCGCGTCGACGGGGAACGGACCGATTGCCGGCCCCCCGGGAGCCGCATACGTTCGCCTCTTCGTGGACACCGGCAGCCATCCCTCTCGCCGCGCTCCGGGGGTCACCTGGACGCTCGCCGTCGTGGCGCTCCTCCTCCTCGCTCTCCCGGCAGCGGGGCGCTCGCAGGCCTTTCTGCGCTCGGATCTCTCCGCGCGGGCGATGGCGATGGGCGGTGCCTCCGCCGCGAGTGTCCGGGATGCCGGGGCGGTCTACCACCACGCCGCCGGGATCGTACATCTCCCCGGCACGCAGGTCCTGGCGACCGGATTCGCCTCCTCCGACGAAACGCGGCTGCGGCTGTTCGGCGACCGGGAGTTCGACGAGGAGGATGGCCCGCGGTTCGACGGCGCCCTCTACGTCACCCACCAGATCGCGCGGAAGGTGACCGCCGGCATATCGGTGACCGAGCCCTGGTACCTGGACGTCGGCTGGGAGCGTCCGACCACATTCGCCGGCCGATTCCGCGCTTCGGAGGCGCAGCTGCGCGCCCTCGACGTGAAACCGGTCGTGGCGATCGGTCCCTTCGATCGCTGGAGCCTGGCGCTGGGCGTCGATGCCCTGCATGCCGACCTCGACCTGCAGCGCTTCGAGCAGGACCCGGCCCTGAGCGCGCTCGGCGGCGGGGGGCCCATCTCGCTGGCGCACACGGCGATCGAGTCCGACGCCACGGGCGTGGGCTGGAACGCGTCCGTCGCCTTCCGTCCCGATCCCCGGGTCACGCTCGGGGCCCGGTTCGACAGCGAGATCGAGGTCGTCTTCAACGGCTTCGCCGACTTCGCGGTCGTGGCGCCCATGGCGCTCCGGGAAATCGCTCTGCCGGACTCCGAGTCGACGGTGGGCGACATGCTCGACGTGCGCTTCGTCGACCAGCCCGTCCGCATCCCGATCGTCTTCCCGAGGCGCGCCGCAGCCGGCGTGAGCGTACGCGCCTTCCAGCCCCTCGAGCTGACCGTGGATGCGGCCTGGACCGACTGGGATGCCGTGGACTCGCTCGCCGTCTTGTTCGCCGACACGCTTCTCGGCGAGTCCACTCCCTGGCCCCTGCGTAGCGCCTGGTCCCTGCGAGTCGGCACGGAGATCGAGGCCCGCTCGGGCGTGCTGATCCGTCTCGGCTACGCCTGGCAGGAATCCCGGGGGACGGGGCCCACCGTGACCCCCGTCGCCCCCGCCGCCGGCAGCGACAGTTTCGCCGCCGGAGTCGGGTTTCTGTGGAGCGGGCTCACGCTCGACCTCGCCTACCGTCTCACCCTCTTCGAGGATACCGAGGGGGTCGCCTTTCCCGCCAACTCGACGATTGCCGACGGCGTCTACGAGGGCCTCGAGCACCGCCTGGCGATCGGGATCGCGCGCTCGCTCTGAAGGCCTGCGCGCGCGCTTGCTCGGTCGGCCCGCGACGACGTATGTTCAAACCAGGATGAAAGTAACGAGCACACAGCGCGACGATTTCATCGGCCGCTGCCGAGGCGCCGGGCTCTCGGTGACCCATCAGCGGCTGGCGATTTTCGAGGCGGTGATGGCCAACTGCAATCGTCATCCTTCGGCCGAGATCATCTACCAGAGCGTCCGCGAGAAGCACCCCACGATCTCGTTCAACACGATCTACAAGAACCTCGAGACGTTCGAGGAGCTCGGCATCGTCGTCAAGGTGAACCCGCTCTACAACGAGGCCCGCTATGACGTCGACGTCCGACCCCACCACCACCTGATCTGCCGCGCCTGCAAGAAGATCGTCGACGTCCACGACAAGAAGCTGGAAAGCGTGCCCGCCCCCGAGGAGGCCGGCGACGGTTTCCGGGTCGAGAACTGGACGGTCCAGTTCACCGGCCTCTGCATCGAATGTCAGGAGCCGGTGGGGAGCCCGGCCCCGTAATGCGGTGCGCGTCGGCAAAGGGGACGGGAACTCCGGGGCTGATCGCGGCGTATAGTCTTCAGTACAGGCCAGCCGTCCCCGAACGGAGGTAAAGCCATGTCCCTTCCGCGTCCATCTCTACCCGGGGTAGTCCTGCTGGCCGGTGCGCTCGCTTGCAGCCAGGCCGAGCCCGCCGACCGCGACCCGACTCCCAGCGTCGTCTTCCAGGCCGCTTCCTCCGAGAAGAACGCGAGCGTCATACCCGGCGAGGAGCTCGGACCGTCGGGAGCGGCGCCCGAGGTGATCGTCCTGGGCGATCCGGCTCCGGTCGAGCCCGCCACACCGCGCACCGTTCGCCGGCCCGATCCGGGTCCGCAGATCATCTATCGCACCATCTACGTCGAGGAGCCGGCCCCGGCGCGAGAGAGCGGGAAGACCGCGACCGAGCCGATCGCCGGCGAGGCCGAGACGCCCGTCCCCGAGTCGGTAGTGGCCGAGACCGTGCCGCTCGACGTGCCCGAGCCGGTCGAGCCGTCGGGCCCCGAGCCGGTGGCCACGGCGACACCGCCGACGGCACCCGCGCCCACCTTGCCCGAGGGCGGCTCCAGCCGCACCGAGGACGCGATCGTGGGCGCCGCCATCGGAGCCGGGATCGGGGCCATTCTTGGCGGCCGGGACGGTGCGATCGCGGGCGGGATCGGTGGAGCCATTGGCGGCGCGATGGGCGGCCGTTCGGGCGGGATCCTGGGCGGTGTCATCGGCGCCGGCGGTCACCGGGGCGGCGACCGGTGCATCCCGCGGGCAGGCCACTGGATGGAGCCCGAGCTCACGGGCGGTCGCACGAACCCCGGCGTCATCGTCGACGACTTCGTCCTGCGCTAGGCGTGGTTACGCCACCCTAGCCTCATCCCGGGGTTGCCCGGGAGGAACGGTCGCTCGGTGATCGCGCCATTCCCTCTCCCTCGCCCACTCGTGCGTGCAACGGCCTGCGCTGCCCTGGCCGGCCTGCTCGGCTGCGAGGTAGCCCTCGACGACGGCCCCTTCGGGGTCGGGGACCGCCCCTTCGTCGAGGGGAGCTGGGACATCGAGGCCCTCGTCGATTCGAGCTCATGCGGCTTCGTCCGCGACGAGCCTTTTATCGCCCGCGTCTTCCAGAACCGCGATCTGCTCCAGTTCGTCGTCCGGGTGGAGGGCTTCGGTGACGTGCGCTACGACGGGCGGCTCGAGCGGGACGGTGACTTCTTCATCGAGCAGGTCACGGTGTTTACCGACCTGGCCCTCAAGGACGAATCCACCGTCGACGGTCGGTTCAGCTCGGGTGGAGGGCGGCTGGTCGCCACAGAGATCGAGCGCCTCCAGGACCTGCGGACCGGCGAGGAGTGCGCGATCGTCTGGCGCTGGGTCGGGGACCGACGGTAGCATCGAAGGCGTGACCGACGAGCCGACCCACCGCGTGGCGGGCCCTCCGCCTCCCCGACTGGAGCGCCTCCTCGACCGGTTCGAGGCGCTCAGTCGCGACCAGACCATGGCTGTCCTGGTGGAGTTCGCCGACCAGTTCGCCGAGCTTCCCCCGAGGTTCGCCGAGCAGGCCCGCGATGAGCGCTACGTGGTCCACGAGTGCATGACTCCGGTCTCCCTCTTCAGCGAGATGCAGGATGGACGAATCTACTTCTTCGCCGAGGTGCCGAAGAGCGCGCCGACCATCCGCGCCGTCCTCGCGATCTTCACCCAGGCCCTGAACGGCGAGCCGCCCGAATCGGTGCTCGCCATTCCGCCCGATTTCGTCTCACGCCTCATGCGGAAGGTAGGGCTCATGACCCGCGAACGCGGGCTCAACGCCATGGTCGCCCGCATGAAGCGCCACGCGGCCGAGGCCCTCGCGGCGTAGTACCCGCGGGCGCCGCGGCGACACGCGCTTCCAACAATCCCATCGCCGTCGGCATCTCAGGGGGTGACGATCGTCGACGACCCGTTCCCGAGCCCGGCTGGGGGCCCCGGCACCGTGAGCGATCTCATCGAGCGCGCGCAACGGGGAGACGCGGGAGCCTTCGGCCGGCTTTACCGGGACAACGTGGAGCGCGTGTACGCGGTGTGTCTTCGAATGAGCGGTGATTCCGAGCAGGCGGAGCGTCTGACGCAGGACACGTTCGTCCGTGCCTGGCGCGGCCTTCCCTCGTACCGGAGGGAGGCCCGCTTCTCGACCTGGCTCCATCGGATAGCGGTCAACGTGGTACTGGAGAACCATCGATCGACGAGCCGGCGGAAACTCCGGCACGAAGCCGTGTCGCCTGTGGCCGAGTATCCATCGGTCGACGCAGGGAACCCCGACGCCCGTCTGGACCTGGAGCGGGCGATCGCCGGCCTGCCCGCCGGCGCCCGGACGATGGTCGTCCTCCATGACATCGAAGGGTACAAGTACGAGGAGATCGCCGAGCTCACGGGGGTGGCGCTGGGCACAGTCAAGTCCCAGATCCATCGCGGGCGGCGGCTGCTTCGGAAATCGCTGGCGTGAGGGGGAACCGAGCGTGAAGAGATCTCACCTGACCGAGACCGAGATGAACGACTTCGCGGAAGGGCTGCTGGACCGGACGGCCGCTCGTCGAGCCGAAGAGCATCTGCGGATCTGCGCCGAATGCCGTGCGGAAGTCGAATCGCTGCGCTCCCTCCTGGCCGACATGCGCGACCTGCCGCGCGAGATCCGGCCCCGTCGGGATCTCTTCCCGGGAATCGCCCGGTCGGTCTGGCATCCCGAACTCGTCTTGGTGCACGGGCCCGATCGACGCCACAGCGCTCTCCACGGTCTCCGCCGCCCGCTCGCCGCGGCGGCGGTTCTCCTGGTCGCGCTGACGGCGGCGATGACGGCATGGATACTCGACCAGCAGCCCGCGGAACCGGTCGCCGAGATCCCCCCGCCGACCCAGCTCACGCCCGCCGCGGACGTGATGGAAGTCGCCACCGACTACGAGGATGCGATCACCGAGCTGGCGATCACACTCCAGCAGAGCGGCTCGGAGCTCGACCCCGCCACCGTCCGTCTCGTCGAGGAGAACCTGCTCGTCATCGATCGGGCGATCCGCGAGTCGCGGGCGGCCCTGGCCGCCGACCCCGCCAACCAGGTTCTCAAGGAGCTCGTCGTCGCCGGGTACGAGCAGAAGCTCGACCTGCTCCGACGGGCGGCCCGGAGCGCGGAATCGTGATGGCGATGAGGCGCGCCCTTCTCCCGGCGGCGATCCTGGCCACATTGGTGGCCGCTGTTTCCCCTTCCGCGGCCCAGTCCCGGGTCGATCGACCAGTATCGGTCGACCGGCGATTCCCCATCGACCGCGACGCCTACGTGAAGATCTACCTCCTCGATGGCGAGGTCCTCGTCACCGGCTGGGAGAAGGACTCGATCGCGGTGACCGGCACCGTGGAGAGCGGACAGCTTTTCTCGGGCGGACGTGGGAAGAGCGCGAAGTTGGGGCTGTGGGAGGGCCCGGGCTCCGGACGGCTCGATGTGAAGGTTCCGGCCTCGGCCACGGTGTGGGTCAAGTCGGAGTCCGCGGCGGTGAGCGTATCGGGCATCGCCGGCGGGGTGGACGTGTACTCCGTCACGGGCGAGATACGGATCGGGGGATCGCCCCGCCAGCTCTACGCGGAGTCGATGGGCGGCGATGTCGTGGTCGAGGCCTCGGCTCCTTCGGTACGGGCCAAGACCGCCGCAGGGAAGATCATCTTCCGGGGTCGAGCCGAAGATCTCCTGCTCTCGACCGTCTCGGGTGCCATCGACGCGGCGGCCGTGAGCCCGCCGCTCCGGGCGCGTCTCGAGACCGTGACGGGCGGGGTCCTATGGGAGGGAGGCGTCGAGCGTGGGGGCTCGCTCGACTTCCAGACCCACAGCGGGGCGGTCGACCTGTCGTTTCCCCGCTCCCTGGACGCCGAAGTCTCGGTGTCGACGGTCAAGGGATCGATCTCGGGAAAGCCCGGCCCCGCCGCGGCCTCGGAAGCGCCCCTCCGCGGCCCGACGGTCGACATCCTGGCGGGCGCCGGCGGCGCCCGGATCGGCATCCGCACCTTCAGCGGCGACGTGACCTTCCGCTAGCTCTTCTCTCTTCCAACAAACCGCGGCGCGAGAACATCTCATCCATACGAGGGAATGGTTCCCTCGGTCCGTGGCCTCCTGGCTCCGGACTGCATTCCCATTCGAAGGAGGTCGTCATGTGCTCACGCACATCGCGCACTCTGGTTTGCTCGCTGGCCGTCCTCGCGGCGGGTCTCATGCTGGCCGGGGCGGCGCTGGCCGGACCACCGTGGATCTCGATCGAGCTCCCGGCCAACCCCCATGACCCGGCGACCCGCCAGGCGCTCCTCGTCGTCCATGCCTACCATCATGGAGCGAACGTCCAGTATCCGGTGACCGGGACCGCCGAAGGGCTGGTGGATGGCGAGCGCCGCTCGGTCTCGCTCACGATCACGGAGACCGGGAAAGCCGGTCTCTACGCCGTCTCCCGTCCCCGCCTCGATGAGGGTCGATGGGTGCTCGTGATCCGCCTCGACACGGGAAACGGGGCGGGCGCGACCGCGCTCGTGTCTCTGGACGGCGCAGCGGAGGTCTCGGGAGTGCGCGTCCCGAGCGACGTCAACGGCGAAGGCTGGACGATCCCGCGGGCGGTGTCCGCCGGGGAGATCGACGCGATCCTGCGGCGCGGGAATCTGGCGGCGGCGGACGACCGCGCCGGCGACCACACCGCCTCCCGGCTGGCGGGTCTTGCCGGTCTCGTGGGGCTTCTCCTGGTGCCGATCGCCCGCCGTCGACGGAGCTGAAGGGTCGGGGGCACGGGGTTCCATCGGCGGCCTCGCGGTGTTAGTGTGACGATCCGGACACGCAACTCCTATCGCGTACCGGTCCTTTTTCGATCGCCACCGGCACTCCACGACGCCAACCGAGAGGCTGCCGATCGTGCCCAAGGATCCCGCCAGCGAGATCGGCGACCCGAGAGCCGCCACCGCCCAGCTTGCCAGCGACAGGAAGTGGTTCGGTCACCCGCGCGGGCTCGCCACCCTGTTCTTCACCGAGATGTGGGAGCGCTTCAGCTACTATGGGATGCGGGCGCTCCTCATCCTGTTCATGACCGCCGCCGTGACGGGCGACAATCCCGGTCTCGGCTTCGAAGTCGACAAAGCGGCCGCGATCTACGGGCTCTACACCGCGATGGTGTACCTGCTGGCCCTCCCGGGCGGTTGGGTGGCGGACAACCTCTGGGGGCTCCGGAGATCGGTCTTCGTGGGCGGGTGCATCATCGCCGCCGGCCACTTCAGCATGGCCATCCCCAGGATCGAAACCTTCTACCTGGGCCTCATGCTGATCACGATCGGCACGGGGCTCCTGAAACCCAACATCAGCGCCATGGTCGGCGATCTCTATCCGGAGGGCGGCGCGCGGCGCGACGCCGGCTTCTCGGTCTACTACATGGGCATCAACCTGGGCGCCTTTTTCGGGCCCATCCTGTGCGGCTTCTTCGGCGAGGGGATGAACTGGCACTGGGGCTTCTCGCTGGCCGGGATCGGGATGGTGGCGGGCCTGATCCAGTACCGGCTGGGCGGAAAGTACCTGGGCCAGGCGGGCCTGATGGACGATCACGACACGGCTGCGCTCGCCAAGCGCAGTCGGAGGTTCTACGTGGTCATGGGCGTGGTCGGACTTGTCGTCGTCCTGGCGGTGCTGCTCGCACGATCGGGCGCCCTGGATATCCCCCTCACGACGGTGGCGCGGAGCCTTGGCGTCGTGATCGTGGGGCTCACGATCCTCTACTTCGTCTATCTCTTCGTGGCCGGCGGCCACACGGCCATGGAGAAGCGCCGGCTGGGCGTCATCTTCTGGCTGTTCCTGCTGGCGGCTCTCTTCTGGTCCGGCTTCGAGCAGGCGGGCTCGTCGATGAACCTCTTCGCCGAGGGCCTCACCGACCGGGTCGTCTTCGGCTGGGAGGCTCCCGCGAGCTGGCTCCAGTCGGTCAATCCGATCTTCATCGTCCTGCTGGCGCCCGTCTTCGGTTACCTGTGGGTGTGGCTGGCGAACCGCCACACCAATCCATCGATTCCGGTCAAGTTCGGACTCGGACTGCTGGGGCTGTCGGCCGGCTTCTTCGTCATCGCCTGGGGAGCCGCCAACGCCACTCCGGGTAACCCTGTCTCCCCGGCATGGCTGATCGTCACCTACTTCCTCCACACGTGCGGCGAGCTGGCGCTCTCGCCGGTCGGGCTCTCGTCGATGACCAAGCTCTCCCCGCGCAACCGGGTCGGTCAGATGATGGGCGTCTGGTTCGTGGCCGCCGCGCTGGGGAACTTGATCGCGGGCCTCGTGGCTGGCACGCTCGAAACCCTGGCGCCGACCGACCTCTTCCGGACCGTTGCGATCATCGTCGGCGGCGGCGGCCTCCTGGCGCTGATCGCGAGCCCGGCGATCAAGCGGCTGATGGGGCACGTGGAGTAGGCCGCGCCTCGAGACGGCACCTAGCTGAAAAGCCGGGCTACACCCTCGGCGCCGGTGGCAGGGCTCCCGGGTGCTGCGGCAGGTCGTCGGTGATCTCGTCCCATGGTGCCTTGGAGTCCACGAACGTGTGGTATTGGGGGCGGATCCCGGGATCGCCATCCACGCTCCCCAGGCGAATGGACACCTCGGGCCCCTCCGGCCAGGTGCCGCCGAAGAGGCTGGAGCCGCAGCGGACGCAGAAGGCCTTCACGGCCGCGCCCTCGGCGGGTCGGTAGACCCGCAGGCTCTTCTCGCCCGTGATCAGCCGGAAATCTTCGCGCCGGACCCTTCCCTGGGTACAGACGGCGGCTCCCGAGTGCCTGCGGCAGCGGGAGCAATGGCAGTGGCCGGCGCGCAGGAAGGGCCCCGTCAACTCGTACCGGACCGCCCCGCAGAGACAGCCCCCCTCGACCGTCACGGTCCGACCGGCGGGTGGTCGCCCGCCTCCACGAAGGTTTCGCTCACGGCTTCTCGATCGGCGCCCTCACCACGTTGCCCCACTCGGTCCACGAGCCGTCGTAGTTCCGGACCTTGTCGAAGCCGAGGAGGTAGGTCAGGACGAACCACGTGTGGCTGCTCCGCTCGCCGATCCGGCAGTAGGCGATCGTCTCCTTCTTCGGGTCGAGCTTCTGCTCGGTCAGGTAGATCGCCTCGAGCCCATCGGATGCGAGGAAGGTGTGCGAATCGGCATCCACCGCCCGCCCCCACGGGACGCCCTTCGCTCCCGGGATGTGCCCGCCGCGCAGCGCTCCTTCCTGCGGATAATCGGGCATGTGGAGGAGCTCCCCGCGGAACTCCTGCGGGCTTCGGACATCGACGAGCTGGCCCTTGGCCCGCATGTGGTCGAGGACCTCGTCGCGGAAAGCCCGGATCGGACCGTCGAAACGCTCGGAGGTCGGGTAATCGCGACTCTCGTACTCCGGTACGTCGGTCGTCATCTCGCGGCCCTCCGCCTCCCACTTGGCCCGGCCGCCATCCATGACACGGCAGTCGGAGTGGCCGAAGAGCTTGAACACCCACATGGCGTAGGTGGCCCACCAGTTGTTCTTGTCCCCGTAGAAGACGACCGTCGTGTCGTCGCCGATCCCCAGGCGGTCCATGACCTCCTTGAACTTATCGGGATCGACGTAGTCGCGGACGAGATCGTCGTTCAGATCGGTGTGCCAGTCCACCTTGACGGCGCCCGGGATGTGACCCGTGTCGTACAGCAGGACGTCCTCGTTGGATTCAACGAGACGAACCGAATCGTCGTCCAGGTGATCGGCCACCCACTCCGTCGAGACGAGCGCCTCGGGGTGGGCGTATCCGCGCTCTTCGATGGACCTGATGTCGCTCTTTGTGGCGGTCTCCGCCATGCTCACCTCCTTGGATTCGAACCCGATTTGAACGGGCAACGATACTCGATGAAACGTCGCGCGTCACCATGACGTACGGGGGCGTCCGGTGCCTGCGGGTCGACGAATGCTCGGCGAACGCCCGCCTGCTACCGGACCGGATGCCCCCGTCCGGCGAGAAATTCGAGGATCCGGTCGGTAGCCCCCGCCATGGCCAGCAACGATCGCTCCGCCGCCCGGCCGGCCCGGCCGGCCCCGTCGCGATCCAGGAGCCCATCCCACCACGCGCCGAGGTCCGGCGCCGACCGGACCACCCGGAGCCCGCCTCCGGCCGCCAGGGCGCCGACCTCATAGGGATCGCCGTGACGGGGACCGATCGACACGGGGACGCCCATCGCGGCGGGCTCCATCGTGTTATGGACGGCGCCCCCGAAGCCACCCCCCACGAAGGCGAGGTCGGCGAGCCCATACAGCCGGTACAGGATCCCCACCCGGTCGACGATCACGACCGTCGCCGCGTCCGGCGGTGGGGAGCCCCATCGGACGGTCGGGAGATCCAGGCTACGGCATTCCTCCTCCAGGCGGCGGACCGCTGCGTCCGTCGGATCGTGAGGCGCGATGAACGCCAGGAGCCCCGGTCGATCGGCCGTCAGCCACGAGAGCGCGGGCAACAGAACGTCCTCGTCCGGCGGCCACGTGCTTCCGGCCACGATCACCGGCCGCCGCCCCTCCGGCACGATCCGGGCGGGCCCGTCGTCCCGCGCGGCCCGGGCGCGCTCCAGCGTGACGTCGGCCCGCGTGTCTCCGGCGACCCCGATGCGGTCGGCCGGCACCCCCAGCTCTCTCAGGAGCCCGGCGTCCTCCGGCGCGACGGCCGCGACCGCGTCGAGACGGCGATAGAGCTCGCGTACGAGGCCGCGGGCGGGCCATCCCAGCCGGTCGGCGCCGACCAGGCGGCAGCAGGCCTGCACGACCGACGCCCCGCGGTCGACAACCGACCAGATCAGGTTGGGCCACATCTCCGCCCCGACCAGGAGCAGGAGATCGGGTGCCGTCAGATCCACGAAGCGCCGCATCCGATCCGGCAGGTCGAGCGGCAGGTACCCGATGGCGTCGACGGACTCCAGGGCGGTCGCGTAGCTCCGGGCCGAGGGCGAGAAGTGCGTGAAGAGAATCACGGCCTCCGGTAGCGAGCGGCGGATCGCGTCGGCCAGCGGTCGGGCCTGGAGGGTCTCACCCGCACTGGCTGCGTGCAGCCAGATCCGCGGGGAGCCGTCCGCCAGGGATTCGAGCGCCTCCTCCCACCGTTCGAGAAGGCCCTCGCGCGCCCCCACGGCCCGCTCGACGCCCGGTCGAGCACGACGGACAACCGGCAGCCCCGCGCGCGCGACCGGGACCGCGATCCCGTTGTAGGCGATTCTCCAGAGCTTCGACATGGACGCGGACATTCTAGTGGCGTCGGTCGTTCCGCGACCCCGCCCCCATAAACACGAAGAGCCGGGCTTCCACCCGGCTCATCCGCTCTCCGGCGAAACGGTGAACGTTATGCGTCGTGGCTTTTCGCCGGCCTCAGATGGCGTCCACGCGGGCGATCCCCGGCACCATCTCCCGCAACCGCTGTTCGATCCCCTGCTTCAGCGTCATCGTCGACATGGGACAGCCTCCGCAGGCGCCCATCATCCGCAGGGTGACCACGCCGTCCTCGATATCGAGCAGCTCGACGTTTCCGCCGTCCATCGCGATGGCCGGGCGGATCGTGTCGAGCGCCTCCTCGACGCGCTCGCGCAGGGCCTCCTCGTCATACTCGCCGGCACCCACGCCGGCCTCGGTCGCCCCCGCGGCCTCACGTTCCCCGGTCTCCGGGAATTCGATGTCCTTCACATCCGGCATGTCGATGATTCCTCCATGGTATCTGAGATCCGGACCCCAAGTTAAGAACTGGTACCCCGCTACGCCACCTGCGTGCCCGCGCTTCCCGACCCCTCGACCAGCTCGGGCCGGGGTTCTCGCCTCACGCGCGAGCCTCCCGCGGAACCGTCGCTGCCGGGCGGGTTACATTCATCCCATGGCAGACGCCCGCCGCATCCTGTGGGTCGACGACGAGATCGCCGGCCTCAAGTCCCACATCCTGTTCCTCGAGAAGCGCGGGTTCCAGGTCGTCACCGCGCCCAACGGGGAAGACGCCCTGGCCGTGCTCACGGAAAACGGCTTCGACTGCGTCCTTCTCGACGAGCAGATGCCCGGCATGCGCGGCATGACCGTCTTCCAGCGGATCCGCGACGTCCATC
Organism: Gemmatimonadota bacterium; assembly: GCA_050732935.1. Taxonomy (GTDB): domain Bacteria; phylum Gemmatimonadota; class Gemmatimonadetes; order JACCXV01; family JAHWKZ01; genus DASRVA01. The sequence goes on from JBOHRW010000214.1 coordinate 15,047, forward strand.
CGCGTCTGCCGGTCGTCATGGTCACCAAGAGCGAGGAAGAGGGCCTGATGGACCAGGCGATCGGTCGGCGGGTCGATGACTATCTGGTGAAGCCGATCAACCCCAATCAGGTCCTGTCCGTGCTCAAGCGGCTGCTCGAGGGCTCTCAGATCCGTCACCAGACGATCGCCCAGGAGTTCAGCCGTCGCTACCTCGAGCTGGAGGACGAGCGCAAAGCCTGCGCGTCGTGGGACGACTGGGTGGATCTCTATCGCGAGCTGCTCGACTGGGAAATGAGGCTGGTCGAAGCCGGCGAGCGCGGGCTCCTGGAGAGCCAGCAGGAGCTGCACCGGGCCGCGAACGCGGATTTCTCGCGGTTCGTCATCGAGCGCTACCCCGACTGGGTCACGGCCCGGCCGGGAGAGCGGCCGACGCTCTCGCCGGACCTCGTGGGACATCACGTGGTCCCGCTCCTCGAGGCGGATCCGGGCCCGGTCTTCTTCATCATCATCGACTGCCTCCGGCTCGACCAGTGGATCGCTATCCGTGACGTCGTCGAGCGTCACTTCGCCGTCGAGGAGACGCACGCGGGCTCGATCGTGCCCTCGGCGACCCCCTACTCCCGAAACGCCATCTTCAGCGGCTGGTTCCCGCGTCAGATCGTCGAACGCCAGCCCGGCCTGTGGATCGGCGACCACGACATCGAGAGTTCGCTGAACCCGTACGAGCGCGAGCTCCTGGAACTTCAGCTGAAGCGCAAGGGGCTGGCCGAGGCGTGTCCGGTCCAGTACACCAAGGTCTACACGGCCGAGGACGCGGCCGGAGCCTTGAAGCGCCTGCCGCAGTGCTTCCAGAGCCGCCTTTCCGCGTTCGTGTTCAACTTCATCGACGTGCTGACGCACGGCCGCTCGGAGTCGGAGATCCTGCTCGAGATCGCCCCCGATCAGGAGGCCTTCCGCTCCCTGACGCGTTCGTGGTTCATGCACTCGGCCCTGATCGACCTGCTCGGGCAGGCGGCGCGGCACGGCGTGCGCGTGGTGCTCACCACCGATCACGGCTCCGTGCATTGCCTCAGGCCGGCGACGGTCTACGCACGGCGCGACGCATCCCAGAATCTGCGCTACAAGTTCGGCAACGACATCCGCGCCGAGAGCGACGACACCGCCTATCGGGTGGTGGACCTGGCGGCGATCGGGCTTCCCGACCGGGGCACCAACGTGGCCGCCCTGATGGCGGTCGAGGATTACTACTTCGTCTATCCCACCAAGCTCCGCGAGTACCAGGCCCGCTACTACGGCGCCTTCCTGCACGGCGGGATCTCGCTCGAGGAGCTCGTGCTGCCCGTGGCGACGCTCACGCCGAGGTAGCCTGCGTGCTCGGCTAGTGCGCGTGACCGTCGTGCTCCTCGTCACCGGGGGTCGCTCCTTCTCCGGTTCCGAGCATGGCGTGGCCCTCGCGATGGTTCACGGGCGGCTGGAACACCAGGTCGAGCGTCTCCTCCCAGGGATAGACGTGGAGCATCCACCCGAAGATGCTCGGCTTGAACCGGCCGCCCGCGTCCTCGCAGTCTTCAGCGGTTGCGATCGAGCCAGCGGGTCCGAAGCGGGCGTTCGGGCCCACGAAATCGCGCAGGCCGCGCCGCTGGCCGCGTGGCGGCAGACAGACGTTCACGTGCAGGTGCCACTGCCCGAAGGCGAGTGGGACCCGCTCGTTGAGATCCTCGACCGACATTCTGGCGGGAGCTGTGTACATGGCCCCGACCAGCCGGTAGCCGTCGCCCTCACGCTCGTAGAGGAGCGAGGTCGGCTTGCCCGCCTCGAAGTCGAACGAGGCCAGCATGGCGTAGCGCTTGTTAGTGAAGTGGGTCTCCTTCGCGGCGATCCCGGCCAGGAACGGCTGATAGCCGTCCGCCATCGCCTGCTCGTGGTCCCGGTAGGGATCGAGCTCGCCGCGCAGGGTCTCGACCAGCGCCCAGGCCCGCGTCGAATCCTCGGCGGTCGCTTCCGTCAACGCGGTCATCTTCATGTGCGGATCCATCTGGACGAACCCGGATTCGTCAGCCGATTCGGACTGCGCGCCGGCCGGAGAGGGATGGCCGGCGCACGCCGCCATCGTCAGGATCACGCCCAGGGTCTCGATTCGAAGAAGCTTCACGTCCATGGCTGCCTCCGGTTCGTGTTGAAATCGATTCGTTCGATTCCAGGACACGGAGCCCCCGCTGGACGTTAAGGACGGCCGGTCTCGCGACCCGTTCCCGACCGGCATTAACGTTCGGCCTGGCTCGAGTGTCGTCTTGACCGGGAGGAGGATGACCGAGACCGAGGCCGCGCTCGTCGAGAGTACGCGGGCCGGCGACCCCCGGGCGTTCGAGGAGCTCGTGAACCGGCACTACGACACAGCGTACGTGGTCGCCCTTTCGAGAGTCGCGGAGCCGGCGGACGCCGAGGACGTGTGCCAGGACGCTTTCGTCCAGGCGCTCGAGCGGATCGACGACCTGCGCGACCCGGCCGCTTTCAGGGCCTGGTTGCTCGAGATCGTCCGGAACCGGGCCCTCAACGTCCGGCGCCACCGGGCCGTCCGGAAGGCGGTCCCGCTGGAGTCGGTCGATCCGGCCTCGGACCGACCGGAAGCGTCTGCAGAGGTGGAGCGGGCCGAGCTCCGGCAGCGGCTTCTCCACGCGATGGAGGGGCTGACGCCGCTCCAGCGCGAGGTCCTGCTGCGGTTCGACCTCGAAGGCTGGTCGCACCGAGAGATTGCCGAAGCGCTCGACATCAGCGAAGGATCGGCGCGGGTTCACCTCCACAACGCCCGCCGCGCGATGCGTGAGAGGCTGGCGGAAGGAGAAGCTCCATGAGCGACGAAGAGCGGGACGAAGAGCGGATCGAGCTGAGCGCCCTCAGGCTCACGGAGACCGAGCGGCAGCGCGCCATCGCGGAGATCATGCGACGTGCAGAGCCGGTGCTCTCCCGCCGCGCCGGCGACACGACCTCCCTCGTGGAGTGGCGACGTTGGGGCACGCCGGCCTTCTCGGCCGCTGCGTTGCTCGCCGCCGCGGCCATCGCGGCGCTCGTCCTCGTGGACGCGGGACCACCGGTTGTCGAGCCGTACGTGGCGGGCGCGTTGCTGCCCCCCGCGGCGGAGCGTTTTCTCGACGATCCCGAGGCCCCCGTCTTCGATGAGCTGATGGGGTTGCCGGAGGAGGGCGCCTGATGAGCGGCCGATCCCGCCACTTCCTGGTCCCAGCCATGCTGCTGGCGGTGCTTCTGGCCGGCTTCCTGGCCGGGATGGCCGTCGACCGCATCCTGATCGCCCGCCGGATCGCCGATCGCTTCCCACCCCCCGAGGAGCGCGCGGAGCGGCGGGAGCGGCTCTACGACGTGCTCGAGGTGACGCCCGAGCAGAGGGAGGAGCTGGACCGGATCTTCGACCAGCGTGGCGCCCAGGGCCGGGCCTCCTGGGAAGACTCCCGCGCGGAGCTCGAAGCCGTCGTCGACTCGGCCAGCGCGGAGATCCGCGCCGTCCTCGATCCCGCCCAGCAGAAGGAGTTCGACCGCATCACCGCCGAGCGCCGAGAGCGTTGGGAAAGGTGGCGGCGGTAGGAAATCTTCCCACTCTCTACCAACTCAAAAGGATGGCGCGCTGCAAAGCAGTGCCTCCGCCCTACCCGAAAGAAGTTGACGCGCGCGGCCGTATAT
>JBOHRW010000215.1:0-4052 GCA_050732935.1 Gemmatimonadota bacterium
GATCAGCCGGCCGATCGTCCGGCTGAGCGAGGCCGCCCAGCGGGTCGAGGCCGGCGACCTCGGCGCGCGCGTCCGGGTTGCCACGGGCGACGAGCTGGAAGAGCTGGGACGGGCCCTGGACGGTGCGCGCAACCAGCTTGCCTCCCGGATCCGCGAGGCGACCCTCGAGCGCGAGCGGCTCGAGGCGGTATTGGACGGCATGGCAGAGGGTGTCCTGGTCACCGATCCGTCGGGCACGGTGAGCCGGACGAACCCGGCGCTGCGCCGTCTCTTCGGCCTGGGGCGACCCGTCGTCGGCCGGAGCCTCGCCGAGGCGGTCCGAAGTCCGGGTGTCGCCGAAGCGCTCGCGGATGTCACCGATGGCCGGACAGTGAGCCGGGAAATCCAGGTCACGTGGCCGGCCGAGCGGACGTTGACCCTGCACGCGGTCGGCCTCCCCGAAGGCGGGGCCGTGGCCGTCTTCCACGACATCACCGCCCTCAAGCGGGTCGACACGGTGCGCCGCGACTTCGTCTCCAACGTGAGCCACGAGCTGCGGACGCCGCTGACCGCGCTGTCGGGCTATGCGGAGGCGCTCTCCGGGGCGGGACTCTCGGCCGGGGAGGTCCGCGAGCACGCCGCCGTGATCCGCCGTCACGTCGAGCGACTGGCGGCCCTGATCAGCGACCTCCTCGAGCTGGCGCGCCTGGAGGAAGCCGGATTCGCGCCTCATCGCGAGCGCTTCTCCGCAGGAGAGATGCTGCGCGAGCTCGCCTGGGAATGGAGGCCGCGGGCGGAGGATCGGGGCATGACCATCGCCGTGGCCGCCGAGCCCGACGCAATGATCGACGGGGATCGGGGGCTCCTCCGGCAAGCAATGGCGAACCTGCTCGAGAACGCCATCAAATACTGTCGCCACGGGGACCGGATCGAGGTCCGAGCCCGCCCGACCGGACAGGGTGTGGAGCTCGAGGTTTCCGACTCGGGGCCGGGGATTCCGTACGAGGACCAGACACGCGTCTTCGAGCGCTTCTATCGTGTCGAAAAGGGTCGCTCGCGCTCCAACGGCGGCACGGGCCTGGGTCTTTCCATCGTCAAGCATGTGGCAGAAGCGCACGGGGGAATGGCGGTGCTCGAATCCCGGCCGGGCGCCGGTACCACGTTCCGCCTCACGATCCCGAGCAGATAGATCGGCTCGGTAATCGGTCCGACGAGATCAGACCGAGTGGAACAGCGTCGTGACGTAGTAGAACAACATCGCCACGATGGCCGCCGCCGGAATCGTCAGGATCCATGCCCAGACGATCCGTCCCGCGACCCCCCACTTGACCGCCGAGGCGCCGCGCGTGGAGCCGACGCCCACGATCGCGCCGGTGATCGTATGGGTCGTCGAGACGGGGACGCCCATATTCGTCGCCAGGAAGAGCGTGAAGGCGCCGCCGGTCTCGGCGCAGAAGCCGCCCACCGGCTTGAGCTTGGTGATCCGCATCCCCATCGTGCGAACGATCCGCCAGCCGCCGAGCGCGGTCCCGATCCCCATCGCGGCGTGCGCACCCAGGATGATCCACAAGGTCCGCGGGTTGCCCAAAGAGAGCTCGGTGTCGGGGCTCAGGGAGCCCGCCGCCACGAGCAGCGCGACGATGATGCCCATCGTCTTCTGGGCGTCGTTGCCGCCATGGCCCAGCGAGTAGAGCGCGGCCGACACGAGCTGTCCCTTGCGAAAGAAACCGTCCACAGCGGCGGGGGTCCACCGGCGGAAGATCCAGGCTACTCCGATCATCAGGATCACCGCGGCCACCATCCCGATCAGGGGCGCCAGCGGGATGAACCCGACAGCCAGCAGGATCTTGTCATAGTTGAGTACATCGAATCCGGCGTGGGCCACGCCGGCGCCGGCGAAGCCGCCGATGATCGCGTGGGACGAGCTGGTCGGCAGGCCCCACCACCAGGTCAGGAGGTCCCACACGATGGCCCCGATCAGTCCCGCCAGGACGACCCAGACATAGGAGGAGTCGTCCGCCTGGACGTCGACGATCTTGGACATCGTGTCGGCGACCTTCGGCGCGAAGATGAACATCGCCACGAAGTTGAAGAAGGCGGCCCAGAGCACCGCATAGCGGGGGCGGAGAACCCGTGTCGAGACGATCGTGGCGATCGAGTTCGCGGCGTCGTGGAAGCCGTTGATGACGTCGAAGGCGAACGCGACGGCCACCGTGAAGACGACGAGGATGGTGAGGGTTTCCACGGGATCCCGGTCAGCGGGTCAGGCGTTCTCGAGGACGATGCCTTCGAGGGTGTTGGCCACGTCCTCGCAGCGATCGGTCGCCGTCTCGAGGTTTTCGTAGATCTCCTTCCACTTGATGATCGAGATGGGATCCTTCTCGTCGTCGAAGAGACGCGCCACCGCTTTGCGCAGGATCTCGTCGCCACGGTTCTCGAGGCGGTTCACGTCGATGCAGCGCTCGGAGATCGCGCCCGCGTTCTTCATGTCGCGGAGTCCCTTTACCGCTTCCTCGAGCTGCAGGGTCGACTCGAGAAGGACCTCGGCCAGCTCGCGTGCGTCGGGCGTCATCCGCTCGATGTTGTAGAGGACGCACTGGTCGCTTACCGTGTCGACGAAGTCCATGATGTCATCCATCCGGGAGATCAGCGTGTGTATGCTGTCGCGGTCGAGCGGGGTGATGAAGGTCTTGTGGAGCGCTTCCATGCAGTCGTGGGTGATCGAGTCGGCCTCGTGCTCGAGGGCCTTGATCCGCTTCGCGCGGGCCTCGAAGTCGCCGCCCGTCGTGGCCATGTCCAGAAGCTCGCGGCAACCCTGGACCGTCGTGGCGGCATGGCGCTCGAAGAAGTCGAAGAAGTTGGTCTCTCGCGGCATGAGCTTCCGCAGCATGGATCCTCCCGGGTCTTTCCGCCTGCGCGGATCAGAGCGCCACGTCGGTTGTGATGGATTCGTGACGAACGCAGGATAGCGAGACCCCCGGCGACTGTCTAGGCGCGTCTCGCCCGGCTTGGAGCCGGGGGGTACCTTGCGGCCCCGTGCTGCGCTTCTCCGCAATCTTCGCGCTCGTCGTCGCGGGTTGTGCCTCGGGCGCGGGGTCGAACATCACGACCGGGCGGGACGCTCGGGCCGCTGCGCGCCCCGTGCCGCTCGATTCTGTCGTCGCTCTCGGTCCCATGGTCGGGCACACGACCGATACCGGCGCGTGGATCTGGCTTCAGCCCACGGGTTCCGAGGAGCTCGACGCCGAGGCGATCGGCCCGGACGGGCGGGTCGTGGAAGCCGACCTGGACGTGAGGGCCGGAGCCCCCGCGATTCTCCGGCTCGACGGGCTCGAGCCCGACACCCGCTACAGCGTCCGGCTCGAGGCGGACTACCGGCCGGTGCGGATGGACCCGGAGATCGCTTTCCGCACCTTTCCCCGACCCGGCGAGCCGACCCGCCTCCGGATCGCACTCGTCTCCTGCGCCCGGGTCCTGTGGGACTCGATCCAGCCGATCTGGACGGCGATCGAGGCCGATCGCCCCGACGTGGTCGTCTGGCTCGGCGACAACAACTACTTCGAGGACGCCGACTCGACTCACCCGGCGGACTGGACCGATCCCGCCCGTATGGCCTTCAAGTACGCCGAGCTGCGGGATCTGCCGACCCTCCAGCCCGTCCTTCGGCAGGCGGTCAACTATGCGATCTGGGATGATCACGACTACGGCGACGGCGATCCGGACCGGACGTTTCCGCTCAAGCGCGAGGTGAGCCGCGTCTTCGAGCGTTTCTGGGCCAACCCCGCCTACGGGCCGGGTCCGGAGATCGACGGGATCTACAGCCGGGTCGTCATGGGCGACGTCGAGCTCTTCCTGACCGATGACCGGTTCTACCGGGATCCCGAGGACGGGCCGCGCGTGCCGGGGAAGACGCTCATGGGGGCGGAGCAGCTCGCCTGGCTGAAGGAAGGGCTCGCGGCCAGCCGGGCGCGGCTCAAGATCGTCGCCGTCGGGGTCCAGGTGCTGGCCGACTACCACCAGTACGACGGCTATCTCAACTACCCCCACGAGCGGGCCGAGCTGATGCGCTGGAT